>CACOLA010000014.1 GCA_902627935.1 uncultured Pelagibacteraceae bacterium | reverse complement strand
CAAGTTATATATAAGTTTTCAGGACTTCTTGATTTTCCAATAATAAATTTTGTTAAAAATAAATTTATTAAAAATACAAAAAATCGAAGCAAAGAAAATATTGCAAAACATTATGATTTAGGAAATGATTTTTTTTCTCTTTGGTTAGATGATACACTAACTTACTCTAGTGCTATATTTGATAATAAATCAAAAAATCTTACAGAAGCTCAAAATAACAAATATCAAAAATTAATTGATCTTATCAAACCAAATAATGGTGACAAAGTTTTAGAAATAGGATGTGGTTGGGGTGGTTTTGCAGAATATTTAGGAAAAAAATATGATGTTAAACTTGATTGTATAACAATATCAAAAAAACAATTTGAATATGCAAAAGAAAGAATATTCAAATGTGGTTTAAATGAAAAAGTTAATATTGAGATAAAGGATTATAGAGATCTTAAAGGGAAATATAATTCTGTAGCTTCTATAGAAATGATAGAGGCTGTTGGTCAAAACTATTTAGAGGGATATTTTAAAACTATAAAAAATAATTTATCTAACGGTGGAAAAGCTGCCATCCAAGCAATCACTATTGATGACAGATTATTTGATAGATATAAAAATAGACAAGATTTTATTCAAAAATATATTTTTCCAGGAGGTTTTTTACCAAATAAAAATAGTATTAATCGATATGTATCTGATAATGGATTGACAATAAATTCTTATATTTCTTATGCTGACCATTATGCAAATACCTTAGGTATTTGGAAAATCGATTTTTTAAAAAAATGGGATAAAATTAAGGAACAAGGTTTTGATCTAACATTTAAAAGAATGTGGGAGTTTTATCTTTCTTATTGTGAGGCTGGTTTTAAATCTAAAAATATTGATTTAATTCAATTTTCAATGCAAAATAAATAATAATTATGGAGATACCAATGCATTATTTTAAAACTTTCAAGTCAATTTTATTGATAATTTTACTATTCTTAATTACAAGTTGCTCGAATAATAGTGCTATGAAACCTGAAGATTTTAAAAATAAAGAACCAAGATTAATTATTGAAGAATACTTGAGTGGGAATGTAAAGGCTTGGGGTGTTTTACAAAATAGGTCTGGTAAAGTTACAAGACAATTTTCAGCTGATTTAGATGGAACTTGGGATGGAAAAAAATTAATTCTTAAGGAAAAATTTGATTGGGATGATGGTGAAATTCAAAATAGAGAATGGACTATTACAAAAATAGATGAGAATAGTTATGAGGGTACAGCAGGTGACGTTGTTGGAAAAGCTATAGGATATTCTTATGGACCTGCTTTTAAATTTGAATATGTGTTGTTAGTCCCTGTTAAAGGAAGAGAATTAAAAATTACTTTTGATGATTGGATTTTTAAACAAGATGAAAAAGTTGCAATTAATAGAGCAACTATGACAAAATTTGGATTTAAAGTTGCTGAACTTACAGTTGTGTTTGTTAAAAATTAAATTTTTTATTTATTGGTTTTTTTAAGATAATAATAATCATTATCAAAAAAAATTTGAGATTGATTATCATTCGCTAAGAATTTGATTGTATTTAAATTTTTAATTTATATTTTATTACTATGGATACTCAAAACTATAGTTGTAAAAAGTGCGGACTTACAGTTTCATCTATTTGCTCTAAATGTGATAGAGTAGTTGATGTTAAAGTTCTTGATAATGGATGCATTGTTCAGCAAACAAAATGTGGTGATTGCGCAAATGTACCTGTTATTAAAGATGTTTGTTCTCAACAAAAAGCTTAATAATATAAATTAATTTTTTTTTTGGTGTTTAGTCATTTTGCCAATTAAATTAAAATAAATTTTGCTTGGTAAAAAACTAAATAATTTCAGCAATAATGTTAAAGATTTTGGAAAGTGTATTTCAAAAACATTCTTATTTATTAACCCATCATATATCTTTTCAGCTGCATATTCAGTTGTTTTTAAAAATGGCATCTTAAAATCATTTTTATCTGTCATTGGTGTTTTTATAAATCCTGGTGACACTAAACAAATGCGAACATTTGATCTTTTAAAATCAAAATATAAGCTTTCAGCCAAATTATTTAAGGCAGACTTAGATGGTCCATAACCAGTTGAGTTCGGCAATCCTCTATATCCTGCAATTGATGAAACAATAGTTATGATACCATTTTTTCTCTCTTTGAAATATTTTTCAACAGCTTTGATACTATTAACAGTTCCAAAGAAGTTAACTTTGAAAACTTCTTCCATTTGTTCTACATCTATATCTTTTTCTTTTTTAGGATCCCAAGTACCCGTGGAAAAGAAACAAATATCAATATTTTCATATTTATTTTTTATTTCATTGAAAACTTCTTTACATTTTGATTTGTTGGTAACATCTAGTTGAAAGCTAGAGATATTTTCATATTTGTTTGAAAGTTCATCTAATAAATCAATTCTCCTCGCAGAAATAGCCACATTCCAACCTTCATTAGCAAACTTAATTGCTAAAGCTTTTCCAATTCCAGTACTTCCACCCGTAATCCAAATAGTTTTTTTATTCATATTAATGTGTTGTATATTACTTATATGTTAAAAAATAAATTTTTATCATTTCTACTATTCTTCATTTTGACGTATTCTGCATCGTTTATTGGGGGTCTGGCGACAATTAGCTTCAAGGAACCTTGGTATTCACAATTAATAAAATCAAATTTTAATCCACCAGATTGGATTTTTGCTCCCGTATGGACAACTTTATATTTAATGATGACAGTAGCCATTTGGCTTTACTGGCACAGTAAAAATAGAGATATGAATACAATTTATATTTATTTTATTCATATACTTTTTAATACAACTTGGAGTATTGTTTTTTTTGCTTTTCATAACATTTTATTAGCTCTTATTAATTTAATGATTCTTTTATGCTTGATAATTATTCTCATTTTAAGATTTAAACGTGTCAATTTTGTAAGTGCTTACTTAATGATTCCCTATTTACTTTGGAGTTCCTATGCACTATTTCTGAATTTTAATCTATTAATACTTAATTATGGATGATGTTGTAATAGTTGGTGGCGGAATAATTGGAACTGCGACTGCATATTTCTTATCTAAAGAGGGAAGAAAAGTAAAAGTAATTGAAAGAGACCCAACATATAAAAAAGCTTCTTTCCCTTTATCATTAGGCGGCTTTAGAAGACAATTTTTTCAAACAGAAAATATATTACTTGGTAAATTTGCAAGAGAGTTTATTTTTCAAATACCAGAATTACTAAAAACAGAAAAAAATCCCAAACCTACAGCAAGTATGGTGACTAATGGATACTTATTAATGTTTGGACCAGAGCATGCAGAAGAACAATACAAAGCATTAGAGAACCACAAAGCTTGCGATGCAGGTACAAAAAATATTAAAGGGTCTGAGTTAAAAAAATTTTTTCCATATATAAATAGCGACGGAATAGAAACAGCTACATTTACTGATAATCAAAGTGAGGGATGGATTGATCCTTTTATGTTTCATAGTGCATTAAAAAGTAAAGCAATGGAACTTGGAGCTGAATTTGTAAAAGGTGAGGTAAAATCATTATTAGAAATAAAAGCTAAAACAATTATTTCAGCAGCAGGTTGTTGGACAAAAGAATTACTAGAAGATATTCCAGTTGAACCACAGAAGCACACAGTTTTTAGAGTAAAGTGCCCAAAACATATTCCTGAAATGCCGTTAACAGGTGATTTAAGTACAGGAGTATACTGGAGACCAGAAGGAAAAGAATATTTAGCTGGATCACCAAAATCTGTTTTTGATGCAGACGATTTAGAACCAGCTTGGGAGGATTTTGAAGAATTAGTTTGGCCTGCCTTAGCGCACAGAATACCTGCAATGGAAGAATTAAAATTAACAGGTGGTTGGGCTGGATACTACGATTGTAATAGGCTTGATAATAATGCAGTTGTAGGAAAACATCCTAAATTTGAAAACGTGTATTTAGCTACGGGTTTTACTGGAAGAGGATTGATGCAAGCACCAGGAATAGGTAGAGCTTTAACCGAATTAATTACAACTGGAGCATATCAATCAATTGATATTTCAAATATGGCTGTGGATAGGGTTTTAGGTAAAAAAGCCAGACCAGAACCTTATGTTCTCTAATAATTAAGTTCCACAAAATGTTTGATATTTTTCATTTGAGACAGAAGGAAGTTGATATTCACTAATATCTTTCTGATTATCGTAAGGTTTTTCTAAAATTTCTAAAAATTTTTTAATTGGCTCAAAATTATTTTGTTCAGCAGTCTTCAGCACTTCCTCTACTTTATGGTTTCTTGCAATAACAACTGGATTATTTTTTTTCATTAATTCAAAAGATTTTTTTAATGAATTATTATCTTTAGACAATCTAGTTTCCCACCTTTTCCTCCAGTTTAAAAAATCTATATCTTTATATAGATCATCTTCCTTCGGGCCCAGATTCATTAAATGACAAAAGGTATTGGTATAATCAGCTTTTTTCTCATGCATCCAAGTTAATAAATCTAAAATCAAAAATTTATCTTTATCATCTAAGCCAAACAATCCTAATTTTTCTTTCATCATATTAGTCCATTTTTTCTCATATTTTTTTTCGAAAGAATTAATTGCGTCAGTAGCTACCTTGATAGCTTCGTCTCTATTCTTATTAATTAATGGAACTAAACATTCAGCAAATCTAGCTAAATTCCACTTTGTAATGACGGGTTGATTACAATAAGCATATCTACCCATTTGATCAATTGAGCTAAAAACAGTTTTAGGATCATAAGTATCTAAAAATGCGCATGGTCCATAATCAATAGTTTCTCCTGAAATGGTCATATTATCAGTATTCATCACACCATGAATAAAACCTACTCGCATCCAATTCACCACTAAATTACATTGCTTATCTACTAACAGATTCAACAAATCTAACGCCTGATTGTCTGAATTCTTGATTTC
>CACOLA010000013.1 GCA_902627935.1 uncultured Pelagibacteraceae bacterium | reverse complement strand
ATTTCTTGTTTGGTTGTTATATGTAAAACGTGAGCTTTCTTATTATATTTTTTAGCAATTCTAACAATTCTTCTAGTTGAGGAAATGGCACACTCTTCACTTCTCCAAACAGGATGTGAATGAACATCTCCATTTTTTATTAATTTTTTATTCTTATTTAAAATTTCTTCATCCTCTGAATGGACTGCTACTACTTTTGAGCAATTTTGAAAGACTTTATCTATATCTTCTTCAAGAGCTACTAAAAGATTACCAGTTGATGAACCCACAAATAATTTTATTCCACAACATCCTTCTAAATCTTCTAGTTCTGCTAATTGATTAACATTTTCTGCTGTAGCACCAAAATAGAAAGCGTAATTGCAATACATTCTATTTTTTGCAAGATCTAATTTTCTTTGAAATTCTTTTAAATTTGATGTGGGTGGATTTGTGTTTGGCATTTCAAATACTGCGGTGATACCTCCAGCAACAGCAGCCCTACTTCCAGTGTGAAGATCTTCAGTATCAGTTGAACCCGGTTCTCTAAAATGAGTTTGGGTGTCTATACAACCCGGTAAGACAATTTGTTTTTTAGCGTCATAAACTTCTTTCGCTTCTTCTTGAATTTTACCAATCTTTAAAATTTTGCCATCTTTAACAGCTAAATCTTTATCTTCTAGCTTTCTATTAATATAGCATTGACCATTTTTAATTATTAGATCTAACATTTATGAAAAAAGTTATTATATTAAAAGGTGATATCAATCAAATATGAATAATAACGTTTATATATTAGAAGATAGAGCCATACTTTATATAAGTGGGGAAGAGTCTAAAGATTTCTTACAAAACTTAATTAGTAATGACATCAATAAAGTGACAGATAATTCAAGCTGTTTTGCTTCTTTGCTGACTCCACAAGGTAAGTTTCTTTATGAATTCATAGTTGTAAAACACAAATTAGGTTACTTTGTAGACTGTGAGAAATCCCAATCAGAGGAAATTTTCAAACAATTGAACCTTTATAAAATAAGATCAAAAGTAGAAATATTAAATTTGAGTAATGAATTTGTAGTTGCAAGCTTTGGATATAAAAAATATCTATCAATTGACGGCTCGAAAGATGTCTTAGGTTTTACTTTTAAATATAGGGAAGATCCTATAATTTTAGATCCTAGAAACAAAAATTTGGGTGCAAGGCTTATTATAAATTTAGAAAAACTTTATTTATCACTAAAAAAATTAGATCTAAAGGATGATAAAGTTGAAAACTATTATCTTAGGAGCCATAAGCTTGGAATAGTACCTAAAAACTTAAACAAATTACAAAACAAATTATTTGGTATTGAATGTAATTTTGAAGAGCTTAATGGGATTGACTTTAAAAAAGGTTGTTATGTTGGACAAGAAAATACAGCTAGAATTAAATTAAAAAATAAACTCTCTAAAAGATTACTGCCGATTGAGATTATTAATGGAAAACTATCTGAAGATGAAAAAATCTACAGCAATGAAGTCGAGATTGGAAAAGTTTTAATTAATGATGATTACCCTTTCGCGTTAATTAAATTTTTAGATAAAAATTTTGATAAAAAAGACACATTTAAAAGTGAAAATGGAACATTTAAAATTTTCATACCTGAATGGCTAAAAATTTGAGTATTTGGTGCGGCCAGAGAGACTCGAACTCTCATGGACTAGGTCCACACGGCCCTCAACCGTGCCTGTCTACCAATTTCAGCATGGCCGCAATTATGACCCACATTAAATCAATGACAAGCAGGTTTCAAATTGATAAATTTTAATATGGATTTTACACAAGAAGTAAAACAAACAACTGACTCTATTTATAAAAAGATTTCAAAAGTAATGCCAGAAATCGAGTGGTCGGTGCATGCTCCATATATTCACAAAATCAATAAATTAAAAAAAGAGAAGAATGCAGTTATTCTTGCTCACAACTATCAAACCCCAGAAATTTATCATGGCATCGCAGATTTTTCAGCTGACTCTTTAGCGCTTGCAGTAGAGGCGTCAAAAACTTCTGCAAACATAATTGTAATGGCTGGAGTTCACTTTATGGCAGAAACAGCAAAATTAATGAGTCCAAATAAAAAAGTTTTATTACCAGACATGAAAGCTGGTTGCTCATTATCTTCATCAATAACTGGTAAAGATGTTAGATTACTTAAAGAAAAATACCCAGGTGTTCCAGTAGTATCTTATGTTAATACATCAGCTGAAGTTAAGGCTGAGACGGATGTCTGCTGTACTTCTGCAAATGCTGTTAAAATTGTTAAATCATTAGGAGTAAAAAAAGTAATTTTTTTACCAGATGATTATCTTGCTAAGTATGTTGCTTCACAGACTGATGTTGAGATAATTTCATGGAAAGGAATTTGCATTGTTCATGATCAATTTAATGAAAATGAAATTAACAATATTAGAAAGAATAATCCTGGAATAAAAATAATTGCACACCCAGAATGTCCACCTGATGTAATTAAGGCTAGTGATTTCGCAGGATCAACTTCTGGTATGATTAATTATGTTAGAGATAATCAACCAAAAAAAGTGATGATGGTTACTGAATGCTCAATGAGTGATAATATTCAAGTAGAAAATCCTAACGTAGAATTTATTAGACCGTGCAACATGTGTCCACATATGAAAAAAATTACATTACCTAAAATCTTAGATTGCTTAGAAAATGAAACTGGTGAAATTATAATGGATCAAGAAACAATTGATAAAGCAAGATCGTCTGTTGAAAAAATGGTTGCTATCGGTAGATAACATTTTGTGTCAAAAATTAAACTAAGCGAAAATTTTATAAAAAATACTGTAAAGCTTGCACTAAATGAGGATCTATACCCATCTGGTGATATAACTTCAGATTTAATTAAAAATAATAAAACTATTAAAGTCAAATTAATTTTGAATGAGAATGCAATTATTGGTGGTTTACGTTTTGCCAAGCATACGTTTTCTTTAATAGACAAGAAAATTAAATTTGTTTCAAAAAAAAAAGATGGTTCTTTTGTAAAAAAAAATTCTTTGATTGCTACTATTAAAGGCAATGCTAAAAATATATTGATTGCAGAAAGAGTTGCCTTAAATTTTTTATCTCATATTTCAGGTATAGCTACTAAAACAAATCAGTTTGTAAAACTTGCAGGAAAAAAATGTAAAATTTGTTGTACTAGAAAAACAATTCCAAATTTAAGAGTTATTCAAAAATATGCAGTAAAATTAGGTGGAGGCATGAATCATAGATTTAATTTAAGTGATGAGTTTTTAATTAAAGATAATCATGTCGCCAGTTCAAATTTAAGAGATTTAGTATCGTTAGCAATAAAAAAGAAGAAGGGTAAAAAAATTACTGTTGAAGTAGATAATTTAAAACAACTTAAAAGTATAATGGGTCTTAAATTTAATACTATTCTCTTTGATAATATGAGTATCAAAAAACTTAAAGCTGGTGTAAAGCTTGCAAAAAAACACTATGAAACAGAAACTTCAGGTAATATTAGTCTTAAAACAGTTAAGTCAGTTGCTGCAACAGGAGTAGATAGAATTTCTGTTGGAAGTATTACGCACAGCGCCCCAGCAATAGATCTTAAATTGGAGATTTAATTTACAAATTTTGAGAGATCTGGTTTAAAATAATTTGGTCCTTTCATCACTTTACCAGACTCATTATAGATTGGTTTTCCATTTTCATCTAATTTACTCATATTTGAATTCTGAACTTCTTCAAAACATTTATCGAGATTAATTCCAAAAGCATGGCCAGCTCCATAAGTAACGAAGAGAATATCAGTTAATGCATCCGCTACCTCTAATAAATCTTTATTGTTCATTGCTTCTGATAGCTCACTAAGTTCTTCTTTAATTAGATCTACTCTTAATTTGTTGATTTTGTCAGTACTAAATGAAGGTTTAGTTTTGACTTCTTGACCGAAAGTTTTCATGAATTTTCCAACTTTATTAAAATTCGACATAATGCTCCTATTAGTTTTTAAAAAATTATTGTATATTATTAGTTATTTATTACTTACAAATTAATCAATGAAATTTAGAAAAGAAATAGACAGTATTGGAAGCGTGAGTGTTCCTGATGATAAGTATTGGGGAGCATCAACCCAGAGATCAAAAAAATTTTTCAACATAGGGAAAATTCTTGTAAATATCTCAATCATCCAATCTATTGCTATTATTAAAAGATCAGCAGCAATAGTGCATGCTAAAGATAAATCTATTGATTATAAAATTTCTAGAGCAATTATAAAAGCAGCTGATGAAGTAATCAAAGGAAAACTAAATGAAAATTTTCCATTAAAAGTTTGGCAGACTGGTTCGGGAACACAAACGAATATGAATGTTAATGAGGTGATTGCAAACAGAGCAATTGAAATTTTAGGTGGAAAGAAAGGAGCAAAAAAACCTGTTCACCCTAATGATCATGTAAACAAATCTCAATCTACTAATGATGTGTTCCCATCAGCTATGCATATTTCTGTTGCTACTGAGACTTTTAAAAAGCTTCTGCCAAATTTAAAAATTTTAGAAAAAGAGTTAAAAAAAAAATCAATCAAATTTAAGAGCATAATAAAGATAGGTAGAACCCATCTGCAAGATGCTACACCACTGTCACTAGGCCAAGAATTTTCAGGTTACTATAATCAATTAAAAAAATCAATTAATAGAATTGAAATAGCGATTAAAGAAATTTTATACCTTGCTCAAGGTGGTACGGCAGTAGGTACAGGAATTAATTCTAAAAAAAACTTTGATAAAAAAATAATTAATGAAATTAAAAAATTTACAAAAATTGCTTTTAAACCTGCGGAAAATAAATTTTCAGAACTTGCAGCACATGATGCGATAGTTAACTTTTCTGGTTCATTGAATTCCTGTGCAGTTGCTTTAATGAAAATTTCAAATGATATTAGATTTTTAGGATCTGGTCCACGAGCTGGATATGGTGAACTCATTTTACCTGAAAATGAACCTGGATCATCCATTATGCCTGGAAAAGTTAATCCAACACAATGTGAAGCAGTAACAATGGTGTGCGCCCAAGTAATAGGTAATCATAATGGAATTACAATAGCTGGTGGTCACGGTCATTTTGAATTAAATGTTTTTAAACCAATGATCGCGCATAATATTTTACAATCTATAGATCTTATCAGTGATAGTTCAAAGAATTTTGCTTTATATTGTGTAAAAGGAATTAAAGCTGATAAAGAAAAAATTAAGAAACATCTAGATAATTCATTAATGCTAGTGACAGCCCTTGCTCCTAAAATTGGCTATGATAATGCGGCTAAAATTGCTAAGCGTGCTTTGAAAAATGGTACTACTCTTAAAGTTGAGACTATTAAGTCAGGACTTATTAAAGAAAAAGACTACGAGAAAATAGTTAATCCAAAAAAAATGATTAGTCCAGATTAAAAATTTTTAAAAAAATTTTTTATAGTATTTCTAAAAACAATCTTGTTAAAAATATCCTCTTTTTTAGAATTGATTATATTTAAAAAATTATTCAAATTTTGATTTGTATTTCCATCTACTTTTAAATT
>CACOLA010000012.1 GCA_902627935.1 uncultured Pelagibacteraceae bacterium | reverse complement strand
ATATTTTCTAGGTTTTTTTTCTCTTCCTCACGATCGTGGTTTGATGCATCGTTAACAATTATTACTGAAATTTCATGATCTAAATTTGAAACTTTTAAATTGATTTCTTCTAACAAATGAGAAACTGATTGCCAGTCGTTATAAACAGGGATTAAAATTTTTATTATCATGATTATTAATATCTTCCCAAACAAACATCATCGACACAAATAAATTGTGAGGATTTATTCAAAATTTCATTATTATTGTACCCTTCCCATTTAGGTCTCGATTTTAGATGATACGAAAGATTTCCTGCTTTCCATTCGTCACCAGTTACGAACTCTATCTCATTATCAAAATCTTGTTTCCAAACAATTTGAATTTTTTTTGCTATTTCTTTTCCAGGATAATCAGTTCTTTTATCACTTTGTGAAATAGAGACATAAGAATAAAAAATAGGGGACAAAAAAAATAAAAACAGAAAACCGTATAAGAAAGAATTAATCTTTTTAAAATTTATTTGATTTTGAAAAAGATAAACAAAGAAAACTCCAAAAAATAAATAAAATGGTGTCATCCACATTGTTCTTATTTTTGAGCCTGTGATAATTGATGTTATTAACATTAGAATAATGGGCATGAAATTTATAAATATTAAAAATAATAATTTTTTATCTTTTAAATCTATTTTTAATTTAAACTTTTTAATCAATAAAAAAATCAAAGCAAAAAATGGAATTAATATTCCAATTTGCTTCAATAAAAATAATAAAGGATACTTTAAATGATCTAAGATTTTTGAGTCTTCTATACCTGTTCTTTTTAAACCATAAGAAACTGTAATAAAGTCATTATTAAAAAGCCATATGAGATGGGGTACCAATAAAATAAAAAATACCTCAAGTGAGATTAAATACTTAAAATCAAATCTTTTTGTCTTTTTAAAAAAAATTAACCAGATGAAAAGTAAATCGATAGATACTAATAAATATAAAAATAAATATTTTGATAAAAAACCAAAGGCTGCAAAAAGACCAAGTAAAAAACAATCAATAAACTTTATTTCTTTTGTCTCATAAATTTTCCAGGAATAGTAGACAACTAAAGACCAAAAAGGTAATTGACAAACATTCACATTAAATTCCGGGGTAGTAAAATTATAAAAATATATACTTTCTAGCAGAAGTACTGAGATTAACGCTAATTTTATATTTCCCAAAAGTTGAAAAGAAAATTTAAATACAAAATAAAATGCAATTAAAACAAAAATTTGACTTAATAAATAGTATACCCAGTCTTGTGGTCCAAAAATTTGGAAAAAAACTTCTGGGAAAAAGGCACTCATTGGTGGATGCTTGTTAAAACCCCAATCTAAATTACTGCCCCAAGCCAGAGCCTCTATAGTATCTAGAGGTAAATTTTTATTGGTTAGAGATGGAACTAATGTCCAAATTATCAAATGAGATAAAGTAAAAATAAAAAAAATATTATTTATCTGTCTACTTAAAACATTCATTATCAATTATTTACAACAATTAACGTTGCTTGACACCCTTAATTTGCTGAATATACTCCGCCGCTAACTAATTGATAGATATGCCCAAAACTTCAAAAGTAAAAAAGAAAGTTAATAAAATAAAAACTAAAAAAGTTGTAAAATCTAAAGAAATAAAAAAAGGGCCAATAAAAATATCAAAAAATTATACTCCAAAAGATACTGAAAAATACATGTGTGAGAAACATAAAGTATATTTTAGGATTAAGTTACAAGAATGGAGAAAAGAATTAGTAAAAGCTAATAATGAAGCTTTATATAATGGTGGTATGGATGATAATAGTATTTCAGCAGATATTGTAGATCAAGCTAGTTCATACACAGATAAGAATGTTGAAATGAAAGCAATAAATAGACAAATAAAATTAATTTCAGAGATTGATAAAGCCTTAATAAGAATTAAAGATCAAACTTACGGTTTTTGTTTAGATACAGCTGAACCGATTGGATTAAAAAGATTAATGGCAAGACCTGTTGCTAAATATACGATTGCAGCTCAAGAAAAACATGAAAAAAATGAAAAGGTGCATGCTGATGACTAAAAGCAAAAAAAAAATTAAAACTAGGCATAATCCTATTACTTATAATTTTACAAAAAAGTATATTTATTTTTATTATGCTTTTTTTTGGATACTTTTATTAATATTTGTATTTACAAGATGAATAAAAAATTTGTCTTAATAATAATTGCAATTATAGCCATTGAGATCTCTGGTTATGGAATCTTTGCATCTTTATTTAGATTACTAAGTTCAATGAACTAGTTACGCTATTGGTGGAAATTCCTCTTTATTCATAAAAGCAAAACCTTTAATAACTGCTTCTCTACTTGCAACCTCATTATACCATCTATTGAGATTTTTATATTTTTGTAATCCAATATCATGCCATTCATGTCGTGCCATCCATGGAAAAGTTGCGATATCAGCAATAGTATAATTGTCTCCTGATAAAAAATTAGTTTTTGATAATATTGCATCAAGTTCGCTATAAATTCTTTTTGAAATTTTAAAATATCTTTCCTCTCCGAATTTACTTTTGCCAGGATTAAAGTGGTGAAATTGATGATGTTGTCCCAGCATAGGTCCCACATAGCTCATCTGAGCCATTAAAAGTTGATTTATTTTTGTCCTATTAGATTTGTCATAAAATTTTCCACTTTGTTCTGCAAGGTAGATTAAGATTGCCCCCGACTCATAGAGAGTTTGATTATTTTTATGATCAATGATTACAGGAATTTTACTAAATGGGCTTATTTTTTTAAATCTATCTTTAAATTGGTCACCATTATCTATGTCAACTTTAGTAACTTTATAGTTAAAATTAATTTCCTCCAGCATAATACTAATTTTTTTTCCATTAGGTGTATTAGCTGAAAATAATTCAATCACCTTTCACACCAAGTCGATCTTTTATTGTCTTAGATGAAGTCGTGAATTCAAATCTATATTTTTCATTTGGTTTAGCTAATCTAAAACATGCTCTTGCTGCTAAAGCACCTTCATGGAAACCCGATAGAATTAACTTTAATTTTCCTGGATAATTACAAATATCACCGACTGCGTAAATACCTTTTTGATTAGTTTCAAATTTTTCAGTATCAACTTCAATTGTTTTTTTATTTATATTTAATCCCCAATTCGCAATAGGACCAAGCTGCATTATTAATCCAAAAAAACCTAAAATATAATCTGTTTTAAGTGTTTTGGTTTCATTATTATCATTTTTAATGTCTATACTCTGCAATTGTTTTTCTCCTGTAATCGAGCTTATCTGATATTTAGTAAAAAGACTTATTTTTCCATCATTCACAAGTTTATGAACTGTATCAACTGTTGCCTGCGCTCCTCTAAATTCCTCTCTTCTATGAACTAAATTTACTATTGAATTTTTTGATAATTCAACTGCCCAATCTAGTGCACTATCGCCACCACCAAATATTGTTACTATCTTTCCCTCAAATATACTTTTATCTCTAATTGAGTACATAACTGATGTATTTTCAAATTTTTCACACTCCTTTAATGGAAATTTTCTTGGCTCAAATGATCCTACTCCTCCAGCTATAATTACGTTAGGAGTTTGAAATTTTGCTCCACTACTGGTTTTTACGACCCAGTTATCTCCATCTTTATTTACTTCTTCTACCCTTTCATTCAAATGAAATTTGATATCAAAAGGTTTTAATTGATTAATTAGATTATTAGTTAATTCTTCTCCAGTGCATTCTGGTACGGCTGGAATATCATAAATTGGTTTATCTGGATAAAGTTCAATACATTGACCTCCAATCTTATCTAGATTATCAACTATTTCACAATCTAAACCAATTAATTTTAATTGATGTGCTGTGAATAACCCTGTTGGGCCTGCTCCAATAATTAATGCATCTGTTTTTTTCATTTATCCTTGTTTAGTTGGAATACTAACTGTTAAACCATCAAGTTCATCTGTAACTATTATTTGACAACTCAATCTGCTATTTTTTTTTGGTTCAAAAGCCATGTCTAGCATATCTTCCTCACCATCCTCTTTAGTAGGAATTCTATCAAACCATTCATCATTAACATATACATGACATGTCGCACAAGCCATTCCGCCTCCACAATCAGCATCTATGCCTGGAATATCATTCTGGACTGCACCTTCCATTACAGTCAATCCATTTTGCACGTCTATAGTGTGAATTTTATTGTCATGAGTTATGTAAGTTATTTTTGCCATCAATGATATAAATTATACAAAAAAAATAGGGCAAGTATGTGAATACATACTCGCCCTAAAATTATTTAATTACTAAGTGTAATTATCTAGCTCTTGCGCCAGCTCCAGAACTTACTGCAGCGGCCCAGATTACTAAACCGAATGCAATTTTGTTTATGAAGTCAGCTAAGTTGTAAACAACGTTTAATGTGTTAGCATCTACTCCACCAGTTAGGTAACCAAATACATAACCTAATGGGTAAATTGCCCAACCTACAGTTACAATCATTCTCATTGCACCGAACGCAGTTACAAGAGCTTTATTTCCACTCTTAGCTGCAGCTTTTCCAGCTTCACCTGAGAATACTTCATATAGAATGTATACCCAACCTGCCATACCGATTATAAAACCAAGTGTAGCGTTGATGTATCCTGCTTCTCCTAAGTATCCACCGATTAACATTACTAATGAACCGATTAACAATCTCCAGAATATTCCAGAGTTTGCTTTTCTTACAGCTACTAGAATTAAGTAGAATTCTATCATCTGTAATGGCACAGTAATTAACCAGTCAATGTATCTATACACTGTTGGTGAATCGCCAGTACTCACCCAAACATCTCTCATGTACATGTAATGGATGAATGCGATACCAGTTACTAGACCAGCTACTGTTACTGATGTTTTCCATGCAGGATTTACAGTGCTTCTTTCCATGAAGAAGAACGCTGTTGCAGCCAACATACCCATTGAAATTACCCAAAAAGAAATTCCAACGAAGTCATCTTGAGCTAACATAGCGGTCGCAGCGTTTGCTACAGTTGTAACACCCATTAGGGCAACAGCTGTAAGAGCAAACAATTTAAGTTTTTTCATAAAAAACTCCCTCTTTAGTTAGTTTTTACTTTGTTTAGTTTATATAAACTAGATTAAGGTTTCCCCTAATCAAGATAGGGCGTTAAATATCAAATAAAATTGGATTTATGAAGAGTTAATTGTCACTAATAACCATTGATTTTACTTATTTTTTGAAATTAAATACAATTTAGAGGTTAATAATCAAAAAAAATACAAAATTCGAATCGAATTATATGTCAATCAAATTCCAAGAAATTTATGATAAATCATTAAATAATCCTGAGAAGTTTTGGCAAGAAGCGTCTGATAATATTTTTTGGTTTAAAAAACCAACAAAAATTTTGAATAAATCAAACCCTCCATTTTATAAATGGTTTGAAGATGGTGTTACAAACACCTGCTATAATGCTTTGGATCTACATATAGATCAAGGAAGAGGAGAAAAAACTGCATTAATTTACGACAGCCCAATTACCGGCAATAAATGTAAATTTACTTATGAAGAATTAAGATCAAAAGTTTCAAAATTTGCAGGTGCTCTGAAGGCCCAGGGTGCTAATAAAGGGGATAGAGTAATCATTTACATGCCAATGATACCTGAAGCAGTGATAGCAATGCTTGCATGCGCAAGAATTGGTGTAATTCACTCTGTAGTATTTGGTGGTTTTGCATCTAATGAATTGGCAAGTAGAATTGATGATAGCAAAGCTAAAATTTTAGTGACAGCTTCTTGTGGTTTTGAACCTGGAAGAACAATTAAATATAAACCACTGGTAGATGAAGCAATGAAAATTGCCAAACACAAAATTGAAAAAATGATTTTGTTTCAAAGACCAGGTCAAGAAGTTGAATTAAACATTCCAAATGAACTAAGTTGGGATGAAGTAATGTCAAATGCTAAAGATGCTGATTGTGTAGAGATGAATTCAAATGAATTTGCTTACATTCTATACACCTCTGGAACAACTGGTACTCCTAAAGGTATAGTTAGAGATATCGGTGGTCACATTGTTGCTCTTAAATGGACAATGAAAAATATTTACAACATAGATACAGATGATATTTGGTGGTCAGCTAGTGATATTGGATGGATAGTTGGCCATTCCTATATTGTATATGCTCCATTGTTTAAAGGATGTACTACAGTTTTATTTGAAGGTAAACCAGTCGGAACACCTGATGCTGGTATTTTTTGGAAAATCATTTCAGATTATAACGTTAAATCATTATTTACAGCTCCTACAGCCTTTAGAGCAATCAAAAAAGAGGATCCTAATGGAAAATTTTTTTCGAAATATAATTTAAGTAATTTTAAAAGTTTATTTCTTGCGGGAGAAAGAGCAGATCCAGATACTATCAAATGGGCTGAAAATTTACTTAAGGTTCCAGTTATCGATCACTGGTGGCAAACTGAAACAAGTTGGGCAATAAGTTCAAATTGTACAGGAATAGAAATGATGAAAACAAAATATGGCTCAGCATGTAAAGCTGTTCCTGGTTATGATGTGAAAATTATTAAACCAGATCAGACTTTAGCAGAACCAAATGAAATGGGAGACATAGTTGTAAAACTACCTTTGCCTCCTGGAACTTTTCCAACATTATGGAATGCAGACAAAAGATACAAAGATAATTATATGTCAAATTACGATGGTTACTACCAAACTTACGATGCTGGTCACATTGATGAAGATGGCTATATTTGGATAATGTCTAGAACCGATGATATAATAAACGTTGCAGGGCATAGATTATCAACTGGTGCTATCGAAGAAGTATTATCTGAACATCAGTCAGTTGCAGAGTGTGCGGTGCTTGGAATTGCGGATAAACTAAAAGGACAACTGCCTATTGGATTAATAGTTTTAAAGGCTGGAGTTGATAAAGATAATGAAACTATATCTAAAGAATGCATCCAAATGGTGCGAGATAAGATAGGTCCAGTAGCAGCATTTAAAGTTGCAATTGTCATCAAAAGACTTCCAAAAACAAGATCGGGAAAAATTTTAAGAGGAACTATCAGAAAAATTGCTGACAATGTTGAGTATAAAATACCCCCAACCATTGATGATCCAGCTATTTTAGATGAAATTAAACAAGATTTAATCGATAATAAAATACTAAACGATGGTTAAAACATATTCTTTTTTACTAATAGCCATATTTTGTGAGGTAGCTGGAACAATGTTATTACCGGTATCACAAAACTTTACAAAGATTATTCCTACGATTTTTCTTACAATATTTTATCTAGTATCGTTTTATTTAATGACTTTTGTAATGGATAAACTTCCTATTGCTATTGTATATGCGACTTGGAGTGGACTTGGGGTTTTTACAATAGCCATACTCGGATATTTCTTTTTTAAACAAACATTAGCTTGGCAAGCTATAGCAGGATTATTTTTAATAGTTATTGGGGTTATATTGGTTAATAGTTTTACAGGGAAAATTAACTAAATTTTAATGGAGTTCCTTCAGGTTCACCTAAAATTTTTCCATCCTTCATTTTTATTTTTCCAGCAATAATAGTTGAAACAGGAGTTCCTTTAAACTCAAAACCATTAAAAGGTGACCATCTACATTTGCTCTCAATATTTTCATTCTTAATTACAATTTTTTTATTCATATCTACAATAGTAAAATCAGCATCATAACCTTCTCTTATAAATCCTTTGTTTTTAATCCCAAAAATTTTAATTGGGTTTTCACATACAAGGTCAATCAATTGATTAAGAGATAGTTTTCCATCATTAACATGGTTGAGCATAACTGGCATGAGAGTTTGTACTCCTGGCATACCTGAGGGTGAGTTAGGATATTCTTTATCTTTATTAGCTTTTAAATGCG
>CACOLA010000011.1 GCA_902627935.1 uncultured Pelagibacteraceae bacterium | reverse complement strand
ATATTGAAGGACCTTTAAATCATTTGTCAAATAATTGGTCATTTACTGACAAAAAAAATGGAATTACAGAAATTACTTTTGATATAGACTTTGAAATTAAAAATAAATTTTTGAATTCTTTAATGGTTGTTTCATTTCAATTTGGATTAGAGAAAATAGCTGACGCATTTCAAAAAAGAGCAGAAGAGCTATTTGGCAGCTCTAAGAATTAAATTTAATGCTTTTCTAACCGTAGCTTTTTGTATCGAAGATCTGTTTTTAGCTTTAAATAGGCATTTATTAACTTGTATTTTATTACCTTTTTTTAATTCCAATATAAACTAGACCAACAGGTTTTTCTTTAGTGCCACCTTTTGGTCCTGCAATACCAGTTATTGAAACATTGATGTTAGCATTAGATATTTTAGATAAATTTTTAACCATTGCTGAACAGCATTCGTGACTTACAGCACCATATTTTTTAATAATATTTTTATTTACTTTTAAAATCTTAATTTTTGCTTGGTTAGAATAGGTAATTAGACCTAAACTAAATATTTTCGAAGCACCACTAATCGAAGTAATAGAGCTAGCTAATAATCCACCAGTACATGATTCTGCAAACGAAATTTTAAGTTTTTTTTTGATCAGTAATCTTATTAAAGTTTTCATTGAATAAAATAGTTTTTAAAAATCATAAAACAAATTAATGATAAAACAACATAAAAACCTGCACAAATATCATCCATAATTACACCAAAACTGTTTTTAAATTTTTTATCAAAAAAATTTACTGGAAATGGTTTTGCTATGTCAAAAAATCTAAATAAAATAAAACACGCACCATAAAAAATAATTGCTTCATCAGAAGATTTTTCTATACCATGTGAAATTTCATACATATATATCGGTATAGATTGACCAATAAACTCGTCAATTACAACTTCTTTTGGATCCTTGTTATCATTATTCTTAATATGTAACGCAACAGCCTTAAAAGAAAAAATAAAAATAATTATTAAAAATACAAATATTAGAAGCGGGGATAAATCTAATATATGAAAGAAAATATATAACAAAATCACAGTTGCTAATGATCCAAAAGTTCCAGGAATTTTTGGAATTCTACCTAAACCAAACATCGTTACAAATAAGGTATTAATTTTTTTAATCATATTTTGTGATTGAAATTATCACTTCACAAGCTATAGCTTTTTCTTTTCCTATTAAACCTAATTTCTCTACTGTTTTACCTTTTAGATTAATTAAACCTTTATCTAAATTTGTTAGTTTAGATATAGAGTCGATTATTTTATTTCTATATTTTGACACTTTTGGTTGTTCACAAATTAAATTAATATCTAAATTATTTATAGAAAAATTCGATTTATAAAGATTTTCTATAACTGGCTTTAACATTTTTGGTGATCTTATATTCTTATATTTTTTAGTATTTGGGAAATATGTACCTATATCTTTTCTTCTTAATGCTCCTAAAATAGCATCAGTAATTGCATGTAAGATTACATCACCATCAGAATGGCCTTTTAAACCTGAATGAAAAGGTATTGTAGCTCCGCCAAGAAACAGTTTTTTATTTTTAACCAATCTATGAATATCAAATCCTAATCCATGGAAAGTTTTCGATGATTTGATGTCATCTAAATAGGTAATTTTATTATTAGAATTTTCACCTGGGATAAATTTTATTTTATAGTTTTGATTTAAAAACAATGTAGCTTCATCGTTAATTTTAGATTTTTCTTTTATAGCAAGTTTATATAATTTCTTAAAATTAAAAGCTTGTGGTGTTTGTGTTAATAACGAATTTTTCCTTTTTAAGTTAAATACCTCATTTTTAACTTTATATTTAATAGAGTCTCTTGAATTTACGATAGGAACGACAGCCTTATTTTTTTTTAAATTTTTTGAGATATTTTTAAGTAATTTTATTGAAAAATTTGGTCTGGCAGCGTCATGAATATAAACATTTTTTGGCTTATATTTCTTGATGAATTTCAATGCATTTAATGAGGAGTCTGATCTTTCTTTACCACCCTTAATGATAGTCACAAATTTTGCATATTTCTTTTTTTTTAGATATCTCGCATTGTTTGTTACAATGATTATCTTTTTAAATAATTTGGATTTTAATGATTTTTCTACAGAATGATCTATAATTTCCTTATTCTTATATTTGAAGAATTGTTTAAGAAAATTTTTACCAAATCTCTTACTTTTTCCTGCTGCCAATATTACAAAATAGTTGTTCATTTGTTTAAATGCTATAATTCTAAATTATGTTAGATTTTTTGAAAAAAAATATATTCATTATCATTCTTTCTAGTATCACACTATTCATTGGTTTTTTAACATTTTTAACATTCATTGATAGAAGTTTTATTCAATTAACTCAAGATAACTTACAACTTTTACTGATTATAAATATTTTCTTACTATTTTTATTATTTGTTTTTATCTTTATTGAAATTAAAAAGTCCATTAAAAATGATATAGATAAAGATGGTCTTAATTCTAATAAAAAATATATAACATATTTTTCACTTTTTACTTTAATTCCATCAATCTTGATTTCTATATTTTCATTATTTTTATTTTCATTCGCTTTAGAGAAATATTTTGATAAAAAAGTTACAACTGTTGTTAATAATTCTTATGAGCTTGCTAAAAATTATGTTCAGGAGGTTAGAAATAAAGTTGAGGCGGATATTATTTTAATAGCATTTGACATTAATAAGAGTGCAAATTTTTTGAACAATGATGAGAATGAATATTTAAGATTCTTAAGAACTCAAAAACTAATTAGAGGTGTAGATGAAATTCATATTATTGATAAAAATAAAAACTTATTATTTTCATCAGAAATTGCTAAGAAATACACACCCCCAGTTGATAAGGCTTTAAACTTAGTTTTGGAGGATGATAGGCCTTTAAAAATTATAGATGCACCCAACAATATATCAGCTGCAATAATTAGATTACAAGCTTTTGAAAATAGATTTTTATATGTTGTGAAATTTTTAGATAAAAATATATCTAATTATCTTTCGGAGTCTCAAGAGGCGATTAATTTTTATTACACAGTTGAGGAAAGAAGTACGGGTATTAAAATTTCATTTATATTAATCTATATTATTATAGTAACTTTACTTTTATTTATTTCTATCACTATTGCTATAAGGTTTTCGTCAAGATTTTTTAGATCCATAAATAATTTAATTTTAGCTTCAACAGAAATTGGACACGGAAATTTAGATACTAAAGTCCCAGAAATTAAAACTGATAAAGATATGGAAGTTTTAAATAGAAATTTTAACTTTATGATCAATCGACTAAAAAATCAGCAAGAAAAATTGATAATAAATGAAAGATATAAAGCATGGGGAAATTTAGCTAGAAAATTAGCACATGAAATAAGAAATCCACTTACCCCAATTCAACTTACTATCGATAGAATTAAAAATAAATATGCATCAAAAATTTCAAATGATGATCAAGTTGATTTTAAAGAAAATTTAAAAATAATTAATAACCAAATCAAACAAATAGAAAATTTAGTTAATGAATTTTCTGATTTTGCAAGAATGCCAAAACCCATTTTTAAAAATAATGACTTAATTAAAATTCTTAATGAAAATATAAAATTACTTTCTGAGATAGACTCAAATATAGAAATTAGTTTAAGGTCTGAGGAGAATAAAGTTTTTTTAAATTGTGATAAAGAACAAATTGCGAGAGTTATTTTTAATTTAATTAAAAATTCAGTTGAAAGTATTCATCAAAAAGCAGAAAAAAACCCTGATTTTATTAAAGAAATATCTATTGAAATTGTAGAAAATAATGATCATATATCAATTTCAATAATAGATAATGGTATTGGGTTTGGTATCTTTACAAATAAAATTAATGAAATATTACATCCATATTTTACAACAAAAAAAAATGGAACGGGGCTTGGGCTTTCAATTGTAAATAAGATAGTAAATGATCATAATGGAAAAATAAAATTTATTCCGATTAACGATGGTGCAAAAGTATTAATAATTTTTAATTTAAATGATAGCTGAAATATTAATAGTAGACGATAATGCTGATATAAGAAATATCATAAACGATCTTATTGTTGAGGCTGGATATAAAACCAGAGTTGCGGCTAATTTTAATCAGGCTTTGAGTGAAATAGATAAAAAAGTACCTGATGTAGCTATTTTAGATGTTAAATTAGATAAAGGCGATAATGATGGAATTCAATTATTGTCACATATAAAATCAAAAAATAAGGATGTTCCTGTAATTATGATCTCTGGTCATGCAAATATAGAAATGGCTATAGATTCATTGAAACATGGAGCATTCGAGTTTGTTGAAAAACCGTTTGATCAATCTAGATTATTAAATTTTATCAGTCGGGCTGTAGAAAATCTTAAACTAATAAAACAAAATAAAGAATACGAAAGTAAATTATTTTCATCATATGATCTTGTTGGCGATAGTAAAAATATTTCAACAATTAGAGATCAAATTGATAAGATTTCTTTAACAGATAGTAGAATATTGATAAATGGTCCGTCAGGATCAGGTAAAGAACTGATTGCTAGAAAAATTCATAAAAAATCTAAAAGACATATAAAGCCCTTTATTATACTAAATGGGGCTTTATTAGATAATAATAAATATGAGCTAGAATTATTTGGAGAAGAAAAAACAGATGGATCAATTTCTTATGGTGCTTTAGAAAAAGCTAATAATGGTACTTTACTTATTGATCAAATTTCAGATATTCCACTAGATATTCAATCAAAAATTCTAAGAGTACTTATTGATCAAAAATTCAAAAGAATTAATGGATCTAATGACATTCGAGTTGATGTGAGATTAATTTGTTCATCAAATAAAGATTTAAAAAATGAAATAGAGATTGGTAATTTTAGAGAGGATCTTTTTCATAGAATAAGTGTATTTGAAATCAATATTGAACCATTAAATAATAGAATTTCTGATATTCCACTTTTAATAAACTACTTTTCAAAGAAGATTTCTGAAAACTATAATATAAAGTTTATGGAAATTGATGAAAATGATAGTTATATACTAAATCACAATTGGAAAGGAAATGTTAGAGAACTAAGAAATTTAATCGAAAGAATTGCTATTTTGCAGCCTGAAAGTAAAGAAAAAATTTCAAATATAATTAAAGAATCTCTAAAAAATGAAAATTTCCAAGAAAAAATCACTGAAAATAGTCTTTCTATTCCACTTAAAGAGGCTAGAGAAAAATTTGAAAAAGAGTATTTAACTGTTCAATTAAAAAAATTTAATGGAAATATATCTAAAACAGCCAGTTTTGTTGGAATGGAAAGAAGTGCACTTCATAGAAAACTTAAAGGACTAGGAATTAAAGAATTTAATTAAATGAATATCATAATTTGTGGTGCTGGGAGAGTAGGTTTCACTATAGCTAAATTATTAAGTGAGCAAGGTCACTCAATAACTGTGATTGATCAATCTAGTGAAGATATAGAGAAAATTAATGATAGTTTAGATGTAAAAGCAATAGTTGGAAAAGCTACTTATCCATCTATTTTAGAAAAAGCTAATGCTTCAGAAACAGACATGATTATAGCAGTTACAAGAAATGATGAAATAAATATGCTTATCTGTCAAATAGCTTTCTCAATTTTTAATATTTCAAAAAAAATAGCCAGAATTAGATCTCAGGATTACTTAAATCCTAAATTTACAAGAGTTTATAGTAAAGAAAATTTACCTATAGATGTAATTATTTCACCTGAAATAGAAATAGCAAAGTCAATTCAGAGGAAACTAGAGGCCCCAGGAGCTTTAGACAGTGTTCCTTTTGCAGATAATAAAATAAGACTACTTGAAATTCTTATTAAAGAAAATTGTAAATCAATAAATATAAAGTTTAATGAGTTGACTAAAAAATATCCAAAACTTGAGGCAAATGTTATTGGAATTAATAGGGGAGATAAGTTTTTTATCCCAAAAAAGAATGATACAGTGAAAAAAAATGATAAGATTTATGTTATAATTAATTCATCACAAATGGCCGAAACCTTAAAAGCATTCGGTCATGAAGAAAAAATCTCGAAAAAAATTTTAATAATTGGAGGTGGTAATATAGGTTACAATCTTGCAAAAAATATAGAAGAGACTTTAGAAACTGTAAGAGTAAAGATTGTCGAAAAAAATAAAGAGCGTGCAGAATTTTTAGCTAATGAACTAAACGATACGATAATTATAAATGGTAATGGTCTAGATGAAGAAGTTCTGACAGAGGCAAATTTAGATGAGTCAGAGACAGTATTAGCTTTGACAAATGACGATGAGGATAACTTGATGGTAAGTGTTTTAGTTGAAAAGTTTGCTAAAGATCAAAAAGAAATAGAAGATAAACGAACTATGGCCCTTATTAATAAACCAAATTATTCTTTGCTTCAATCATCTCTAAAGATTGATGATATAATAGATCCAAGAATGAATACTGTATCAAGCATTTTAAAACATATTCATAAAGGATCAATTGAAAATGCTTACACAATATCAAACGGAGAATATGAAGTTATAGAGGCAGAAATAATAGAAACTTCTGAATTAATTAATAAAGAAATTAAAAACGCTGACCTACCTGACGAAATTAGAATTGGTGCTGTACTAAGAGATAAAAAAGTTATTATACCAAGATCTGATTTTATTTTTAAAAAAGATGACAAAGTAGTGTTTATTGCTCAAAAAGATTCCATACCAACTGTAGAGAATATTTTTAGATTAAGTTAGTTTAATTTAATGTTCGGATTAAGAATTAGATATTTAAGTTTCTTTTTTTGGATTAATCTCAATTTTATCGTTTTTTAATGTTATTTACTCTTACTATTTAAATTTATACCTTAATTTAAACACATATTATATAAGTTTAGTTTTATCATCCTTTATTGCTTTAATATTTTATAGATTTGAAGTTAAGAAAATAAAAATTACTATTTTTGAAAAAATTTTAACTGTTTTTTTTTTGGTTATATTACGATACCTATTGTACTATCACTTCCTTTTTATTTTAGTATTTATAACTTAAGTTTTTTAAATTCATACTTTGAGTCTATATCAGGATTTACTTCGACTGGATTTACAATTTTTGAAAATATCAAACATATTGATCAAAGCTTAATTTTATGGAGATCATCCATTCAATGGATTGGCGGCCTATATTTTTTATTTTCAATAATTTATTTAATAGATATCTACGATGAAAGTTTTAAAAAATCTTTAACAAATTATCTTTCATTTAATAGTTCTGAAATTTTAAAACAATCAATAAAAATTTTTTTATTATATTCAGGTCTGACATTTTTAATATTTATAACCCTAAATTTAATTTCTATAAGAACATTTGATTCTTTAAACCTAGCTTTTACAATTATTTCATCAGGTGGATTTTTACCAACTAATGAGCTCTCTAATATTTTAAGAAATAATACTCAAATAATTATTTTTTCTTTATTATTACTATTCTCATACTTCAGTATTTTTTTTAGCTATAATTTATTGTTTATTAAAAAAAAAAATATAAATTTTTTTTATGAAGATTTACATTTGATATTTTATTATTTATTTGTTGTCGCAATTTTTTTGTTATTCTTTTCATTTAATCAAGATTTTTCTATTAATCTTCTTTCTTTATCAAGCAGCATGTCAAATATTGGATTTTCACTTGATCACGATCAATCAAACTTAAATTTTATTTTTTTGATTTTAGTTATTGTTGGTGGTTCTTTTTTTTCTACAAGTTCTGGTTTAAGGTTTATGAAGATTTATTCATTATTTAAATATTCAATAAATCAAATTTTGTCTTTTAGTAGACCTAAAAATATTTTTATGAACAAGTTGTCATTTACTGAAATTAACTTTGATTTTAAAGAGATAAATAAGTATTTTTTGACGATCGTGATATTCGTAATATCTCTTTTTACTCTTACTATTTTACTAAGTTTGAGTTTAATGGACTTTGAAAATGCCTTTAAACTCTCAATATTGACAATTATGAATACTGTTAATTCTGCAGCTTATGGTTTATCTGATTTTAATTTCAATAGTTTAAATTATTTTACAAAATATTGTTTAATTTTATTTATGATTATCGGAAGAATTGAATTGTTAACAATTTTGATAATTATTAAAAATTTTCTTTTTAAAGATTAGTTATTTATTGTATATGTAGTTTTATATTTTGCGCCCTTAGCTCAGCTGGATAGAGCATCGGTTTTCTAAACCGAGGGTCGGAGGTTCGAATCCTCCAGGGCGCGCCAAAATTACCGTTTTTTCATATAAAATTTAACTTGACTAGAATTTAAAAAAATTACCTTTGTAAATTAATTCTTCTTGAAGACTATTTTCTTACATGATTAAATTATGGATATTCAAATTAATTTTTGAATTATTTGTTAACAAATAATAACTAAAAGGAAGAATAATGTTTAAATACTTAAAACAATTAACTTCTTTAGTAGCAATGGTTGCTGTGTTGTTTACTTTTACAACTGAAACTATGGCTGCTAAAAAATCTAAAACACTTAAAAACACTCAAAAGAAGGGTTTTGTAAGATGTGGAGTATCTCAAGGTCTTCCAGGATTTTCTAATGCTGATGCAGCAGGAAATTGGACTGGTATTGACGTTGATGTATGTAGAGCGGTAGCTGCTGCAGTGCTAGGTGATGCAAACAAAGTTAAGTTTACACCACTAAGTGCTAAAGAAAGATTTACAGCTTTAACATCTGGTGAGATTGATATCTTATCAAGAAACACTACTTGGACTCTTTCTAGGGATGCTGATATCGGACTTACTTTCGTTGGAGTAAACTTCTACGACGGTCAAGGTTTCATGGTTAGAAAAAGTTCTGGTATTACTTCAACAAGCCAATTTAAAGATGGTATCTCAGCTTGTACTAACATTGGTACAACAACTGAGTTAAACATGAGAGACTTCTTTAACTCTAAAGGAATTTCTTATGAGCCAGTTGCATTTGAAAAAGCTGATGAAGTCGTAGCTGCTTATGATGCTGGTAGATGTGATACTTACACTACTGATAAATCAGGTCTTGCTGCACAAAGAACTAAAATGTCTAACCCAGATGAACATATTGTATTACCAGAGACTGTTTCTAAAGAGCCTTTAGGACCGGTTGTAAGACAAGGTGACTCAGTATGGGAAGATATCGTTAGATGGTCTTTAAATGCCATGATCGAAGCAGAGGAGTATGGAATTACTTCTGCTAACGCAGACTCAATGAAAACTTCAGATAACCCAGCTGTAAAAAGATTGGTTGGTGCTGAAGGTGAATTAGGCGCTGCTTTTGGTCTAGACAATGAGTGGAGCTTAAGAATTATTAAGCAAGTTGGTAACTATGGTGAAAGCTACAAAAGAAATATAGCTGACACTGGAATTTTACCTGACAGAGGTCCAAATGAATTATGGACTAAAGGTGGAATTCTTTATGTACCACCTGCAAGATAATTGAATATTTAACTAGTTAAAAAGGGCTAGATTTTTCTAGCCCTTTTTTTTATAAGCGATCAGATGGATCTAAAATTACAAAAAATCATTCCTCAATTAATTACAGTTTTAGTTGTAGTATTAGTTTTTGGATTTTTTTCATATAACGCACAAATCAATATGGAGAACAGAGGTATTGATTTTGGTTATGGATTTCTTTCTCAAGAATCATCTTTTGATGTTCAGTTTTCACTTATTGAGTACGATGGATCACATTCATATTTTAGAGCCTATTTAGTTGGTCTATTAAATACAATACTTGTTTCCGTGATTGGAATAATTATTGCAACTATACTTGGTGTAATAGTTGGTATAGCAAGATTATCTCCAAATTATTTGATAAATCAATTTGCCGCTTTCTATGTAGAATTTTTTAGAAATATCCCATTACTTTTACAGATATTCTTTTGGTATTTTGCTGCTTTAAGAGCACTTCCATTACCTCAAGATGCAGATGCAATGTTAGGTGTTTTTTTCTTAACAATTAAAGGTTTGTATGTTCCTGCATTTATTTGGGAAAATTTCTCTGTATTTTTATATTCAATAATTGCAACTATAATTGCAATAGTCGTAATTAGAATCCATGCAAGAAAAGTACAAGAAACACAAGGTAAACAGTTACCAGTTTTTTGGATATCGGTAGGTTTAATTTTTATTTTACCTCTTTTGAGTTTTTTAATTGGTGGAGTTAGATTGTCATTTGAAGTTCCTGTTTTAAAACAATTAGCAACAACATCTTTCATTTATGAAGGTGGTGTAAGTTTACCGCCTGAATTAATTGCTTTAGCATTATCTTTATCTTTATATACCGCGACTTTCATAGCTGAATGTGTAAGAGCAGGGATTCAAGGAGTTGGCAAAGGCCAAAAAGAAGCAGCAGCATCTATTGGCTTAACTACAAATCAAATATTAAAGTTAGTAGTTATGCCTCAAGCTCTTAGAATAATAATACCACCTACAACAAACCAATATCTAAATCTTACTAAAAATTCATCTTTAGCTGCAGCGATAGCTTATCCTGATTTAGTATTAGTTTTTGCAGGAACAGCTTTGATGCAAACTGGTAAGGCAATAGAAATAGTTTCAATTACGATGTTCACATACTTATCTTTAAGTATCTCTATTTCAATTTTTATGAATTGGTACAATAAAAAAATAGCTATACAGGAAAAATGATGTCAAAAATTAATTTTTTAAAACCTGATAAATCAAACTTATATACATTTATATATCTAGGTTCTTTTTTGTTTTTTTTCAGTGTATTAGATGTTTTTTTAAATTCTTTTTTTAGGTTCAATTTAACAGGTTTTTTACCAGACTTTTTAAGCTTCTTTTTACCATTAATATTAGGTTTTATTGGACTTTATTTTATAAGAATTGAGCTAAGTGGAATTAAACAATTAGATTTGTTAAACAAAAATATAAACACTAATAACTTTAACGCTATTCTATCTCTGTTAATTATATTTATTATCTTAAAATCAATTCCACCAATATTAAGTTGGTTTTT
>CACOLA010000010.1 GCA_902627935.1 uncultured Pelagibacteraceae bacterium | reverse complement strand
TCCTCTTTTTTACATTCAATTAATCGCTTAACTGAAGCTTTGGGCATTAATGACTATTAATTCTATTTTGTTTAAGTTTAGCAAAATCTTCATCAGCATGATAAGAAGATCTTGTTAAAGGTGATGATGAGACTAAAAGGAATCCTTTTGATTTTGCAATTAACTCTAATTCTTTAAATTCATCTGGGTGATAATATCTTTCAAGAGGATGATGTTTTACAGAAGGTTGTAGATATTGACCAATAGTAATAAAATCAACATTTGCAGATCTCAAATCATCCATAACTTGAACTATTTCGTCGTGTTCTTCACCTAGCCCAACCATAATTCCTGACTTAGTAAAAACTTTTTTGTTATCTTTCTTTGCATTCTTAAGAAGTTCAAGTGATGCAAAGTATCTAGCTCCTGGTCTAACCTTTAAATAAAGCCTAGGAACTGTCTCGATATTATGATTAAATACATCTATATCAGCTTCAAGTAACTTTTTAAAAGACTCACCTTTTCTAAGAAAATCTGGTGTGAGGACTTCAATTGTAGTATTAGGATTTTTCTTTCTTGTAGTATCTACTACTTTTTTAAAATGATTTGAACCTCCATCAGGTAAATCATCTCTATCAACTGAGGTTATAACCACATGTCTTAAATTAAGTTTCTTAACCGCATTAGCTATTTTTATATCTTCATATGGATCTAATTTTTCCGGTTTACCAGTCTTGACATCACAAAACGCACAAGCTCTTGTACATGTATCACCCATTATCATAAAAGTAGCATGTCTTTTGCTCCAACATTCAGTAATATTTGGACAATTAGCTTCTTGGCATACAGTCACTAGATTACTTTTATTAACAACGGTTTTTGTAATAAAAAATTCTTTACTATTTACTAATTTTGATCTTATCCAATCTGGTTTTTTTTTAATTGGATTTACCGGGTTTTTGATTTTTTCAGGGTGCCTTGGTCTAATCTTCATGATTTTTAATTATATATATTTTTTCATTTTTTTTTCCAAACATAAATCTCTCTCTAATTAATGTTTCAATATAATCAAGATCCAGATTGTCACTTAATAATGAATTTTGGATACTTAATAATTCAATTTTCTTAATTAATTCTGACTCTTTATTTTTTAAATCCACAAAAATCTTCTTTTTTTCAAAATAAGAAATTAAACCTCTTTCACCAGACATTAAATTAAAGAAAAAGTATAATATTAAAAAAGTTGAAATTAGTAAAAAATAATTTTTTTTTAAATTATTAAGCATCAATAAATCTTATTCATTCTAGCTTTTTTTCCAAGTTCTTCTTCGATACGTATTAGTTGATTATATTTAGCTACTCTCTCCGATCTAGCTAAAGATCCTGTTTTAATCTGATTGGAATTTGTCCCAACAGCCATATCAGCTATAAAAGTATCTTCACTATCACCCGATCTATGTGAGATTATAGTTTTAAAACCAACGGCTTGAGCAAACTTTATTACATCTATAGTCTCTGAAACTGTTCCAATTTGATTAAGTTTAATTAATATTGCATTAGATGAAATATTTAAGAATCCCTTTTTTAGCCTTTCTAAGTTAGTAACATATAAATCATCACCGACTATTTGTGTATTTTTAGTTAATTTCATAAGCTTATTCCAAGCTTGCCAGTCATTTTCTGCAAATGGATCTTCTATGGATTTAATCTTATATTTCTTAATAATTCTCAAAAATCCTGAAATAGATTGTTCCACAGAAATATAGTTTTTAGAGTGTATAGAATATTTGTTTTTTTTAAATAATTCATTTGCTGCCACATCTAGACATATTGAGACATCTTTTCCATTAACAAAACCTGACTTTTTAATTGCTAAAACTATTAAATCAAGCGCTTGTTCATTACTGCTTATCATTGGAGCAAAGCCACCTTCATCACCTACAGAAGTTGATAAACCTCTATCTTTTATTAATTTACTTAAATTTTTAATAACTAAAAAACAAATCCTCATAGCTTCGGAAAAACTTTTTGCTTTATCAGGTCTAATCATAAATTCTTGAATTCTAAGACCATTGTCAGCATGAGCTCCACCATTTATAATATTCATGAGAGGGTAAGGTAATTGAAAATTTTTATTTATCAAAAAACTTTTGTATAAGGGTTTATTTTTCAACTTGGCAGATAATTTTTTTACCGCCATTGAAACTGCCAAAATTGCATTTGCCCCTAAGTTAATTTTTTGTTTTGTACCATCTAAATTTATCATCAAAGTGTCTATTCTCTCTTGATTGTGAACACTATGACCTTTTAATTTTTTTGAGATTTTTGTATTAATTAGATTTACTGCACTAAGTACGCTTTTACCAAGATACCTTTTATTTTTTTTATCTCTTTTTTCATAAGCTTCAAAAGTTCCTGTTGATGCTCCTGATGGGCAAATTGCAGTTGCACTAGATTTAGTAGTATAAACCTCAGCCTCTACTGTTGGATTGCCTCTACTATCATAAACCTGCCTTGCCTTAACTTGAATAATTTTACTCACTAGTTTTTAATAAGGTTGTCTATTTCATTTAATTGTTTTAATAAATTTTCTAATTGATTCAATGGCAACATGTTTGGACCATCAGAAGGAGCATTATCAGGATCTTGATGAGTTTCAATAAATACTCCTGCTACTCCAACCGCTACGGCCGCCCTTGATAGGTGTTCAACAAATTCTCTTTGACCGCCAGAAGCTTCCCCTTGACCTCCCGGTTGTTGAACTGAGTGAGTTGCATCAAATATAACTGGGTAACCATTTTTTGCCATGATCGGCAAGGATCTCATATCAGAAACTAAAGTATTATAACCAAAACTAGCACCCCTTTCTGTCACTAAAATATTTTCATTACCAGAATCAGAAATTTTTTTTGTGACGTTCACCATATCCCAAGGTGCTAAGAACTGACCTTTTTTAACATTAATAACTTTATTCGTCTTCGCTGCTGCAATCAATAAATCAGTTTGTCTGCACAAAAAAGCAGGTATTTGTAAAACATCAACATGGTTTGCAACAAGAGAACATTGTTCAGCGTTATGAACATCAGTTAAAATCGGAACTTTTAATTCTTTTTTAATTTTATCAAAAAAACTGGTAACGAAGCATCTAGGCCCGCTCCTCTTTTTCCTTTTAAACTGGTTCTATTAGCTTTATCAAAAGAGGTTTTGTAAATAAATCCAAGACCAAATTTTTGAGTAATTTCTTGTATTTTGCCTGCCATATCAATAGCATGTTGTTCTGTTTCAAGCTGGCAAGGTCCAGCAATGATACAAATTTTCCTATTATTTGAAATCTCTATATTTCCACAATTTACTTTTTTGTTACTCATTTATGATTTTTTGCTGCTTTGATAAAAGATGAGAATAATGGATGTGGGGTTAAAGGTCTAGATTTAAATTCTGGATGAAACTGAACCCCTATAAACCATGGGTGATTTTTAAGTTCTATTATTTCCGGTAAATTATCATCTGGTGACATCCCTGAAAAAATTAATCCCTTTCTCTCAAATTCGTTTTTCAAAATATTATTAACTTCATATCTATGTCTGTGTCTTTCTTTAATTGAATTAGATTTATAAATCTTTTTTATGGCAGAATTATTTCTTAATTTAGCTTCGTACAAGCCTAATCTCATAGTTCCACCTAATTCTTTATCTGTACCTTTAATGATTTTGCCATTTTTACCCCACTCATTAATTAATCCAATAACTGGATAACAATTTTTATCTAATTCACTAGACCCAGCTCTTTTAATTTTTAATTTATTACGAGCAAATTCAATTATTGCCATTTGCATTCCAAAACAAATACCAAGAAATGGTATTTTGTTTTCTCTTGCATATCTAATTGCAGAAATTTTACCTTCTGTTCCTCTTTTACCAAAACCACCTGGTATTAATAAACCTGAAACATTTTTTAGTTTTTTTCTAATTTGATTTACTTTTAGCTTATCTGATTCAATTCTTACTAAGTTAACCTTAACTTTATTGGAAATACCTCCATGAATTAAGGCTTCATCTAAAGATTTATAAGCATCTTTTAAATTCACATATTTACCTATTATTGCAATATTCACTGATTTTTTTGTATTTAAAGAAATTTTTGTTATTTTTTTCCATGGTAGTAAATTTGGTCTTTTTTTAGATTTAAGTTTAAAATATTTTAAAACTTGTTTATCAAGTTTTTGATTAAAAAAAGCTAATCGGTGCTTCATAGATCGTTCTTACATCAACTGTTTCAATTACATTATCAATTGGAACATTGCAAAATAAAGATATTTTTTTCTTTTGATCTAATGGTATTGACTGTTGAGACCGACAAATAATTATATTTGGCTGAATACCTATGCTTCTTAATTCTTTCACTGAATGTTGAGTGGGTTTTGTTTTTATTTCATCAGAGGATTTTAAAAAAGGAACAAACGTTAAATGAATAAATAATGTTTTTGACTTACCATGTTCATTTGAAAATTGTCTTATTGCTTCTATAAATGGCAAACTTTCAATATCACCAACGGTTCCACCAATTTCACAAATAACAAAATCTTCACTAGAAATATCTTTTTTAATAAAATCTTTAATCCTATCTGTAATGTGCGGTATTACTTGTACAGTTTTTCCAAGATAGCCTCCTTGTCTCTCTTTTTTAATTATATCACTATAAATACGACCGGTTGTAATATTATCTGATTTTTTTGAGGATATGTTTGTAAATCTTTCATAATGCCCTAAATCTAAATCCGTCTCAGCACCATCATCAGTTACAAAAACTTCTCCATGTTGGAATGGACTCATTGTACCAGGATCAACATTTAAATATGGATCCATTTTTCTTAACCTAACTTTATAACCTTGAGATTTTAACAAATATGCTAGAGAAGCTGATGATAATCCTTTTCCCAAAGAAGAGACCACGCCGCCAGTGACAAAAATATATCGCGCCATGGAGTTATCTTATAGCGAATAAAAAATGAATTGAAAAGAACTAATTAATTATCCTCTGGAATGGAAGGAGTATCCTCATTGCTCTCCTCTACAGTGTCTAAAACTGAATTTAAAGGTGTCAATTCTCCTCTTGAAATAATTGTCAAAGCTAAGCTACATATTATAAATAATGTAGCTATTATTGCTGTCGCCTTAGTCATGAAATTTCCAGCTGACTTAGAAAACATTAAATTTTCCTGAGATACACCAATTCCTAAAGCTCCACCCTCAGATTTTTGCATTAACACCATTAAAACTAAAATAATCGCAAGAATGATGTTTAATAATAATAAAATATTTTCCATGCAATTTAATTAACTGTTTTTTTTATTATATCAACGAATTTTTTCGAAATTTGAGAAGCACCTCCTATCAAAAAACCATCCACATTATAAATTTTTTTTAAATCTTTAATATTATTACTATTTACTGACCCTCCATATAAAACTTTACAACCTTTAATCTTGCTTTTAATAAATCCAACTGTCTCTAATAATTCAGAGTTTTTAGGAGTCAGACCACTACCTATAGCCCAAACAGGTTCGTAAGCTATCATTATATTTTTTCTTTTTCTTATATTTTTCAAACCTATTTTAATTTGTTTTAATAAAATTTTATTTGTTTTATTATTTTTCCTCTGTTTTAAAGTTTCTCCTACACAAAAAATAACTTTCAGTTTTGATTTAATAGAACTTTGAATTTTTTTATTAATTAATTGATCACTTTCGCCTAATTGTCTATTTTCCGAATGCCCTAATATTACATATTTTGCTCCAACGTCCTTAAGCATTTTTGAATTTATTTGGCCAGTATATGCTCCATAATTTTCACTTTCATGACAATTTTGACCACCAACTTATATAGAAGATAATTTAAGTTTTTTTACTAATGGAAATATGAGGTTTGTAGGTGGGCAATATATAACTCTGATTTTATTTTTTTTTAATTTTTTTGTTAGAGAAACAACTTTATTTATTGATTTTATTGTTTTTAAACTTCCAAACATTTTCCAATTTGCAATAAAATACATATATTTATTTGTCATATATACTTTTTTAATCTATAGATTTGATTTTACAGATCAATACATAAATAAAGCTTAAATGAGTATCAGAAAATATTTTAGTAAAAATAAGATTGGTGCCATAATACTAATAATAGTAATTATTATTGCTTTTGGTTTTGGGGGTTTTGGAGGTGGATTTTTGTCAAACAATCAAAATAATTTAGCAAAAATTAATAAAACCAATATAACTACTCAAGACCTTTTAAATTTTATTAATAAAAGTGGAATAGACCAAACAACTATTAAAGAAAATTTAGATAATAATATAATTGAGGAATTATTATCCAGTTTAATCTCTACTGTATTATTAGATTTAGAAATTGAAGATTTTGATATAACTATTTCAAAAAATTCTCTTTCAAAAAGAATAAAAAAAAATAATAATTTTATTGATAAAAATGGTGATTTTCAAAGGATTAAGTACGAAAAATTTTTATTAGAGAACAATATTTCTGCGCCTCAATTTGAAGATAGATTAAAAAATAGAGAACTTCAAAAAAAATTATTTGATTTTATAGGAGCAGGCACAATTACTCCAAAATTTTTTACACAAAAACTTTTTGAGGAGCAAAATACAAAACTTGAAATTGAATTTATAGCATTAGAAAAATTTTACAAAAAAAAAGATCAAATAAGCAAAACAGAAATTGAAGAATTCCTTGGAGAGAATAAAGATAAACTTCAAATTGAGTACATTGATTTTGAGTATGCTGTTATTAATCCAAAAAATCTAATAGGAGTTGATGAATTTAATCAGGCATTTTTTGATAAAATTGATGAAATTGAAATAGCTATATCTAATAATTTAGATTTAGATTTAATATTGAGCGGTACAGATATTCAAAAAATAGAAGTTAAAGATTTTAGATATACATATGACAAAAATGATATTGAAAAAAAAATATTCGAAATAAGAAATAATGATTTTGATATCATAGAAAACAAAGATGATTTTATTCTTTATAAAATCACAAAATTGGAAAAGCGGACACCTGATTTAAATGATACAGACATTATGGAAGAAATCCTAGGACTAATATATGAAAAAAATAAATATGATTATAATAAAGAGTTAATCGAAAAAATTGACGAAAATCAATTTTACGATGAAGATTTTGTAAAAATAGGAAATAATAATATTGAAAATTTATTATTAAATTCAATCAGAGATAATAAAAAGTTTGATATTAAAGCTGTAGAACTTATGTACTCATTACCATTAAATTCTTTTACTCTAATAAATGATGAACAAAGTAATATTTATTTAGCAAGAATTAAAAACAGACAATATCAAAATAATATTACCGAAGAAAAGTTTGAAGAATTTGCTATCAAACAAAATACTAAAAATAGAAATAGTATTTTAGAGTCATATGATTTTTTCATTAATGATAAATACGAGGTCATTATAAATCAAGCAGCTGTGAATAATTTAAAAAATAGATTTCAATGATAATTAATCGGAGCCTCAAAGATTTCGAGTTTCGGCACAAAAGCAAAAAAAAAATCAAATTATATATACTTCAAAAAAAATTAAAAATGATTATGAAGTGTTAAACTTAATTGATAATTTTTTAGATGAAAAAAATAGTTTTATTTTTGAGTCAGTTGAAAAAGGGAAAATTAAAGGGCGTTATACTATTTTTGGAAAAAATCCTGATAAAATTTGGGAGTTTAATAATAATAATTCCTATTTATTCCAAAATAACAAAAAAATAAAACTAAAAAAAAAAACCAGAAAAATTAATTGAAAAAATAATTGAAGACTTTAAATTTGAAACACCAAAGGGCTTGCCTAAACTTTGTTCTTTGATTTCGGGATATTTTTCCTATGATTCAATCAGATATTTAGAAAATATTCCTGATAAATGCAAAAATGATCTAAACCTTCCTGATGTTAGACTTTTACGTCCAAGAACTCTTGTAATTCATGATAACTTTAAAAAAGAAATATTTTTCATAATAAATATTTTTAAAGATGAAAAAATTAAGGATTATAAAAAAAAATATGACCAGATTAAATTTGAGCTATTTAAGTTAATTATTCAATCATCAATTAAGAATAAAGATATTAAACCAAAATCAAATACCCAAAATATTAAAGTCAAATCTAATACTTCCAGAAATAAATTTTTATCAATGGTCAATAAGGCTAAAAAATACATTAAACTTGGTGATATTTTCCAAGTTGTTTTAAGCCAAAGATTTGAGGCAAAATTAACTAAGGAACCAATAGAAATTTATAAAAAATTGAGAATAACAAACCCATCACCGTTCATGTTTTTCTTTAATTTTAAGGACTTTCAGATAATTGGTGCCAGCCCAGAAATATTAGTAAGATTAAGAAACAATAAAATTACCGTAAGACCTATTGCAGGAACAAGACCACGTGGAAAATCACTAAAAGAAGATCGTTTTTACGAAAAAGATCTTCTAAGAGATAAAAAAGAATTATCAGAGCATTTAATGTTGTTAGATCTTGGGAGAAATGACGCTGGTAAAGTTTCTAAAATAAATTCTGTAAAAGTGACTGAAAGCTTTATAATTGAACGCTATTCTCATGTAATGCATATTGTTTCAAATGTTATTGGTGATTATAATAAGAAATTTTCAAAATTTAAATCCTTATTAGCTGGTTTTCCTGCTGGAACAGTTTCTGGTGCACCTAAAATTAGAGCTATGGAAATAATTGATGAATTAGAAACATCTAAAAGAAAAGTTTATGCTGGAGGAATTGGGTATTTTTCTGCTAATGGAGAATTTGATACTTGTATAGCTTTAAGAACGGCAGTTGCTAAAAATAAAAAGTTCTATGTCCAGGCAGGTGCTGGCATTGTTGCAGATAGTAAACCCAAAAATGAATATGAGGAAACTATTAATAAAGCTAAAGCCTTAATTAATGCGTTAAAATGAAAAAAATAATATTAATTGATAATTACGATAGTTTTACATTCAATCTTTATCATTATTTGTCATCTTTAAAAGTAAATGTAGATGTAATTAGAAATGATCAAATTTCTCCAAGGGATATCGTAAAAAAAAAGTATAACAAAATAGTAATCTCACCAGGACCTGGTAATCCTAATCAATCAGGTAATTGTCTCAAAATTGTAAAATCTTTATATAAAAAAATACCTATACTTGGGGTTTGTTTGGGCCATCAGATAATAGGACAAGTATTTGGGTCTAGAATTATTCAGGCAAAAAATTTAATGCATGGAAAAACTAGTAAGATAATGTCAAAAAAAATTGGTGTATTAAAGAATCTTCCTAAAACTTTCGAGGCAACTCGTTATCACAGCTTAATTATTGATAAGAAATCATTATCTAAAGATCTTGAAATTACTGCTGAAACTAAAGATGGATTGATAATGGGAGTAAGACATAAGATATATAATGTTCATGGAGTGCAATTTCACCCTGAAAGTATTAAAACTAAAATAGGTATTAAAATTTTAAAAAACTTTATTAAAATTGACAATAATGAAACAATTCATAGAGAAAATTAAGAATAAAGAAAATTTATCTTTTGAAGAAAGTAAAGCAGCTTTTGAATTATTAATGGAAGGTAAAGCAGAAGACCAAGAAATATTTGATTTTCTAACACTTTTATCAGCTAAAGGTGAAGCTTCAGATGAAATAGCTGGTGGAGTTTTTGTTCTTAGAAATAAGTCTAAAAGAGTAAATGTAGAAAATTGTATTGATACATGTGGTACTGGTGGAGATGGTATGAATACACTTAATATATCCACTGCATCTGCTCTATTATTAGCAAGTATGGGCGTAAGGGTAGCAAAACATGGTAATAAGGCCGTATCGTCAAAGTGTGGATCAGGTGATGTATTAGAGGCTTTAAATATAAAAATTAATTTAGAACCATATGATATTGAGGCTCAAATTAATAAAAATAATTTTGGTTTTATGTTTGCACCTAATTATCATAGTGCGATGAGATTTGTTGGTCCAACTAGAAAAAAAATTGGAAAGAGAACTATATTTAATATGATTGGGCCGTTAAGTAATCCTGCTTTAGTTAAAAGACAAGTTGTTGGTGTATTTGATAAAAAAATCTTAAAAATATTTGCAAATGCATTAAAAAATTTAGATATTAAGTTTGCATGGATTGTAAATAGTGAAGACGGTTTAGATGAAATTTCACCTTATGCTAAAACTAATATTATTCAATTAAAAGATAATAATATTTCTGAAATCATACTTGATCCTAAGGATTTTAATGTAAATGCAGATAAATTTAGTAATCTTATAGGTGATGATGCAAAATTTAATGCGGACAAGATGATTAATATTTTTAAAGGTGAGGATAATGATTTTTCTAAAGCTGTATGTTTAAATACTGCTGCAGGATTAATAGTAAATGAAACTCATCAAAATTTCTCTGACGCATATAATCACGCAAGAGAACATATTTTGTCAAATAAAGTTATTAAACATTTAGAAAAAATTCAAAATGACTGAAAATGTTCTTGAAAAAATAATCAAAAAGAAAACTGAAAAAATAATAAATTTAAAAAAAAACTATTTCATTAGAATCGTTAGATGAATTAATAGATACAAATAAAAAATTTATAAATTTTAAAAAAAAAATTGAAAATAATATAAAAGAGAACAAATTTTCAGTTATTGCTGAAATTAAAAAAGCTAGCCCTTCAGCAGGTATTATTATTAAAGATTATGATCCTGTTAAAATTGCTAACATATATAATAATAATAAAGCTACTTGTTTGTCAGTTTTAACTGAAGAAGATTTTTTTTTAGGAAACTTGATTCATATAAGCAAAATTAAACAAGAAGTTAATTTACCAGTTTTATGTAAAGACTTTTTTGTAGATAAATTTCAAGTACCTTTGGCTAAAAGCTACGGAGCTGATGCTATATTAATTATATTAGCTGGTGTTAGTGATAAACTTGCGGACGATTTATATAAAGAAGCTCTTAAATTAAATATGTCTATAATTGTTGAAGTCCATACTGTTGAAGAAGCTAAACATGCTTTAAGATTTAAAGATGCTTTGATAGGAATAAATAATAGAAACTTAAAAACTCTACAAACTGACATAAATACAACTTTTGATATTTATGAAGTTTTAATTAATCATAATGGTCCACTAATTTCTGAGAGTGGAATAAAAACAAAAGATGAACTGTTAGAGCTCTCAAATAAAACATCTATTAAAACTTTTTTAATTGGTGAATCACTTTTAAAAAATTTAGATAATAATTCTATTTTTTCAGTTCTTTAGTCTAATAATCCCTTATTTTATTAGTTTTTTTTACTATTGTGAATTGTAGAGAACTTTTGTAGAACATATTTTGTACGATATTTGTTCTTATGCTAACAAAAAAACAAAAAAACCTACTTTTATTTATCAACAAGAAGTTGAGAAGCTCTGGTGTGTCGCCTTCTTATGAAGAGATGAAACAATCTTTAAACTTAAAATCGAAGTCAGGAATTCACAGATTAATTAGTGCATTAGAGGAAAGAGGATTTATAAAAAGACTTGCTCATAAAGCAAGAGCCTTAGAGGTAATCAAATTACCAGAAACAGCTTCAGCTAATGATATTTACAACAGTTTTTCTCCTAGTGTTATAAAAGGTGGCTTAGATGATGAAAAGCCTATGTCTGATGATGTAGAAGTGCCTGTTTTAGGAAAAATAGCTGCAGGAACTCCTGTAGAGGCAATTCAAAATGAAGTGTCAAGAATACCTCTACCTAGTAATTTAGAAAAAAATGGTGATTATTTTGGTCTAAAAGTACAAGGAGACTCAATGATTGAAGCTGGGATTAACGAAGGGGACACTGTTATAATCAAACGAACAGACACTGCTGATAACGGAAAAATAGTTGTTGCTTTAATTGATGAGCATGAAGCTATGCTGAAAAGAATTAGAAAAAAAGGTAAAGTGATAGCACTTGAAAGTGCAAATAAAAACTACGAAACTAAAATATTTGGCCCAGATAGAGTTAAAGTACAAGGCGTATTAGTATCTTTATATAGAAACTTCTAGTAAAATAGTCTAAACATTTTCAATGAAAAAAGTAGCAACAAGATTTGCTCCATCCCCTACTGGGCCATTACATATTGGTGGTGTCAGAACAGCTTTATTTAATTGGTTATATTCTAAAAAACCAAAAAAGGTGATTTTTATTTAAGAGTTGAAGATACTGATAAAGAAAGATCAAAAGACGAATATAAAGATCAAATAGTTAAATCTCTTAAATGGATTGGTATTAATTATGACGGAGAAGAGTATATACAATCTAAAAAAGTTGAAGATCATATCAAAGTTGCAAATGAATTACTGAAAAGTGGTTTTGCATATAAATGTTATTGTTCGAGCGAAGAAATAGAAGAACAAAAGAAACGAGCA
>CACOLA010000009.1 GCA_902627935.1 uncultured Pelagibacteraceae bacterium | reverse complement strand
CACTAAAATACTTAAGATAATTTTGCTAAATTTGCTTTCTCAATAAAATTTGAAATTTCATCTGCTGTTTGATCAATTAAACTTTCATAATTCTTTTGATTATTTTCAATTTCAGATTTCAAATTTTCATGCATCTTATTCAATTCTTTAATTTCATCCTCTTTTTTATCTCTGTAATCATAAACTAAACTTTTTAATTCTCTAAATTTATTAGAAAGATCTTTTAATTCTACTTTTTTTTGCTCAACTTTTTTTTTTGTTTCATGATATTCATCCATTGTTTTAACAGCTGTTATTAAAAGCAATTTATTTTCACCTAAGTTCCCTAAATCATTCTTCAATTCATTAAATTTTTGATTTAGTTGTATCAAAAGTTCCTCTAAATGTTCCTCTTGACCATCATCACAAGATAGCAAAAATTCTTTTCCATTAAATTTTATACTTACGTTTGCCATTTATCAATTTCCTCTAATAGGGTATCCGTTTCCTGATTTAATTCATCAATTTTTTCTGAAAACTCAATCTGTTTCCTCTTATCGATTTTTTCTTTGTTTTGCATTTCTTCTATTTTTTTTGATAGATTGTTATAATCCTCTCTCAATAATTTGTACTTATCCTCAAGCTCTTTTTTTTCAATTTCTAATTGATTTTTTTTTTGATTTAATTCTTCAATACCACTTTGTAAATCTGGGTTTTCTAGATTTAAATTTTTAAGTTTTGTAAGAGCTAAACTTAATTTTTTTTCTTTCTCGATAATAGAATTCATATATATATATTTATAATATTAAATAGAATCTTCTAAGTCTACACAGGATAATTTTTGAACAAACAACACAACGAATTAGCTAATTGTATAAGATTTTTATCGATAGATGCTGTTCAAAGAGCTAATTCTGGTCATCCTGGAATGCCAATGGGTATGGCAGATGTTGTAACTGTGCTATTTAAAAATTTTTTAAGATTTAACCCTAAAAACCCTCAATGGCTTAACAGAGACAGGTTCATTTTATCTGCAGGTCATGGGTCTATGCTTTTATATTCTCTGCTATATCTCACAGGTTACAAAAGTGTATCGTTAAAGGATATTAAAGAATTTAGACAGCTCAATTCTATTTGCGCAGGCCATCCAGAATATCATCCAAATAGTGGAATTGAAACAACAACCGGTCCTCTTGGACAAGGTATTGCAAATGCAGTTGGTATCGCTATCGCTCAATCAATATTAGAAAAAAAAGTTGGAAAAAATTTATTTAATCATAAAACATATGTTTTAGCTGGTGATGGATGTTTAATGGAAGGAATAAGTCATGAGTCAATGAGTTTAGCTGGTCATCTTAATTTAAAAAATTTAGTAATGTTATTTGATAATAATTCAATATCCATTGATGGACCAACAAGTTTAGCCGTTTCGGACAATTTTAAAAAAAGATTTGAAAGTTATGGTTGGAACTACTTAAATATTAATGGTCATAACCCAAAGGAAATTTTTCAAGCATTAAAAAAAGTTCAAAGAGCAAAGAGACCTACAATAATATCTTGTAAAACGAAAATTGGTTATGGTTCTCCCAATAAATCTGGAAAAGCTTCTTCTCACGGTAGCCCTTTGGGAAATGATGAAATTAAACTAGTAAGAAAAAATTTAGAATGGGAACATAAACCTTTTGTTATTCCAAAAAAGTTAATTAATCAATGGAGAAAAATTGGAAACAAAGGTTTATTGTTAGAAAAGAAATGGCAAATAATTTTTAACAAAAATAAAGATGGGGTTAATAAAATATTTAGTAAAAATTTTTCAAAAGAAATTAAATCAGAAAAACTTCAAGCAATCAGAGAATTAAATTCAATTGCTACCAGAAAAGCTTCTGAAAAAATTCTAATTAGATTGACCAAAAAAGACAACGCATTAATTGGTGGGTCTGCTGATCTAGCAGGTTCTAATAATACGAAAACTATTACACAAAAAATAATTAGGCCAAGTAGTTTCGATGGAAACTACATCCACTATGGAGTAAGAGAACATGCAATGGGAGCTATAATGAACGGATTAAGGCTACACAGTAGATTCATTCCCTATGGAGGAACTTTTTTAATTTTTTCTGATTATTGCAAACCTGCAATTAGGCTTTCTGCTTTAATGGAACAACAAATTATTTACATTATGACTCATGACTCAATTGGTCTAGGTGAGGATGGACCAACTCATCAACCTATTGAACAATTATCTAGTTTAAGATCAATTCCAAATTTAAATGTATATAGACCTGCAGATAGAATGGAAACTATTGAGTGTTGGGAAAATGCATTGAAGAATAATAATATTCCAAGTGTTTTGTCTTTGACCAGACAAAACCTTCAGCCTATAAGAAAAAATTATTCAAATATTAATAAATGCTCTTATGGAGGTTATGAGGTTTTAAGAAACAACAAAAAGATAAATTTGACTATAATTGCAAGTGGTTCTGAGGTTAATCTTGCAATAGAAACTAGCCATAAATTGGTCAAAGATAAAATATATTCTAAAGTAATATCAATGCCCTGTTTGGATATTTTTGATAAACAATCGAAAAATTACAAGAATAGTATTCTTAACGAAACTAAATATGTAATTTCAATTGAGGCAGCGTCTACTGACTGCTGGAAAAAATATATTGGCATCAATGGCATAGCATTTGGAGTTGATAGTTTTGGTAAAAGTGCACCTTACAAGGATATTTTTAAACACTTTGGGTTAACAGCTGCAAATATTGCTAATAAAACTAAAAAACTAATGGGAAAATAACATGACAATTAAAGTTGGTATCAATGGAATGGGTCGAATAGGTAGAATGGTTTTAAGATCTATAATTGAGAATAACTATAAAAATATTCAAATAAAACACATCAATAACAGAACAGGACCTGATATTTGTTCCTCTTTAATAAAATATGACTCAATTCATGGTAAATTTAATGAAGAAATAAAATTTGACGATAATCACTTAATTATTAAAAATCAAAAAATAACTTTCAGTAAAAATACGAACATTCAAGAAATAGATTGGAAAAAATATGATGTAGACTATGTATTTGAGTGTACAGGAAAATTTAATTCTAAGGAAAAACTTTTATCTCATTTAGAAAATGGTGCCAAAAGAGTAATTGTTTCTGCGCCTTGTAAGAACTCAGATAATACGATTGTTTTTGGTGTTAACCATCATGAGATTAAAAAAAAAGACTATATAATTTCAGCAGCCTCGTGTACGACGAACTGTTTGGCGCCAGTTGCTTTTGTTTTGAACAATAAATTTAAAATTGAAAAAGGTTTCATGACTACAATTCATGCTTACACAAGTGATCAAAGAATACTAGACAATTCTCATAAAGATCCAAGAAGAGCAAGATCAGCAAGTCAGTCTATAGTCCCAACTTCAACAGGAGCATCAAAAGCAATTGGAGAAATAATACCTTCTTTAAAAGGAAAACTTGAGGGTATAGCAATAAGAGTACCCACACCAAACGTTTCTTTAATAGAATTAGTATTTTGCACAAAAGAAAATTTAACTATAGATGCAATAAATAATACTTTCAAGGAGTACATAGATACACAAAAAAAATCTATAATAGATATTACACATGAAAAATTAGTTTCAATTGATTTTAATCACAGTCAATACTCATCAATTATAGATGCTTCTTTAACAAATGTTATAGGAAAAAATATGGGTAAAATTTCTGCATGGTATGATAATGAGTGGGGATTTTCTAATAGAATGTGTGATATTGCAGAATATATTCACAGTAATTCTTAATGAAAAAAATTCAAGATATTCAAGATCTTAATGAAAAAAAAGTGTTATTAAGACTAGATTTAAATATTCCCCTTAAAAAAAAAGTGATTCTGGATGAAACAAGAATAGATAAAATATTACCTGTGATTAATTTTTTGATAAAAAAAAAAGCAAAAATTATTATTCTGTCTCACATTGGTAGGCCAAATGGTAAAGTGGTACCTGAACTGTCTATGAAACCAGTATGTGAAAATCTTGAAAAAAAAATCAATCAAAAAATAAATTTATTTACTGAAGATATTAGAAAAATAAAGACTGAAGATTTATTTAAAAATTTTAATGATAATATTGTAGTCTTGGAGAATATAAGGTTTTATTCAGAGGAGGAGGAAAATGATTTAAACTTTGCAAAACATTTAGCAACATTAGGAGATATTTATGTAAATGATGCGTTCTCATGTTCGCACAGATCTCATGCCTCGGTTTCAAATATAACAAAATTTCTACCCTCTTATGCTGGTTTACAGCTAAGTTCAGAAGTGACAGCTCTTCAAAAAATTACGACGAATATCAAAAAGCCAGTTACATGCATAATTGGAGGGTCTAAAATTTCTACAAAAATTGGAATTATTGAAAACTTAATACCAAATTTTGACAATATTGTATTTGTGGGTGGTATGGCTAATAATATTTTGAAATTTAAAAAATTTTCAATTGGTAAATCTATTTACGAAAAAAATTGTGAAGAAATTATAAAAAAAATTTTTGAAATATCAAAAAAAAACTCTTGCTCTATAATATATCCTGAAGATGTAATTGTTGGAAAAGAGCTTGAAGGTAAGCCTTTTGCCAAACAATTAAATCAAATTGAAAACGATGACATGATTTTAGATATAGGTATTAAAACATTAAAAAGAGTAAATAATTTAATTAATTCTAGTAAAACAATATTATGGAACGGTCCAGCTGGTTACAGTGAAAATCCAAATTTTGCAAAAGGAAGTTATGAAATTGCAAGATGTATAGTCAAAAATATAAAAACTAATTCAGTCTTCTCTATAGCTGGGGGTGGAGATACAATTGCTTTGTTAAATAAAATAAACGTAATTAATGAGTTTAACTTTGTTTCAACTGCAGGTGGAGCTTTTTTAGAATACCTTGAAGGAAAAGTTCTTCCTGGTATAAGCGCTCTTAAATAAGATGTCTGAACTTAATTCAATTGCTTTAAAAATATTATCAGGTGGTAAAGGAATTCTCGCCGCTGACGAAAGTACAGCAACTATGACGAAAAGACTAGACTCTGTTGGAGTATCTTCAACACCAGATAACAGGCTTTTATTTAGAAAAACTCTTTTCACTTCAAATCAAATGGAAGATTGTATCGGAGGAGTAATACTTTACGACGAGACTATCAAACAAAAAACATTGGATAATATAACTATTCCTGATTTAATTAAATCTGCAAACTCTGTACCTGGAATTAAAGTAGATACTGGAGCTAAAGTTTTAGCAAACTCTACTGAGGAAAAAATTACAGAGGGTTTAGACGGTTTAAGAGAAAGATTAAAAGAATATTACAAACTTGGTGCAAGATTTACAAAATGGAGGGGTGTTTATAGTATATCCAAAAATTTTCCAAGTAAATTAGCCATAGAAACCAATGCTCATGCGTTAGCTAGATATTCGGCTCTTGTACAAGAGTGCAATATGGTTCCTATAGTCGAGCCAGAAGTTTTAATGGATGGTGATCATTCTGCTCAAGTTTGTTTTAAAAAAACTTCTGAGGTAATAAACAAATGTTTTGACGAACTGATTTTACATAAAATAGATTTAACAGGAGTAATTTTAAAACCAAATATGATTTTACCAGCTACAAATTCTAATGAAAAAATAAGTAGTAATGAGATTGCTAAATTAACTATTAAATGTTTAAAAGATTCTGTGCCTAGTGAAGTACCAGGAATAGCGTTTCTTTCTGGAGGTCAGGCTGAAATTGAAGCAACTGAAAATTTAAACTCAATTAATAAGGAAAATAATACAAATTTTATACTATCTTATTCTTTTGGAAGAGCTCTTCAACAGGGTGCACTAAAACATTGGTCAAAAAATATAAATGACGTTGTAGGTACCCAAAAAATATTTAACCATAGGGCAAAAATGAATACTTTAGCTGCTCAAGGTAAATGGTCAAAAGAACTTGAAAATAAATAAAAAAAAATTCATTTACCTCTTATCTCCAAATAAAATAAATATTTCATTTTATCGGGATCTTATAAATATTTTCAAATTAAAAAAAATAGGTTTTTTTCAATTAAGACTTAAAAAATATAGTTTCAAAAATAAGATGAAAATTGGAAAAAAAATAAAGATGATATGTAAAATTTATAATGTAAAATTTATAATAAATGATGACCCATTATTAGCCAAAAAACTTGATGCCGATGGATGCCATTTAGGTCAAAGTGACATGAAAATTACAAATGCAAGAAAACTACTAAAAAATAAGATTATTGGTATAACATGCCATAATTCCTTAAGCCTTGCAAAGTTTGCGTTAAAACGCAAAGCAGATTACATAGCATTTGGCGCATTTAATAAATCTCTGACAAAGAAAGTAAAATATAAGGCGAATATCAGTTTAATTCATAAATTTAAAAAATTATCAAATACTCCAATTGTGGCGATTGGTGGAATAAATAATTTAAATTACAAAAATCTTTTGTTGAACAAGGCAGATTTTTTAGCTATCTCAGGGTACATTTGGCAAAATAAGAAACTTAAACCTTTGCAAGCAATTAAAAAAATAAAATGAAAATAAACGCTAATGAAATCAGAGTTGGTATGCTTTTAGAGTATAAAGATGATTTGTGGCAGGTTCTAAAAACCCAGCATGTAAAGCCAGGTAAAGGAGGTGCCTTTGCACAAATAGAAATGAAAAGTGTTAATAAAAACACTAAGCTTAATGAAAGATTCAGATCAAGTGAAACAGTTGAAAAAGCAACTTTAGAGGAAACAAAATTTAACTTTCTTTACGAAGATGAAAATTATTATGTTTTTATCAATCCAAAATCATTCGAACAAATTGAGATCAAAAAAATAATTGTAGGAGACAAAGGCAAACTGCTTAGAGAAAATCTAGAAGTCTCAATTAGTTTTTTTAATGAAGATCCAATTTCTATAGAGCTTCCAAATCAAGTAAACTGTAAAATCAAATCTACAGATGTCGCATTAAAAGGTCAGACTGTCTCTTCATCATATAAACCTGCAATACTAGAAAATGGTTTAAGTATACAAGTTCCACCTTTTATAGAAGCTGGTGATGAAGTAATAGTTGATACAAGAAACTTAGAGTATATAAAAAAAATTTAATTCTGTGAAATTAATTTCTGCAAATCTTAATGTTATGATAAAGGCTTGTGAAAAAGCATCAAAGATTTTAATTAGAGATTTTGGTGAAATTGAAAAGCTGCAAGTCTCTAAAAAAGGTCCTGCCGATTTTGTAACCAATTCAGATTTTAAAGTTGAAAAAATAATTATTGAAGAACTAAAAAAAGCTAGACCAAATTATTCTATAATAAGTGAAGAAGATGGAATAGAGGTTAATAAAGATAAAAAAAATACTTGGATAATTGATCCTATAGATGGCACAGTAAACTTTTTACATGGCATTCCTCATTTCGCTATTTCAATAGCATTGAGATCTAATAATGAAATAGTATCAGGCATTATTTTTGATCCAATTAAAGATGAAATGTTTTTCGCTGAAAAAGATAAAGGAGCATTTTTTAATAACCATAAAATGAAAGTTTCAAAAAAAAACGAATTGAGTAATTGTTTGTTTGTAACAGGTGGAAAAATTGAAAGTGAGCCTAATTTATCATTCAGAAAATCAGGATGTGCCGCCCTTGATATGGCTTATGTTGCTGCGGGTAGATATGATGGTTATTTTCAAAAAAATTTAAACCTTTGGGATATCGCAGCTGGGATGATTCTAGTTAAAGAGGCTGGTGGAGTTATTAATGAGATTGATCTTACTATTAATAAAAATGTCAAAATTATAGCATCTAGTGCTAGTATTAACTCAAAATTTCTTGAAAAATTAAGTAACTTTTAATTGTTTTAGAAATTTCATTTGTTATAAGTCACGTCATGAAAAAAAATATTCACCCGAACTATCACACTATAAAAGTTGAGATGACTGATGGCACTCAATTTGAGACCAAATCTACATGGGGAAAAGAAGGAGAAATACTGAAATTAGAAATTGATCCAAAATCTCATTCAGCATGGACTGGTGGAAAACAAAAGTTGATGGACAAAGGTAGAATAAGTAAATTTAATAAAAAATTTCAAAATTTTAAATCAGAAAAAAAAAATTAAATGTCTAACGCCCCTCTAATGCCAATGGCAACAGCTGTTTGGCTTGTTGAAAATACAACTTTAACATTTAAACAAATTGCAGATTTTTGCAAATTACATGAGGTTGAAATACAAGGTATAGCTGATGGAGAAGTTGCAAAAGGAATTAAAGCTTACAATCCAATTATATCAGGTCAGTTAACAAGAGAGGAAATTGAACTCTCATCAAAAGATGAAAATAGATCATTACAGATAAAGAGCACAGATATAGAGATTTCTAATTCAGAAAAAAAAATTAAAAAATATATTCCTCTATCAAAAAGACAAGATAAACCTGACTCAGCATTATGGTTAATTAAACAACATAATATTCTTAAAGATTCTCAAATTGCAAAGTTAGTAGGTATTACAAAAAACTCTGTAACATCAATTAGAAATAAAAGTTATTGGAATTATAACAATTTAAATCCAAAAGATCCTGTTGCTCTAAATTTGTTTTCTCAAAAAGATTTGGTCGAGGCAATAGAAAAAGCTGAAAGAAGAGTAAAAAGAGAAAAAAAACAAAAAGAAAAGGAAAAACTTTCTCAACAAAATAGTAATTAATGAATAAAATAAATAGACATAAAAAAATAAAAGTGCTACTTACTCATTTTTTTGGAGGTACTTATTAAAATAGAAGTTAAAGATAATAACGTTGAGCAAGCTCTTAGAGTTTTAAAGAGAAAACTTCAAAGAGATGGTTTTTTTAAAGTGATTAAATTAAAAAATACTTATGAAAAACCCTCAGAGAAGAAAAAAAGAATTCTCCAAGAAAATATAAAAAGAGTTAAGAAACTAAATAAACTTAAAAATAGAATTTAAGTATACCGCGGGGTGGAGCAGTCTGGTAGCTCGTCAGGCTCATAACCTGAAGGTCGGCGGTTCAAATCCGTCCCCCGCAACCAATTCAATTAAATTTTAAATTTCGATTTTTTACTATCTATAAGAAAAGCTTGAACTGTCTCTTTTGTCAGTTGATTGAATGATTTACCAAAGTTTTCAATTTTTTCGATTATTGATGGAGGTATTGTGATTATATCACAGCCTAATTGTTTGGCTTGCAAATAATTATATGGTTCTCTTACACTTGCCCATAAAATTTCTACATTTTTAAATTTTTTTGCTAATTTTATACTTTCATTAAATTCAGGTACTGGATCTTTTCCTGTGTCTGCTGCTCTTCCAGCAAAAATTGAAATTATCACTTTTGTTTTTTTATTAATTAACTTTAAAATTTGTTTCGTTTGTTTGGCAGTGTATACGGCTGTGATATTAAGTTTAATATTTTTATGATTGAGCTCTTTAATTACATTTTTTGTAAAGTTATTTTTTGAATTTACCACTGGTACTTTAACAAAAACATTTTTTCCCCACGTATTTATCTTGATGCCTTGATCTATCATGGATTTTTGATCATCTGCAAAAACTTCTAAGGAGACCGGCTTATTTTTGCAAACTTTGAGAATTTGTCTTGCATATAATTTATAATCTTTTGCTCCTGCTTTCCTCATTAAACTAGGATTTGTTGTAAAACCTCTAACAATTTTTTTCTTAGTAAATTTTTTAATTGTGGATAAATCTGCAATATCACAAAAAATTTTAATACTCATTAAGTTATAAATTTTTTGTAATATCCTCAGTCATTTTTTTTGCATCAGCAAACAACATCAAAGTATTTTCTTTATAAAACAAGTCATTATCAATGCCTGCATAGCCTGGAGACAAACTTCTTTTTACAAATAAAACAGATTTACATTTTTCAACATCTAATACTGGCATACCATAAATTGGACTTTGGGGATCAGTCTTTGCAACCGGGTTTGTTACATCATTAGCTCCAATTACAAAAGCAACATCAGCATTTGCAAAATCATTATTAATTTCCTCTAGTTCAAATACTTCATCGTAAGGCACATTAGCCTCTGCTAATAAAACATTCATATGCCCTGGCATTCTTCCGGCAACTGGGTGAATAGCATATGAAACTTTAATGTCATTTTTTTTTAAGGTATCAACCATTTCTCTTAATGCATGTTGAGCTTGAGCTACAGCCATACCATATCCAGGAACAATAATTACTGAAGATGCATTTTTCATTAAAAAAGCAGCATCATCTGCATTACCACTTTTAACAGGTCTTTGCTCCTTATTCTGATTGCTAGTAGTTTGTTCACCACCACCAAAACCACCAAGTATTACATTAAAAAAAGATCTATTCATTCCTTTGCACATAATGTAAGAAAGAATTGCTCCAGATGATCCGACTAATGCACCTGTGATTATTAGAGCAGTATTTTCAAGAGTAAAGCCTATACCGGCCGCAGCCCAACCTGAGTATGAATTTAACATTGAAATTACAACTGGCATATCTGCTCCACCAATTGGAATTATTATTAGAAAACCAATTAAAAAAGATACGGCAATCAAAATCCAAAATAATTTAGATGATTGTGACGAACAAAGATAAAAAGTCAAAATAACAATTGAAACCAGTATCAAAGCATTTAATAAGTGTTGACCCTTAAATGTAATTGGAGCACCAGACATTATACCTTGAAGTTTCAAAAAGGCTATGACAGAACCTGAAAAGGTTATTGCTCCCACAGCTGCACCAATAGACATTTCAATTAAACTAGCGAGTTTAATATTACCTGGAGTTCCAAGATTAAATGCTTGAGGATTTATAAAAGCTGAGATTGCTACAAACACGGCTGCAAGACCAACTAGGCTATGAAACCCGGCAACTAGCTCGGGCATTGCTGTCATAGGTATCCGATAAGCAATAAAAGCACCTAACGCTCCACCAAAGGCTAAAAATATTAAAACATATACAAAACCAGTTGTAAAATTTCCAGCTGACAGAAATGTCACTGAAATGGCAATAACCATTCCAATTATACCAAAAAAATTTCCTTGTCTTGAGGTTTCAGGAGAAGATAACCCTCTTAAAGCAAGTATAAATAGCACACCTGATACCAAATATAAAATTGCTGAAAGGTTTGCAGACATAAATATTATTTATCCTTTTTCTTTTTTTTATACATTGCCAACATTCTTTGAGTTACCAAGAAACCACCAAAAATATTCACTGCGGCTAATGATATTGCTAAGAAACCATAAATACTCGAGGAAGAAAAAACTACACCATCATTTGATGACAGCGCAGCGATAATTGCTCCGACTATAATTACTGATGAAATAGCATTTGTTACTGACATTAGGGGAGTATGTAATGAAGGTGTCACACTCCATACGACATAGTATCCAACAAATATTGATAAAATGAATATGCTAAGTCTGAATATAAAAGGATCAATTTCCATTGTTTTACTTTATTAAAGTTTTTTCAATAATTTCATCTTCTAGATTTATATTTAATTTTTTATTTTCTTTATCATACAAATTAGAAATAAAATTAAATACATTTTTTGAATATAAATTGGAAGCAGATACCGGTAATTTATTAAGTATATTTGCCTCACCTAAAATTTTTACACCATTTTTTATAATTTCTTTATCTACCTCTGTAAAAGCTGTGTTTCCACCTTGTATTGCTGCCAAGTCATAAATAACAGAACCTTCTTGAAAATTCTGGAACATTTCTTCTTTTATTATTTTTGGTGCTTCCCTACCAGGGATTAATGCTGTGCAAATTACAATGTCAATTTTTTTTAATGTTTCAGATAATAATTCATCTTGTTTTTTTTTAAAATCATCCGACGCCTCTTTTGCATAACCACCCTCTGTTTCAAGGTTCTCCGCTCCCTCAACTGATAAAAATTTTCCACCTAAACTTTCAACTTGCTCTTTAGATGCCATTCTTACATCAGTTGCAAAAACTATGGCACCCATTCTTTTAGCAGTTGCGATCGCTTGTAATCCTGCTACGCCTGCTCCCACAACCAAAACTTTTGCTGCTGGAATAGTTCCTGCTGCGGTCATCATCATCGGTATAGCTTTCTCGTAAACTTGAAATGCTTCTACAACAGCTTTATAACCTGCAAGATTCGCTTGAGAAGATAATATATCCATAGATTGAGCTCTTGTTATTCTTGGTAAAAGCTCTAATGAAAAACAATTAATTTTTTTTGTTTTCAAATCTTCTAAAATATTTTGATTAGAAAAATAATTTAATGAACCAATTAGAGTTTGATTCTCTTTTAATTCATTTAACTTATCTTTATCAGGTAATCCTAATTGTATTATTATATCTGCTTTAGACAAAATTTCTTTTTCGTCATCTAAAATATTCACACCTAAATCTTTATAATCTTTATCTTTAAATCCTAAATGAACACCGTAGTTAGTTGGTAATGATAAATTTAATCCTAAACTAATATATTTTTTCGCAATTTCTGGTGTTATTGCAATTCTTTTTTCAATTTTATGATTTTCTGAAACTGATACTAAATGCATATTTAATTACAAAAGAAAAATAGCCATTAAAATTAGAACTAATATAACTGCAACTGTTCCCCATAGAACAAATTTAGTAAAATTATTCCAAGTATTTTTATGGCTGTCATTTTCCATTTTTTTTATTACTTTTGTCTTGCTTTAAATTTTGGGTTTGTTTTATTAATAATATAAACTCTACCTCTTCTTCTAACTAGCTTAGAGTTTAAATCTCTTTTTTTTATTGATTTTAGCGAACTTTTAATTTTCATAATTTTTTAATATGCCGGCAGTGACCTACTCTCCCATATCTTAAGACAAAGTACCATCGGCGCTGAAAGGCTTGACTTCCGAGTTCGGAATGGGATCGGGTATAACACTTTCGCAATAACCACCGGCATAGGCTTTATAAACATTTAATGATGATTGTAAACTATGAAATAATATTGATTTATCTGGTTAATTAGAAATATATGATATCAAAAAAAAAAAAATTAAAAATTTAGAATAGTATAATAAATTATGGAAAACCAAAAATTTCTCAAATACGATTACTATCTTGAATCAAGTATTATATTTTTTAAATCTAATTTTCAAAAAAGACTCAAATTTTTAGATAAGAAAAATTTTTTATTCAAAGAAATTTCTAATTTTATAAATAATTGCATAGATGATACGAAAGATATTTTTATTTTTTGTGCGGGAAATTCTATTTTAGGTAAAAATATAAAATCAAAAAAAGTATATATTAGAGAAATAGACGAAAATTATGAAATAAGATACAGTTCAAATATTCACTATGTTGATGAAGAGGCTCAAAAAGTAATATCTGAGTGCGATACAGTTGTAATTTCGGATATAGAACATCAATCAAACCCCACATCAAATTTATTAAATCTCTCTAAAATTATTAAAGATGATACAAAAATTATTGTAATATCAAGAAATTTAGTTTGGATGGTGCTAATAAGATTTTTAAAATTTTTTTTTAAATTCTCACCAAAAAAAAATAATTTTTTACCTTCCTCTTACCTAGAAAATTTATACTCAAGTTGTAATTTAGAGGTGATTAGAAATGAAAAAATTATTGCGTTACCTGTGAATATTCCTTTTTTCACAAGTGTCATTAATAGAATATTTAGATTACCCATATTAAATTTATTCTGTCTTTCAAACATAACAATTTTAAAAAAAAAAGAACAAGACTTTTCAATTAATAAAAATTTACAAGTTTCTTTTATAATACCCTGTAAAAATGAAGAGAATAATATTAGAACATTTGAGAAAGAGATAAGAGAAAGTAGTCAATCAAATGAATATTTGTTTGGTGATGATAATTCTTCAGATAACACAAATAATGAAATTGATAAATTATCAAAAAAATTAAATAAATTTAATATTTTAAAATACAATGGACCAGGTGTCTGTAAATCAGAAAATGTTTATAAAGGTATTGATGCAGCAAATGGAGACATAATAGTAATATATGATGCTGATTTGACTGTTAGTTTTAAAGATGTTGAATTTTCAATAAATATGCTCAAAAATACAAATGCAGATTTCATAAATTGCACAAGGATGATTTATCCACAAAAAGATAGAGCTATGAAATTTGCAAATTTTATCGGAAATAATTTTTTTGCAAGTCTCTTCAGTTTACTGTTTAGAAAAAAAATTACTGATACATTATGCGGTACAAAAATATTTTATAAGAAAGATTGGATCAAAATTAAGAAAAATAATTCAAATTGGGGAATGAAAGATTTGTGGGGTGATTTTGATCTTTTAATTGGTGCTTATAAAAATAACCTAAAAATTATGGAAGTTCCTGTTACGTACTATGAGAGAAAAGGAGATGACACAAAAATGACTTCTATAATCCTAAATGCTTTGAGAATGTTTGTTATTGTTATTGTCTCGTATTACAAATTAAGATTAAAAAAATAATATAATCTTAGATCAAATTTTTTTGATTTTCATAAACATATTCAAAAGATTTTCTAAAAATCATTTTACTTTTATTCACCATTTTAAAACCTTTTCCTTTAAGGAATTTATGTATGTCTCCAAACTTATAATTTTTAATTATCATATCATCATAATGATGTTCAAAATATACAAGTTTGATTTTATGACTATTTTTTGAAAGTCCTTTTAAAACATTTAATTCGTAACCTTCAGTATCGATCTTTAACAAGTCAATATTCTTAATTTTATTTTTTTCTATAAAATGATCTAAAGTTATT
>CACOLA010000008.1 GCA_902627935.1 uncultured Pelagibacteraceae bacterium | reverse complement strand
CTTTCTATCAATTTTTGGTCAACATCCGGAATGATGGCATCTTACTATGAATTTTTAAAAGTTATGAGCGAATGGTTGGTTAAAAGGGGTATTAAAAGATCAGATGCTCAAAAATATATCACAACATTATTTTTAGCTTTATCTGAAGATGCAGTAGTAAATTCAAAAAAAGAATTAAAATATTTAGTAAAAGATTCACAAACTCCCAAAGGATTAAATGAGCAAGGCTTAAAAGAAATGAGTAAAAATGGTGTTTACAAATCTTTAATAGGTACTTTAAATAATATCTACAAAAGACTAAACAAATAATTAATGTCTGAAAATATTTTAGAAACTATAAATTTATCAAAATATTTTGGAGGATTAGCAGCAGTATCAGAATGCTCACTTAAAGTAAAAAGAGGAACTATTACAGGTATCATTGGTCCTAATGGTTCAGGCAAAACCACATTATTCAATCTTATTGCTGGAAATTTAAAATCTTCAGGTGGTAGTGTTATGTTTAATAATGAAAATATTACTGATGTTCCATCATACGAGTTATTTTCGAAAGGATTACTTAGAACTTTTCAAATAGCCCATGAATTTACAAATTTATCGGTTTTAGAAAACTTAATGATGGTTCCAGGAAATCAATCTGGAGAAAAATTAATGAACGCTTTGTTAAAACCTTCGTTAGTTACAAAAGAAGAGAGTCAGATTAAAGAAAAGGCTATGGAAGTTGTTAATTTTCTTAATCTTGGACACTTAAAAAATGAATTAGCTGGAAATTTATCTGGTGGACAAAAAAAATTATTAGAACTTGGTAGAACAATGATGGTTGATGCAAAATTAGTTTTGTTAGATGAGGTAGGAGCAGGTGTAAATAGAACTTTACTAAAAGATCTAGGAACAGCTATTCAAAAGCTCAATAAAGAAAAAGGTTACACTTTTTGTATGATTGAACATGATATGGATTTTATAGGAAGATTATGTGATCCAGTAATAGTAATGGCAGAAGGTTCGGTTCTTTTCGAAGGCTCAGTTGAGGATGCAAAAAAGGATGAAAAAGTTATTGAAAGTTATTTAGGTAGGGGTTCGAAATTAAAGGATAATTAACATGGCATTTTTTGAGGGTAATAACATGACTGGTGGGTATGGTAATGGACCAGATATAATTAATTCTTGTTCTGTAAATGTTGAAAGAGGAGAAATAGTATCGATCCTTGGACCTAATGGAGCTGGAAAATCTACAGCGATGAGAGCGATGTTAGGTTTGTTAAATCTAAAATCTGGTTCAGTAATTATCGATGGCAAAGACATCTCACAACTTTCTCCACAAGACAGAGTTAAACAAGGTATTTCATTTGTACCTCAAACAAAAAATGTTTTTGCAGGTATGACAGTTGAAGAAAATTTAGAGATGGGTGCATTCTTAATTAACACTGAATTTAAAGAGACAATTGAAGAAATTTTTGATTTATTTCCTATTTTAAAAGAAAAAAAAAATCAATTAGTTGGTGAGTTGTCTGGAGGACAAAGACAACAAGTTGCATTAGGCAGAGCACTCATGATTAAGCCTTCTGTATTAATGTTAGATGAACCCACTGCAGGTGTATCACCCATTGTGATGGATGAACTATTTGACCATATTGTAAAAGTTAAAAAAACTAATGTAGCAATTTTGATGGTCGAACAAAATGCAAAACAAGCATTAAATATTTCTGATAGAGGATATGTTTTGGTAACGGGTGAGAACCGGCATTCTGGTACAGGAAAAGAATTATTAGAAGACCCAAGAGTAAGAAGCTCTTTTCTAGGTGGTTGATGTGGACTTTGTAAACGCAATTATACTTTTATTAAACTACATTTTTGTTCCAGCTTTAGCATATGGATCTCAATTAGCACTTGGTGCAATTTTTGTAACTTTAATCTACGGAATTTTACGATTTGCAAACTTTGCTACAGGAGACATGATGTCTTTTGGAACAATGTTTGTAATTCTATTCACTTGGTATTTTCAATCTGCTGGAATTAATCTTGGAGTTTTTCCCACAGCTCTTTTAGCAATTCCTTTTGCTATTATTTTTATGGTTGGTTACATGTTAATAATAGATAAATTTGTCTTTAAATATTACCGAACAAAAAAAAGTCCCCCTGTACAATTAGCAATGGTAAGCATTGGAGTAATGTTTGTTACTCAAGCAGTGGTTCGTATAATTATTGGACCCTCTGATAGAAGATTTTTCGATGGAGAAAAATTTTTGATCAAAGCAGGTGAATTTAAAGAAATGACAGGATTAAATGAAGGTCTTGCGATAAAATCTACACAGGTTATTACAATTATTATTACATTGATTTTAGTTTCAACTCTTTTTTGGTTTTTAAATAAAACTAAGACAGGAAAAAGTATGAGGGCGTATTCTGATAATGAAGATTTAGCATTATTATCAGGTATTGATCCAAAAAAAATTGTTATGACAACTTGGGTTATAGCAGGTATCCTTGCTACAATTGGTGGTGCTTTATATGGTTTAGATAAAAGCTTCAAACCATTTACCTACTTTAATAATATGCTGCCAATATTTGCAGCAGCTATAGTGGGTGGCATTGGTAATCCATTTGGAGCCTTTCTAGGAGGATATGTAATAGCTTTTTCTGAAATATTGTTAACTTACGCTTATAAAAAATTTTTCATGTATGTTTTACCTGAAAGTATAGAGCCAGATGGTTTAGTACAATTGCTTTCTACAGATTACAAATTTGCAGTATCTTTTTCAATACTTGTCATTGTATTACTCTATCGTCCATCAGGTATATTTAAAGGGAAGGTGCTGTGAGAAATAATTTAAACGTAATTGCTGCATACAGTATAATGATGGGGTTAATTATCCTGGTGGGTATATTCCAATCTTGGAATATTGCTCTATCAATATTTAATCTATGTCTTATTTCAGCAGTGATGACAATGGGTGCTAATATTCAATGGGGTTATGCTGGCCTTATCAACTTTGGGATAATGGGTTTTACAGCTTTAGGTGGTTTAGCGGCAGTTTTAATTTCAGTAGATCCAGTTCAAGAAGCTTGGAGTGCAGGTGGGTCTAACATTTTATTAAGTCTTTTACTTATAATAACAATGGTATTGGTTGTTAGATATATTTTAAAAAATTATAAGAAATCGAAAAACAGAACTTACATTGTAGCTTCTATTATAATTCTAGGGATTGTTATCATAAGATTTATTTCAGAACCTGGAATTGAGGCAATTGAAAATGTAGAGCCAGCAAAAACTGGTTTTCTTGGTGGATTAGGTCTTCCAATTATTTTTTCTTGGATTGTTGGAGCTTTTTTCGCAGGAGGATTAGCTTTTGTTATAGGAAAAGTAGCCTTAGGATTGAGAGCTGATTATTTAGCCATTGCAACCTTACTGATATCAGAAATTGTTATTGCAATTATAAAACATGAGGATTGGTTAACAAGAGGTGTTAAGAATGTAATCGGATTAAAAAGACCTGCGCCTTATGAAGTAAATTTACAACAAACAGATTGGTTTATAGATCTTGTTGAAAAATTTAATTCAACTAAATTAAATTTGATTACGGATTTAGCTGAAAGACAAGCAGCTTTAAATCAACTTGTAATAGAGGGATCATCAGTTTTTGTTAAACTTTGTTACTCAGGATTATTTTTAGTCGTAGTGATTATTTTATTAATCTTAACACAAAAAGCTCTTTATTCTCCTTGGGGAAGAATGATGAGAGCAATTAGAGATAATGAGGAAGCAGCTAATGCGATGGGTAAAAATGTAGTTAAACAACACTTATTAATTTTCGTATTAGGCTCAGCAATAGTTGGCATTGCAGGTGCAATGTTGGTAACACAAGATGGATTGTTTACACCAGGAAGTTATAGACCCTTGAGATATACTTTTTTAATTTGGGTAATGGTTATTGTCGGTGGAAGTGGAAATAATTTTGGTGCGATTCTTGGAGGTTTTGTTGTTTGGTTTTTATGGATTGAGGCGGCACCAATTGGTCTTTACTTGGTTAATTTAACTACTGCTGGACTAGATGATACACACTTTTTAAAAGTACACTTAATTGAAAGTGTTCCGTACTTTAGATTTTTAATGATGGGAGTAGGTCTTTTAGTAATAATGAGATATAGACCAAAAGGTATACTTCCTGAAAAAATAGAAATAAAATAACCTTATGAAATATATTATTTTAGGTGCTGCTATTGCTTGGTTTATGTATATGGCTGATAAATATATGTTTTAAAAAAAAACCCTAGCGAATTTCCTCGCTAGGGTTCTAGATATAAAATATTATCTTTGTTTTTTTGTTTTAAAGTCACCACCTTTTACATCAACATCAAGTTCTAGAAAAGCTCCCTCAGCCTCTCCAACATCAGTAAATGATACACTTGTTGCACCTTCGTAGTCAACTTTTTTACCCTTAGCTAATAAATCTAAACCTTTTTTAAGTTCACCTGGATATATTTTTGTTCCAGGACCATTAGCAACATCCATTACATTTTTTGCAATAGAAGCTCTATCAGCTGAGTTACCTGCTTGCATTGCTAAAACAATTAAAGCAGCCGCATCATAAGACTCACCTGTGTATGGACCATTACTGTCTACTCCACCAGCACTAGCAATTTTTGTAAATAAGCCAGCACCTTTTGCAGTTGAACCTGGTCTTGAACCAAAAGATTTTTTTAGATCTTTTCCAAAAGCCTCTACTAATGATTTACCAATCATTCCGTCAGATAAAACAAACTTATCAAATGCACCAGAATCCAAAGATGCTTGGATAATTCCTTTACCACCTTGGTCTAGGTAACCAATTACAGCTACTGCATCACCCCCTGCTGAAGCAAGAGTTGCTACTTCAGATGAATAGTCTGCTTTACCGTCTTCGTGAGCAGTTACAGTAGTTACTTTAATACCATGAGCTTCAACAGCTGCTTTGTAAACATCTGCTAAACCTTTTCCATAGTCATTGTTAGTGTAAGTAATTGCAACACTTTTGACTTTTCTGTCTTTAGTGATATCAGCTAAGATTTGACCACCTCTAGCATCAGATGGAGCAGTTCTGAAGAAATACCCTTTGTCATCTAAAGTAGTTAATCCTGGTGACGTAGCTGATGGTGAAATCATTACTACACCATTAGGTACAGCAACGTTAGAAGCTATTGCTCCAGTTACACCTGAACAGTCAGCACCCATGATTGCTGCTACACCTTGAGAAATAACACCTTCAGCTGCTGCAGTTGCTGCTGCTGAATCAACACAAGTTGAGTCTGCTCTTACCACTTCAATTTTTTTTCCACCTAATAGTGAACCAGAGTCAGAAGCTTCTTTAAAAGCAAGTTCTGCTGATGCAGCCATAGCTGGGGTTAGAGATTCAATAGGACCAGTAAATCCTAAGATAATCCCCATTTTAATATCTGCAAATGTATTCGTTGTAACAGTAGAAACGAATATAAAAGCAGCAATAAATAGTTTTTTCATTATTATCCTTCTTATTGTTAACAATTTATAAAAAGGTGATTTAAATATGAATAGTAACTTTTTTCAATGGGTAAATTATGCCATTTTATGAAGTAAAAAGACTGAACTTATAACAATAATACCACCTAATATAAACAATAGAGTGGGCACTTCACCAAAAACCAGAAAGGTTAGAATTATTCCAAATATTGGGAATAAAGAATAAAACGGAAAAATCTGGCCAACAGTATAAAATTTATAAAGATAGAACATTAATAAATGTGCACCCAAAGAAACTATTACAGCTTGATATAAAATCAACACCCATGAACTTTTATTTATAGAGTTTATATTTGAAATTATTTGACCCTCAACATAATAAGAAATAATTAACAAAATAACAAAACCAATCAATCCTACAAATGAATTTAAAATACTTGTTTCTAAATTCCTCAATTCTCTAGAATAAACTTGTGCTAAACCAAATGATAACGCCATTAAACTAGCAAAAAATAACCCTAAAAAATTATTAGCTAATTGTGGATCAAAAAAAATAATTAATATTCCTATAAAAGCACTTAAAATTAAAAGCCATTTTTTTAAACTAATATTTTCTTTTAATATGATTGCACTTGCAAGAATTCCAAATGGTATTGCAAGTTGTGATCCTAAAATAATTGGTGATATAATAGAAGAATGATAGAGTGATAAATTCATAAATACGTATACTAGTACACCCATAGAAATTGAGAAAGCTAATAAAGATTTAATATATTTTTTTTCAGGGATTTTAAATTTCCAAAAAGGAATCAATATTAAAAATACAAAACCCATCCTTAAGGATGCCATTAAAATAGGAGGAACAGAGTTATTTAATGCTAGTTTTGCTACTGGGAAAGCGCTTCCATGTGCGACCATAATAAAAATAAGTATTAATAAGTGTTTAAGAGGCAAAGGATCTAAAATTAAAAGTATTGCTTAAATGTTTCATTGATAGATAACACACCATAATCATTAAGTCCCCCAATAATTAATTGTAAAGCTACTAATAGAATAAATCCTAGACCAACATAAACTATCCACAAATGTTTTTGAACATAATTTGCAAGATAAGTTGCTAAAGCCCCAGTTAAAACAACTGATAAGACTAACCCAAATATCATAAATCCAAAATTCCCCTTTGAGGCTCCAACAACACCAATCACATTATCAAAACTAATTGTAATATCTGCAAAAAGGACTTTGTAAATACTTTTAACAAAAGATGGTTCTTTAGATTTCAATTTTGGAGATTTTACTTTTTTAATTTCAAATAAATCTTTCCTTAAATCATTTACGATCCATATTAATAACAGACCACCAATAATTTTGATCCAGTAGAATTGAAAAAGGTATGTAGCAAAAATAGCAAATATGATTTTAAATATTAAGGCACCCGCAACACCCCATAAAATTATTTTTTTTCTATTTTGCGGAACAAAATTTGCAGCTATTAACCCAATTATTATTGCGTTATCTGCTGCAAGGATTATATCAATAAATATAATCTGAACTAATATAACTAATTCTTCTAACAAAGTATAAACATACTATTAAAAATTTTTTATTAAGCAATAAAATGATTTATAAAAAACTAATACTTAGAAACTTTTTCGCCAGCTATAATAGCTTTCAGATCCTCATACTCTCTACAATCACAACCTTTTAAAACTTCTAACCTTTCTACTGCAAGATTATGCCTGTTTGTTGCAACATATAGTTCACCTAAATATTCATTGATACCTATGTGGTATGGATTAATAGCCAAACCTTGAAGATAGTATTTTTCTCCATTTTCAAAGTCTCCAAGTTTTCTAGTAGTGAAACCTAAATAATTTAAAGTGTCGGCTTTATTAGGAAATTTTTCATTAGATTGAATTAATAGTTTTTGAGCTTTCTCGTATTTTTTTTTTGCTTTTTTTAATTTGTCTTTTTCTTCTAATTTTTTAGCAGCTTTAATATGAGATACAGCCATATCGTATTGTGTTTTAGTTTTAGAGGAACCACTATCGCTTGAACCAGCTGCATACAAATTTGTGAATAACCCTGTTGTCAGAATTAATGTTACAAGTATTTTTTTTATATTCATAAAAATTTTTTCATAGTATTTAGTTTTTTTAATATAAGTCCATTTTCTAGTAAATTATTTTTTATAGATTTAGCAGTAGCTAATGAACTAATATTATCCCCATGTATGCATACCGAGTCGATTTCACAAGGTATTTGCTTTCCACTGTGACAATTAAGCGACTGATTTTTAATCATATTTAATACGTGTTTTTTGGCAATTTCAGGATCTGTTATCAAAGCATTAGACTTTTTTCTAGAAACTAGATTTCCGTCATCTTCATAATTTCTATCTGCAAATATTTCACAAGCTATTTTCATATCTAATTTTTTTGCTGCTAGCTCCATTTTAGAACCAGTTGGAACGAGATATATCAAATCTTTGCTTATTTCATTTATTGTTTCTGCAATAATAGTTGCTAGTTCAATATCTTCACAGGCCATATTATTCAAAGCACCATGAGGCTTAATATGACTTACTATCTCATCATGTTTTACTGCAATATTTTGCAAAATTTCATATTGATCTATAATAAGTTTTCTTATCTCTTTCTTTGTTAAGTTTATTCTAGATCTTCCAAAATTTTCTGGATCGTTAAATGATGGATGAGCACCAATACTTACTCCATTTTTTTTTGAAATTTTAATTGTTTGATGCATTGTTTCTTCATCACCTGCATGAAATCCACAAGCAATATTTGCAGAATTTACTATTTCTAGTAAATCAGGATCATATTTGTTTGAATGATGTTTTGATTTTTCTCCTAGATCGCAATTTATATTAATTTCCATACTCATAATTGTTAAGTATAACATGTCATGATTAAAAATATATTAAATCTTGGTGATGCAGCTTTATACTGTGATTTTGGGCAAGATATTAATAGAGAAATTAATTCATATGTCATTAAATATTTTAATAAAATTCAACAATTAAAAATAGACAGTATAAATAATATTACTCCTTCATATAATAAGCTAATTATATCCTTTGATTTAAAAAAAATTAAGTACAATGACTTAAAAAATTTAATAGAAAAAATTCAGATTGATAAAGACGAAACTCTCAATAAAAAGATTTTAGAAATACCTATTTGCTGTGAAGAACCTTATTCCTTAGACTTTTATAGACTTGAAGAAAAACTTAAATTAAGTAAAGAACAAATCCTTAAAAATTTTTTTAATAAAAAATATTTTTGCTACATGACTGGTTTTATTGCTGGTATGCCATTTTTGGGAGATTTGGACGAAAATATGAGAGTTCAAAGATTAGAAACACCAAGAGTCAAAGTACCAAAAGGATCTATAGGAATAACAGAACAATTTGCAAATATTTATACTTTTGAAAGCCCAGGAGGATGGAACATTATTGGCAATACGCCAATGAAAGTTTTTGATAATTCAAAAGAAGATAAACCAAATTTGATTAATCCTGGAGACACAGTGATTTTTAAAGAAATTAATAAAGAAGAATATTTAAATTATGAGTAATAATTATTTTAAAGTAATTCGATCTGGAATAAATTCGACCTTTCAAGATAAAGGCAGATCAAACTTGTATCATTTAGGTATTCCATTTAGTGGAGCCATGGATACTAGAAATTATCTATTAGCAAATAAGCTTGTTGAAACTGATTTGAATAATCCTGTTATAGAATTTGCTTACCAAGGTCCTCTTTTAAAATACATAGGAGAAAAAATTAGTTTTACAATAACTGGTGATGTTTCGTTTAAAATTAAATCAAAAACTTCTGAAATTGATGGAAATTGTTATGAAACATATGAGATAAATAATGAAGATGAGATAGATATATTGTCAACTAATAAATCAGTTTATGGTTATTTATCTTTAAGTGGAAAGTTTGATGTGGATTATCAATGGGGTAGTTGCTCAACGAACACGAAGTCTAACATCGGCGCAAATAATGGAAAAAAATTTCAAAATGGACAAATAATTAATATTTCTAAAATTAATAAAAATTTTAATAAAAAAAGAATTAATTATACAAATACAAAAATAGAAAAAATTAGAGTTATAAAAGGGACCAATTTTAATTATTTTTCAGAAATAGCTATAAACAATTTTTTTAAAAAAGAATTTAAAATTTCAAAATTATCCGACAGAATGGGCACAAGACTTGAAGGACCTAAATTAGAAAATATTAACAGTACGAATATTAAGTCGGAAGGTTTAATTAAAGGTGTTATTCAGGTCCCAGGTGATGGAAATCCAATTATAATGTTGTCAGATCATGGTACAATTGGTGGCTATCCTAAAATTGGGGTTGTAATAAGTGCTGATTATGATCGTTTGGTTCAATTACCATCTGGATCTAAAATAAAATTTCAACAAATTGATTTATCAGATGCAGAAACTCTTTTTAAGATGTATGAGATGGAAACTCAGAATTTATTAAATCAAATATAATGAATATAATTACAAAACTTCCAGGCCCATTATTAATTTTTTTAGGGGCATTAAGCTTAAGTTTTGGAGGACTTATCGTAAAATCTTTTGAGGGCGCAACTTTATGGCAAATATTGTTTTGGAGATCATTTTTTTTTACTCTTACAGTTTTAGCATTTCTAATAATCAGTTATAAAAAAGATACTTTCAAATCATTTTATGTGTCGGGTTTACCAGGGTTCTTTGGTGGAATAATTTTATCTTTTGGATTCTGTGGATATGTTTTTGCCATGTATAATACTACTGTTGCTAATACAAACTTTATTATTTCACTTCAGATATTATTTTTGGCTATTTTTGGATATTTTTTTTTAAAAGAAAAAATTAGTGTTATAACTCTGATTTCAATTTTTTTAGCAATTGCAGGTGTTTTATTGATGGTTGGAAATTCACTTTCACCAGGTGAATTATCTGGAAATCTAGCAGCATTTTCAATGCCTATAGTTTTTGCAATTTTAATAATTATAATAAGAAAATACCCAAATGTAGATATGGTGCCAGCTCAATTTGTAGCTGGAGTATGTTCATGTTTAGTGGGATTTTTACTTTCAACTAAACTAATGATATCGCCTAATGATATTTTTCTAGGTTTCTTAGCTGGTTTTTTTCAAGTCGGTTTTGGTTTTATATTTATTACAATTGGAGCAAGAACAACTCCCTCTGCGATAGTTGGCGTAATTATGTTGTCCGAATCTGTATTAGGCCCCATATGGGCTTTTTTATTTGTGAGTGAAAGACCATCATTATTTGGAATAATAGGAGGGGCCATTATTCTGTTTGCAGTTTTATTACAGTTTTATTCACTTTTAATAAAGAATAAAAAAAGCGTTTCTAATTGACATTCGTTCTTACTTGTAAGATTATTAATTAACGGGAGAGACTATAAATTATTGTAGCGCCGAAGGAGCAACTACCCAGGAAACTCTCAGGCAAAACGGACCGTAGCGTATTAACTCTGGAAAGAGATTAAATTCTCGCCGAAGGAGCAAAACTCTCAGGCAAATATACAGATGGGTACAAAGAGTTAATATGGAAATAAAGAAAACATCTTTAAATAAACTTCATCAAATTAACAACGCCAAGTTTGTAGAATTTGCTGGCTATGAAATGCCTATTCAGTATAGCAAGGGCATTATTGAAGAACATAAATTTACAAGATCACACTCTGGAATATTTGACGTATCTCACATGGGCCAGTTATTTATATATGGTAATGAAAGTTTGGCAGAGGAATTAGAAAAAATCTTTCCACTAGATTTAAAAAATCTTAAACAAAACAGCTCTAAGTACAGTTTTTTAATGAATGAGAATGCTGGAATCTATGATGATTTAATTATTACTAAAATTGAAGAAGGCTTTTTAATTATACTTAATGCTGCATGTAAAGATAAAGATTTTGAGATTTTATCAAATTTATTAAGTTCTAAATTTAAAATGAATTTAGATAACAATAGATCGTTGATAGCAATACAAGGACCTAAGTCTGTTGAAATTTTAAACTCAATTATAAATGGAATAGATCAACTAAATTTTATGACCGGAAATTGGTTTGATTCTGATAATCAAAAATTATTTATAACAAGATCTGGTTATACAGGAGAAGATGGATTTGAAATTTCAATTTCTAACGATAAAGCAGAAAAATTTGTAGAAAATTTAATGGAAAAAGGAGCACAACTTATAGGACTTGGGGCAAGAGATACCTTGAGATTAGAAGCTGGATTATGTTTATATGGTCATGAATTAGATATTAATAAAACACCAGTTGAGGCAAATCTTAGATGGGCAATCTCAAAATCTAGATTATCAAATGGAGGTTTTATTGGATCAAAAAAAATTATAGACCAAATGCGAGATGGATCAAACCAAATAAGAGTAGGGATTAAACCTGAAGGTAGACTGATTGCTAGAGAAAAAACTAAAATATTTGACGATAAAGATAAACAAATTGGTGAGATAACTAGTGGAACGTTTGGACCAAGTGTAAAGGGTCCTATAGCGATGGGTTATGTTGATAAAGAATTTTCAAAAGTTGATACTAAAATTTTTCTTGAGGTAAGAGGAAAAAGACATCCAGCAAATATTTGCACTTTACCATTTTATAAAAAAAATTATGTGAAAGGATTAAATTAATGAGCGAGGTAAAATTTTCAAAAGAACATGAGTGGATTACTTTAGAGGGAGATGTGGCTACAATAGGAATTACAAAACATGCAACAGAAATGCTTGGTGATATAGTTTTTGCTGAACTTCCCGAAAAAGGATCTAATGTTGAGAAAGATGGGACTGCAGGGGTGGTAGAATCTACAAAAGCAGCTAGCGATGTTTATACTCCCGTAAGTGGAGAGGTAGTAGACACTAATCAAGCAATTGTGGATGATCCTTCTAAAATTAATGAAGATCCAGAAGGTTCAGCATGGTTTTTTAAACTAAAAATGAAAGATCAGTCTGAAATGGATAATCTAATGAATAAAGAGGAATACGATAAATTTGCAAAGGAGAGCGCTAGTTAATGTTACACAATTCTCAAAAAGATTTTTTAAAAAGACACATTGGACCTTCAGATGAAGATCAAAGTAAAATGCTTAAAGAACTTAATTATAAATCACTAGATGACTTAATCAAAAGCACAGTTCCAGAAAAAATCCAATTAAAAGATGAATTAAATATTGGTGAGTCAAATTCAGAATATGAAGCCTTAAGAAAATTAAAAGCAATTTCAAAAAAAAATCAAATTTATTCTAATTTTATTGGAATGGGTTACTACGGAACTTATACACCATATGTAATTCTAAGAAATATTTTAGAAAACCCAGGTTGGTACACTTCTTATACACCTTATCAGCCCGAGGTGGCTCAAGGAAGATTGGAAATGCTACTTAATTTCCAACAAATGATAGTTGATTTAACTGGAATGGATATAGCTAATGCATCTTTGTTAGATGAAGGAACTGCAGCTGCAGAAGCTATGGGATTAAGTCATAGATTAAACAAAAAAGATAGTAATTTAGTTTTTGTATCAGAAAACTGTCATCCACAGACAATTGATGTAATTCAAACAAGGGCGGAACCAATGGGATTGAAAGTGCTTGTAGGTGATGAAAATAATGTATTAGATCAATTAAAAGAGGATTTGGTATGCGGTGTATTACAATATCCAGGAACATTAGGGGATATAAAAGATCCTAGCGAGTCTATAAGTAAAATACACAAAAAAAATGGTAAAGCGATATTAGCTTGTGATTTATTAGCGTTATCTAAGTTAAAAACCCCAAGGGAACTAGGAGCAGATATAGCTGTAGGAAGTTCTCAAAGATTTGGAATTCCAATGGGTTATGGGGGACCACATGCAGCTTTTTTTGCAACTAAAGATGAATTTAAAAGATCTATGCCAGGAAGAATTGTAGGAGTCTCTGTTGATAGACATGGAAACAAAGCATATAGATTGTCCTTACAAACAAGGGAACAACACATAAGAAGAGACAAAGCCACGAGTAATATTTGCACTGCTCAAGCTTTACTAGCAATTGTTTCAGCAGCATATGCTATTTATCATGGTCCAGAAGGTATTAGAACTATTGCTGAAAGAGTTTCTCAATTAGCTAAAAACTTTGCGGATAAATTAAAGCAATCAGGATACGAGATTTATTCAGATCATTTCTTTGACACAGTTACAATCGTTACTAAAGAAAAAACTAATCAAATTTATAATAATGCTTTGGATCAAAAAGTGAATATTAGAAAAGTAAATTCAGACATGCTTGCAGTCTCTTTTGATGAAAAGAAAAATGTTTATAGAGTAAATCAACTATTAAAAATTTTTAATGCAGCAGAATCAATTAAAAAAGAAGATCCAACAGTAAGTTTACCAAATTTACCAAAAAATTTGTTAAGATCTTCAAAATTTTTAGAACATCCTGTCTTTAATTCGTATCACTCAGAAACAGAAATGCTTAGATATCTTAAAAAGTTAGAGGATAAGGATATAGCTCTTAACAGAACTATGATTGCACTTGGCTCATGTACTATGAAACTTAATGCGACAGCAGAAATGATACCTATTTCTTGGAGAGAATTAGCCGAGCCCCATCCGTTTGTACCTATTGAGCAGATGGAAGGATATAGAGCAATGTTCACTGATCTTAAAAATTGGCTAAGATCAATAACTGGTTTTTCTGGAGTTTCACTCCAACCAAATGCAGGAGCGCAAGGAGAATATGCAGGATTAATGGTTATAAGAAAATATCATTTAGACAAGGGAGATAAAAATAGAAATATATGTTTAATACCAAGCTCAGCACATGGAACAAATCCTGCAAGTGCACAAATGGTTGGAATGAAAGTAGTAGTTGTTAATTGTGATAAAGAGGGGAATGTAGATTTTGAAGATTTAAAGAAAAAAGCAGAATTACATTCAGAAAATCTTGGAGCTTTAATGGTCACATATCCATCTACACATGGTGTTTTTGAGGAAAAAATTACTGATATATGTGAGTTAATTCATAAACATGGCGGTCAAGTTTATATGGATGGTGCAAATTTGAATGCACTTGTTGGTATTGCAAGACCTGGAAATTTTGGTCCAGATGTTTGTCACATAAACTTACACAAAACATTTTGTATTCCACATGGTGGAGGAGGACCAGGAATGGGACCAATTGCATGTAAAAGACATTTACAGGTTTATCTTCCTAATCATCCAGTTGTTAAAGATTGTGGACCAGCAACAGGAATTGGAGCAGTTTCAGCATCACCTTGGGGCAGTTCAAGTATTTTATCAATTTCTTGGATGTATATTAAAATGATGGGTTCACAGGGTTTAAAACTAGCTTCTCAAGTTGCAATATTAAATGCAAATTACGTTGCAAACAGACTAAAGGATTATTACCCAATTCTTTACAAAGGTTCAAACGGCAATGTAGCTCATGAATGTATAATTGATATTCGATCAATTAAAAGTGAAACGGGAATTACAGAAGAGGATATAGCTAAAAGACTAATTGATTATGGTTTTCATGCTCCAACTATGTCATGGCCGGTAGCAGGTACCATGATGATTGAGCCAACTGAAAGTGAGAGTTTATCTGAATTGGATAGATTTTGTGATACTTTGATAAGTATTAAATCAGAAATCGATATGATCAAGTCAGGTAAATTTGATAAAACAGATAACCCAATAAAAAATGCACCACATACTGATATGGAATTAGCTTCAGATAAATGGGAACATAAATATTCTAGAGAGCAAGCTGCATATCCAGCAAAATTTTTAAAAACAAACAAATTTTGGCCTCCAGTTGCGAGAGTTGACAATGTTTATGGAGATAAAAACATTTTTTGCACTTGTCCAAGTATGGATGAGTTTAAAGAAGATGCAGCATAATTTTTAATGAAAATAGCTGTTGTTGGTTCAGGAATTTCAGGACTTAGCGCATCATATTACCTATCAAAAAAACATAAGGTAGATCTTTTTGAGAGAGAAGACCACTTTGGAGGGCATTCTTATACAATTGATGTATTTTTTGATGAAAAAAAAGTTTCTATTGATATCGGGTTTATTGTTTTTAATTTTCAGACATACCCTAATTTGATTAATTTTTTTAAGGAGAATAATATTGAAATTGAAAAAAGTGACATGTCTTTTTCAGTATCAGTAGACAATACAAATATTGAATATTGTGGAAAGGGTTTGAGTGGAATTTTTTCAAATAAGTCAAATTTACTCAATATTGATTTCATAAAAATGGTTTTTGATATTATTAAATTTTATAAAAAAAATGATCAGGGAATTATTTTAGATGAAAAAATTACTTTAGGGGAATATTTAGAGAGAAACAAATTATCTAAAATATTCATTGATTATCATATCATACCAATGGTATCTGCAATTTGGTCTATGCCTCCTTATGAAGCTAGTAAAATGCCGATTAATTTCTTTTTAAAATTTTTTCAAAATCATGGATTGTTTAAATTAAAAGACAGACCTCAATGGTATACTGTATCCAATAGAAGCAGAACTTATGTAAAAAAAATAATTTCTCAATTAAGTGGAGAGCATTATAAAAATTATAAGGTTACAAAAATTAAAAGAAAATCATCAGGCTTACAACTGTACTATGGTGGACAAAGTGAATTTTTTAATTACGATAAAGTAATATTAGCTACACACGCAGATGAGGCTTTAAAATTAATCGAAAATCCTACAGAGGATGAAAAAAATATTTTATCAAATTTCAATTATAAGGAAAATATTGCTTACATTCATACAGATCAAAGAGCTATGCCAAAAAATAAAAAAACTTGGTCTTCTTGGAATTCTTCAATAGATAATAAAAATTTAGAGAAAAATTCAATTACATATTGGTTAAATTTATTACAAAACTTAAGATGTAATGAAAATATTTTCTTAACACTCAACCCATATTTTAAAATTGATGAAAAAAAAATATTAAAAAAAGTAAAATTTACACACCCTTATTATAATCAGAATGCATTAGATGCTCAATCTGAACTTGTTAAACTACAAAATCAAAAAGATTTGCTTTTTTGTGGAAGTTATTTTGGTTACGGATTTCATGAAGATGGAATAAAATCATCTATCGAAATGTTAAAAAACTTTAATGACTAATTCTTGTATATATAATGGAAGTGTAATTCATAAAAGATTTAAACCTAAAAAGCATTTTTTTAAATATAAAGTATTTTCACTATTTATCGATCTTTCAGAACTAAATGAGCTTAATGATAAGTTAAAATTTTTTTCAATAAATAAATTTAACTTAATAAGTTTCTACGAGAAAGATCACGGTGAACGTGATGGTTCATCACTTATCAATTGGGTTAAGCTTAATTTGAATAATAACAATATAAACACTGTAAATATAAAGATAAAACTTTTGTGTTATCCAAGAATATTAGGCTACGTTTTTAATCCTCTGAGTATTTTTTTTATATATAATAAAAATGAAAAATTAATTTCTATATTGTATGAAGTTAAAAATACTTTTGGCGAACAACATACTTATGTATTTAAGGTAGAGGAAGATAACAAATTAATTAAAAATAATTGTTCAAAAA
>CACOLA010000007.1 GCA_902627935.1 uncultured Pelagibacteraceae bacterium | reverse complement strand
CTGGGCAAAAGGACTTTCTGGATAACCATAAAGCAACACCATTGATGATCCAAAAGAAGCTAATAAAAATATCCCAAATTCAGTTTTGTATGTAAGGAGTGTTAACACTCCAATAGTAACAATTGAAAAAATTCCTGCTAAGGTTGATTTTATGAATTCAGAATTTTTCATTAAGTTTATTTATCACAAACTTAGAAAAATTTACTGAATAAACTTTATGTTCAATCTGAAGTTGATTTCTCTTTAGTCAAGTGCGACATTAGTTGCGAGTTGGAATGATTAAAATTTGCATTAACCTTTTCCATATGTTTAAATTTAATTTTAAAACTTTAACCTAACAGGGGGAGAAATGTTAACAAAAATGTTTAAAAGACTAGCATCTACTTTAACAGTAGTGGTAGCTTTATTTTCTTCACTCGCTTTACCTCAAAAAGTATTTGGAGCAGAAACTCAATACTTTCCTGTAGCAAGTAGCCGTGTTGGACCATATTCAGCAATGGGTACTGGTTATTATGGGGCACAAATTGACTACATGAACTATGTCAATATGACAGGTGGAGTGAATGGAGTTATGCTTACATGGCAAGAATGTGAAACTGAATACAATGCTGTAAAAACAGTTGAGTGTTATCAGAGACTACTTGAAAAAGATGGTCAAAGAATAGTTGTGTTTGATACTTTAGGAACACCAGGAGCATATGCAGTTATTAACCGTATGGCAAAAGACAATGTTGTTTTAGCTCAATATGGTTATGGAAGAACTGACGGTGCTGATGGAAGAGTATGGCCTTGGGTATTTAATGCTGCAAGTCACTACTGGTCACAGATAGCTGTTAAATTAAAATTTATGGCGCAGATCGAAGGCGGAATTGATAAGATGAAAGGTAAAAAAATCGTTCACTTACACATTGACTCTGCTTACGGTAGAGAGCCATTACCAGCAATGAGAAAAATTTGTAATGACTGGGGAGTTGAGTTGATTGAAATATCAATCCCACCTCCAGGTCTTGAACAACAATCTCAGTGGCTGCAAATTAGAAAAGAAAAACCTGATTGGGTTACTTTCTGGGGAGCAGGTTCTGGAATGAATTCAACAGCAATGACTAATGCTGCTAGAATTAATTTCCCAAGAGATAGAATGATGTATGTAACATTTGGTGCTGCCGAAGAGGATATGTACCCAGCAGGTGATGCAGCTAAGGGAACTTATGCTGTTGCAAATGCTTTACCTGGGGAATATCCATTGGTTAAAGACATCAAAGACAAAGTATATGGTGCTGGAAAAGGTAACTTAGCTGATCCAAATAGGATTGGTTCAGTTTACTGGAATAGAGGACTAGGTGCTGCAGTTATGTGGATTGAAGCATTGAGAATTGCTCAAAAAATGCATAACAAAGTCGGTAAAGCAGTAACTGGTGCTGAGTTTAGAGATGGTTATGAAAATTTAAACATGACTGAAGCTAGACTTACTGAACTTGGAGTTGGAGGAATGTTAGCTCCGTTTGCTATTTCATGTGCAAACCATGAAGGTGCCGGTAAATTTGCTGTAATGCAGTGGGATGGAACAAAATTCAATCAGGTAACTGGTTGGGAGGCTCCAGGCGATCCTGCATTTATTAGAGGTCTAGTTGAAGACTCTGCAGCGAAATTTGCTAAAGAGAACAACATTACACCGAAAAAATGCGGTTAATTAATTTAGAGATAAATTAATACCAATCGAAGGGGGAGATAAAATAATCAAATTATTTTAAACTCCCCCTTTAAATAAAATTTAATTTAATATAAAAAGAAAGCTTAATGAGTAACAATTCAGCCAACATTCTAGATATAAAGAATATAGAGGTCAGATATGATAATGTTATTCTAGCTTTACACGATGTATCTTTGCAAGTTCCTAAAGGGAAAGTAGTAGCATTATTAGGAGCAAATGGAGCAGGTAAAAGCACTACATTAAAAGCAGTTTCAACAATGTTAGCTTCAGAAAGAGGCAAAGTTACAAACGGTTCAATTGAATATGATGGAAACGCAATAGAGAAACAAACTCCTTCGCAAATGGTTGGGCTTGGAATGGTTCAAGTGTTAGAAGGCAGAAGATGTTTTGGTCACCTTACTGTTGAAGAGAATATAATTTCAGGAGCATACTCAAGAAAATTATCTAAAGGTGATATTAATCAAGAATTAGAGAAAATTTACACTTATTTCATAAGACTTAAAGAAAGAAGAAAAAGTCAAGCAGCATTTACTTCAGGTGGAGAGCAACAAATGATAGCAGTTGCAAGAGCAATGATGGCTAAACCTAAAATGCTATTATTAGATGAGCCGACAATGGGTCTTGCACCACAATTAGTTGCAGAGATTTTTAATATTGTAAAAGAGTTAAATACAAAAGAGGGTGTTAGCATTTTACTTGCTGAACAAAATACTAACGTTGCACTAAAAAATTCAGATTATGGCTATATCATTGAAACAGGTAGAGTTATGTTAGATGGGACTGCAGAAAGTTTATTAAATGATGATAAAGTAAAAGAATTATATTTAGGAATTTCAAAGAAAGGTAGAAAAAACTTTAGAGATGTTCTTAAAGAAGAAAGTTTAAAAAAAAGAAGTAATTAAAGATGGCATACGAAAGAAAATTTAAAATAGGAAAACCAATATTAGAGGTAAATAATATCTCACTCTCTTTTGGTGGTGTTAAAGCAATAACAGATACTTCTTTCAATGTACTTGAGCATGAAGTTAGAGCTATAATTGGACCTAATGGCGCCGGAAAAAGCTCAATGTTAAATTGCATTAATGGAATTTATAAGCCTCAACAAGGAACTGTTTCGTTTAAAGGACAACAAATACAAAATATTACCCCAAATGTTATGGCTCAAATGGGTTTATCTAGGACTTTTCAAAATTTAGCACTTTTTAAAAGAATGTCAGTTTTAGATAACATTTTAGTTGGCAGAAAACTTCACACGAAAACAAATTTTCTTGAGGTTGCTTTACAACTTCCTAAAGTAAAAAAAGAGGAAAAATTAAATAGGGATAGATCTGAGGAGATAATTAGTTTTTTAGAGATTGAAGACATTAAAGACACACCAGTTGGAAAACTGCCCTATGGACTTCAAAAAAAAGTTGAGTTAGGTCGAGCCCTTGCAACAGACTCATCAATAATTTTATTAGACGAGCCAATGGCAGGAATGAACGTTGAAGAAAAAAGAGATATGTGTAGATTTATTTTAAAAGTAAACGATGAATTGGGTACAACTATGGTTCTTATTGAGCATGATATGGGAGTAGTTATGGATATATCGGACAGAGTTGTTGTACTTGATTATGGTAAAGTTATTGGCGATGGTACACCTGATGAAGTTAGATCAAATCAAAAAGTAATAGATGCTTATTTAGGAGTGGAACACTAAGGTAAATATATGGTTGATGAATTGCTATTTTTCATGGAAGTTTTGGTGGGCGGTTTGCTCGCTGGTACTATGTACTCTCTAGTTGCTCTAGGATTTGTTTTAATTTTTAAAGCCTCAGCAACCTTTAACTTCTCACAAGGAGCTATGGTTTTTTTCTCAGTGCTTGCTTTTTGTGGTTTCATGCAAGATTTTAATATACCTTTTGTACTAGCATTTATTTTGGCTGCTTTTTTAATGGTAGTAGTTGGTTTATGCACTGAAAGATTTGTTTTAAGACCTCTCATGAACGCCAGCGAAGATACAGTCTTAATGGCTACAATTGGCCTAGGATATGTTTTAGAGGGACTTGCTCAAGCAGCATGGGGAGTAGAGGTAAGAAGATTAGATTTAGGTATAGGAGATTTTCCAGTGCCGTGGATCGCTGATAATTTAAAACTATTTATTAGTGCTCTTGATATCACAGCTGGATTTGTTGCAGCTATAATGATTATCGGTCTGTTTTTATTGTTCAAGTATACAAAAATTGGATTAGGTTTAAGAGCTGTAGCAGATGATGCTGGAGCTGCGAGTTCAATCGGAATTCCTTTAAAACATATTATGCTATTAGTTTGGTCTGCTGCAGGGGTCGTAGCGTTAGTTGCAGGATGTATGTGGGGTGCAAGAGCTGGTGTTCAATTTGCTCTTGTTGATCTTGCATTAAAAGCTTTACCAGTCCTAATTATAGGTGGTTTCTCCTCTATTCCAGGTGCCATTATAGGGGGCTTAATTATTGGTGCAGTGGAGAAAGTGCTAGAAGTATACATCGGACCGTTTTTTGGTGGCGCTATTGAAGGTTGGGCTCCTTACGTATTAGCAATATTCTTTTTGTTATATAGACCAGAAGGTTTATTTGGAGAAAAAATTATTAGGAGAGTTTAATTTATGAAACCAGTTTTTATGACATACACAAAAAAAGACTTAATTAACTTAGCGGTTTGTATGTTTTTAAGTGTATTGATAATACCAACATTTATTACAACAGAGTATTGGTATACATCTATTTTAATACCATGGCTTTGCTTAGCCTTAGCTACAATTGGACAACAAATTGTTATGGGTTATACGGGACAATTGGCTTTAGGGGCTGCTGGCTTTATGGCTGCAGGTGCTTTTGCTATGTTTAACCTTATTTTACGAGTGCCTGATCTTGGTTTTGTAGGCTCATTAATAGTTTCAGGTTTAATTGCTGCAGCTTTTGGAATTTTGTTTGGTCTACCAAGTTTAAAGGTAAGAGGAATTTATTTAATGGTAGCAACATTAGCCTCACAGTTTTTTATTATATGGATGATAGATAAATTTGGTTGGTTTAAAAACTATGACTCATCAGGAATTATAACTGCTCAAGACATAGTTATTATGGGAAAACCATTTACAACTCCATTAGCTATGTATTTTGTATGTTTGGCTGTTACCACCGTTTTAACTTTATTAGCAATGAATATGGCTAGAGGTAGTACTGGTAGGAATTGGATGGCAGTTAGAGACATGGATATCGCTGCGGAGTCAATGGGAGTTTCATTATTAAGAACTAAAGTTCAGGCATTTGCAATTAGTGCATTTTATTGTGGAGTTGCAGGTGCCCTTTTTGCATTTTGTTACCTTAAATCTTTAGAACCAGTCGCTTTTGATATTAAGTTATCTTTTAAAATATTATTTATGTGCATTCTTGGAGGACTTGGAACGATCAATGGTGCTTTTATAGGAGCAGCATTTATTTTGCTCTTTCCAGTTCTTTTAAATGCTATAGGAAATAATGTTTTTCATGGAGCCATCGACGCTACAATTATTTCATCAATTGAACAGGTAATATTTGGTGGTTTAATGATTATATTTATGATTTACGAACCTTTAGGTATGGCTAAACTTTGGGAGAATATCAAAATAACTATAAAATCTAAATTATCGTCATCAAATATTGAAAGTTTAAAAACATCTAAATTAAAAAAGTGAATAAAAAAAAACTAATTATTGCTTTGTTAATTGGTATTTTAGCTGGCTTACTTATAGAAAATAACTTTATAATTTCATAGAACAAAGCATTCAAATTTTTAAATTAAACTGATTTGATTTTATTAAATGCCTTAAAAGGTAACAAAATACATTCTTTGCGATGTTTATTTTTAATTTTGAATAAACTATTTAAAGATTTCCATTTTTTCTTAACTAGCTTTGAATTATTATTAAAATATAATTCAATATTATTACATAATTTATTAATCTCAATTTTGTTTTTATTAATTGATATTTTTGATAATAAACTTGCGGAAGCTTGGCAATAAATACAAGATTCTCCATTGTATCCAAAGTCAATTATTTTATTATCTCTTATTATTAGGTCTATTTTTATTTCATCACCACATAAAGAGTTTTTTAGTTTAGAATAATGTGTACGACTTTTTATATTTCGATTATTATCTGTATTTGACGCGATATTTAGTATTTCTAAATCCATTTATAATTATAAGTTAATTTAAAAGATAATATTAAAAAACAAAAAAAATTCACAAAATTATAAAACTTAAAATTAACACAACCAAAAATAGTAAATTAATGAAAGATAATTTCTTAAATTTTGTTGTAGTTATATAGATTTAGACTTAATCTTAGGTAATGCTTGAATTAAAAAACCCTAAAGTTGCTGTTCCAGTTGTTTTATTTGCAGGAATTTTATGGTCATTTGGACCATTAGTTGTTCGATACATGGATAGTCCACATCAAGTCCCTTGGCAATATATATTTGGTAGAGGCTTAACTATCTTCATCATATTAAATCTTTATTTATATTTTGAGGAAGGAATAAAGTTTTGGAAAAATTATCTAAGAATTGGAAAATCAGGAATTATTGGAGGAACTGGCTTGGGTATTGCAATGATTTCATTTATTTACTCAATCACAAATACCACAGCTGCGATTACTTTGTTATGTTTAGCTGCTATGCCCTTTTTTACCGCATTGCTAGCTTTTATTTTTTTAAAAGAGCAAATTTCTTTAAATGTTTGGATATCAATTATTATTGCAACGATTGGAATAATTATAATGGCTTTTGGAAATTCAGGTACAAATTCTTTAGTCGGATTTATTTTTGGAATCACTTCATCTGTAGGTTTTTCAATTTTTTCGGTGACTTTAAGATGGAGAAGGGAAACTCCAAAATTTACAACTGTAGCTTTTGCAGGTTTATTTTGTTTTATTTGTGCTGGAACAATAATTTTGATTAAAGGACAAGTTTTTTTATCATCTAGCTATAATAGCACATTATTTTCTTTGCATGGTACTTTAGTTTGTTTAGGATTAATTTTATATTCTATTGGTTCTAAAGCTATACCAGCTGCTGAATTGACATTACTTTCTTTAACAGAGGTAATCGGTGGAATTTTTTGGGTATGGTTACCTTTATTTGGAATTAACGAGATACCTGATGCAAACACAATAATCGGTGGGTTTTTTTTATTTATATCATTATTTTATTACAGTTTAATCATGAGATGGAATAAACGATATATTGGACTAAATTAATTTTTTGAAAGTGACAAATGGAAAGACCTGATTTTTTTACATTAAAAAATGGACAAAAACTTAAGCTCCCTTTCTCAGATGAGGAATACAATAAAAGGTTGAAAAAATTAAGATTTGTGATGGATAAAAAAAATCTAGATATTATTATTTTAACATCTATGCATAATATTGCATATTATACGGGTTTTATTTATTGTTCTTTTGGAAGACCATACGGCTGTGTAATAACTGAAAATAAAATTTTTACTATTTCAGCAAATATTGATGCAAGCCAACCTTGGCGAAGATCACACTGTGATAATATTATCTACACTGACTGGAAAAGAGATAATTTTTTTAAAGCCATCTTTTCTATAACTGAAAAAGAGACGTCTTCAAAAAGTATAGGAATTGAGAATGATCATATAACACTTGATGTTAAAGAAAAACTTGTATCCATTTTTAATTTTTCAATTTTTAATGATATTTCTAAAGATTTAATGAAATTGAGAATGATTAAATCTAAAGAGGAAATAGAGATTATTAAAGATGGTGCGCGTATAGCTGATTTAGGAGGCGAAGAAATTGTAAAAAATATTAGAGAGGGCAATACAGAGTTAGAAATTGCTATTTCTGGTAGAGACAAAATGGAAAGAGAAATAGCTAGAATTTATCCTGGAGCAGAATATATGGACACTTGGGTTTGGTTCCAATCTGGAATTAATACTGATGGAGCGCACAATCCAAAAACAAACCGAGCATTAAGAATAGGTGATATTTTATCTTTAAATACATTTCCAATGATTTCAGGATATTATACAGCTTTAGAAAGAACTTTATTTTTAGATTATGCTGATGATGCATCTTTAAAGGCTTGGGAAGCAAATATAAAAGTTCATAAAAGAGGGTTAGAACTTATTAAACCTGGTGTAAAATGCTCAGATATCTGCCGTGAACTAAATGAGCTTTTTGCTGAACTTGGTTATCTTAAATTTAGAACTTTTGGCTATGGTCATTCGTTTGGTATGCTCTCCCATTTTTATGGTAGAGAGGCTGGATTAGAGCTTAGAGAAGATATAGACACTGTTCTTGAGGAGAATATGGTTATCTCAATGGAGCCAATGATAATGATTCCAGAAGGTAATCCTGGTGCAGGAGGTTACAGAGAGCATGATATTCTAGTAATAGGTAAAATAGGAGTAGAAAATATAACAAAATTTCCTTTCGGCCCAGAGCATAATATTATAAGAAACTAATCTTTATGAGTGATAATAAGACTATTGTTAATAGTTGGAACGAATGGGATCCATTGAAACACGTGATAGTTGGTAGGGCAGATGGCACTTGTATTCCAGCGCCTGAACCAGCACTAGATGCAAAAGTTCCAGAGGATAGTGATATGCGAGGTCAGTTTGGACAGAGAACGAAAGATACAATTGATAAAGCAAATCAATTATTAGATGATTTCTCAAATATACTTCAAAAAAGAGGAATTAAAGTTGATAGGCCAACACCAATAGATTTTAATCAAAAAACATCCACACCTGATTGGGAAGCTGAAACAATGTTTGGCTGTATGCCACCAAGAGATGTTTTGTTAACTGTTGGTAACGAGATATTAGAAGCTACGATGAGTTATCGTTGTCGATGGTTTGAATATTTGTGTTATAGACCACTTTTAAAAAATTATTACAATCAAGATCCAAATATGAGACATGAAGCTGCACCAAAACCAAGATTAACAGATGCGGATTATAGAAAAGACTATCTATCAGACAGAATAGGTGTTCAAAAGAGACTTGAGTGGACTGAAAGAAAATATTTTGTAACTACTGAGGAGGAGGCATTATTTGATGCTGCTGACGTTTTAAGGTTTGGTAAAGATTTAGTGGTTCAGCACGGTTTCACAACAAATTTAAAAGGTATTAATTGGTTAAAGAGACATTATAAAGATCATAGAGTTCATGCAGTAAACTTTCCAGGCGATCCTTATCCAATTCATATTGATGCAACTTTTACACCTATAAGAGAAGGATTAATAATAAACAATCCTCAAAGAAGATTACCTATAGAACAGAGAAAATTATTTGAAAATAATGGTTGGGAAATAGTTGATAGTGCTCAACCAGCTCATAACCAACCACCTAAATTATGTTATTCATCAGTTTGGCTGTCTATGAATGTTTTGGTACTCGATCCTAAGACAGTTTGTGTTGAGAAAAGTGAGGTCTATCAAGCAGAACAATTAGACAAACTTGGAATGGAAGTAATACCTGTAGAACTTAGAGATGCTTATGCATTCGGAGGTGGTCTACACTGTTGTACAGCCGATGTATATAGAGAAGGTTCTTTAAAAGATTATTTTCCAAAACAATAAAATTATAAAATTAAATCTAATTTGGATTTTGTTTTAAATATTCAATATATTTTAATACTTCATTTAATTTTTCATCAGGGATATCTTTGTAACTTGCATTAAATTTACTTTTGACACATATTGCAACATGAGCATAAGGATTTCTTCCCTTAGGATGTTTAATATGAACAGGTAATTGACCCTCCAAATAATCACCAGCTTCCTGAATAATTTTCCATAGTTTACTTGCATTTTCTTTATTCATTTAACCAAAACTTAGTCTAAAAATTCATTTTTTAAAATAATAAATTTTGGTTACTACAATAAAAAAAAAGAGTAAATATAGAATAATTATGAAACTGAATATCGAACAAAAAACTACGTATTATATATTATGCCCATCTAAACTAAGCACTGGTGGACCAAAACATTTGCATCAATTAGGTTCAGAATTAAAAAATTTAGGTAAAAAAGTTTTCATGCATTATTACCCCTCTAATCAAGAAAACCCTGTCCATAATAATTATAAAAATTACAATTTATCTTATACAGATGAAATTGAGGACTTAGATAAAAATGTTTTAGTAGTACCTGAAGTATATGATTCAATTTTAGTTTCAAAAAAATATAAGAATATTCAAAAAGTATTATTTTGGATGAGTTTAGATTTTTTTTTTCTTTCACATTTTCAGGAAAAACACTCTAAGTTTGTTAGGTCTGTTATAAAAATTCCTTTTCATTTTATCCGTTTTTTCAATGAAATCACAGCAAATCGATTTGGAAATTTGAGTTTAGTAAAATATTTGAAGGTTATTTATCTTAATTTCCCATTTTCAAACTTATTTAAAATTAAAGATTTTAAGGTTAACCTAGCACAATCCCAATATCAACATGAAGTGCTTAATTCAAAAGGAGTTGAAACTCATTTTTTAAATGATTTCATACGTAAAGAATTTTTTGAGGCTGCAAAAAAAATTTCAATTAAAAAAAAAGAAAATATTATTTGTTATAATCCAGCAAAAAGTTCAAGTTTTATGAAAAAGATTATTGATACAAACCCAAATATTAAATTTTTACCATTACAAAATTACAACATGAATCAAGTTATTGAAATTTTATCAAAAAGTAAAATTTACATCGATTTTGGTTTTCACCCTGGAGTTGATGGATTACCAAGAGAGTCTGCAATATTAAAAAATTGTGTTTTAACTAATAAAGAGGGAAGTGCCTTTTATCAAAAAGCAGTCCCAATAAATGAAAAATATAAGTTTGAGGAAAAAAAAGAAAACTTAATAAAAATAACAGAGACAATAAACAATATATTTACAAATTTTGAAGATGAACTAAAAAACTTTGAGACGTATGTGAGTGGTTTAGAAGAAGAGGAATTAAAGTTTAAACAAAGAGTTTTAAAGATTTTTAATAAATAAGATTCTTAATGTTAATATTATTTTAAATTACCTAAATAATTTACTAAAAATACCCCAATTATAATAAATGTAATACCAATTATTCCGTATAAATTTGGAACTTGATTATATTTAACTAGGGCAAATAATACTACCCCAGTTACTGTCAATCCACTATACGTGGAGTAAGCAAAACCTACTGGTAGAGCATTCATCGCTTTTGCTATACAAAACATTGTTAAACTCATTAGTAAAATACAAAAAAAAGAAGGTATAAATTTTGAAAATCCTTCTGATACTTTTGCTAAACTATTAGAAGCAATTCCACAAGATATGCCAATCAAAAGAAAAAGATAGCCAAAAAAAGGTTTCATATAATCATATAAATACGTAATTATTTTTTACTGAACGAGTTTATCAAATTGATAAACATTTACTATTTTATTATTTAATCTTTAATAAAATAGTCTATTAAATGTTATGGCTAGATTAAAAAAATTAATTATTGCTTGTGATGGAGAGTCTGCTAGTGGAAAAAGTACTGCAGCTAAACTAATCTCAAAAAAATATAAACTTCTACTTGTTAATTCTGGCTTAATTTATAGATATTGTAGCAAATTAATTATAAACGAAAAACCCAAACAAATTACTACTTTTTTGAGGAAAAAATTTAAAAAAGTTTCATACAAAAAAATTAAAAATGAAAAGCTACATTCTGAAAAAATCTCAAATCATGTTGCAATTTTAGCAAAAAATAAAAAAGTTCGTGAGATAGTTAATAAATTGCAGATGAAGATTATTAAAAAAAATAAAAGAATTTGTGTTGAAGGTCGTGATATAGCTAGCAAGATTTTAGCCAAGAGACCCAAGTATGATGTAGCTTTTTACTTTAAATGCGATTTGAATGTTGCAGCCTATAGAAGATGGCGTGATTTGAAAAAAAAATCTCCATTAAATGAGGTAAAAAATTCACTTAAAAAAAGAACAAATTTAGATAAAGGTAGAAAAAATAGCCCGTTGATCAAAGTAAAAGATGCTATCTTGATACAAACAGATAAATTGTCAAAAAGACAGGTATTAATTAAGATGTCAAAAAGTATTGATGATTTAAAAAATAAAAAATCTAATTTTTAGTATTTTTATCAACATCAAAACTTTCTAATCCAAGAGTTAAATTTGATGCATCATCTTCCATTGGTTCAATTTCTCGTTTTTTCTCGAGCTCTTTTTGTTTTAATTTCAATTCTCTTCGATTTTCTGCCAATTCTTTTTCTTTTTGTTCTCTGTCAAATTTTTCTTCCCATTCTTTTATTTTTATATATTCAATTTGTTTTTTTCTATCTTCCTCTTCTTTTAATGCCTTAAATTCTTTATTTTTTTTCCTTTGTTCTCTTAGCTCTTTCTGTTTTTGCTCATCTTCTCTTACTTTCAAATCTATATCTTTTCTATTTTGTTCCTCTCCCTTAATTTTCAGTTCTGCTTCTTTTATTCTTAATTCCTTGGCAACTTGAATTAAATGCTCATCTTTCTTAATTAATCTATCAGACTCGACTCTTTGCTTTTCCTCTTTGAATTTGACTTCTTTTTCTCTTAATTTGATTTCCTCTTCATTTGACCTAATTTTATTACTTTCTTTGTTTAATCTATCCTCCCAGTTTTTAAGTTCTTTTCTTTCTTTTAAAACCTGATTTTTTATTTCAAGTTTTTGCATTTTAATTTCGCGAATTTTTTTTATTTCTTTATTTTTTTTATAATTCGATAATGCACTGCTTATTGACTTAGTCGTAAGAGTAGCTATTTTAGAAAAGCTATTATTACTTTTAGAATTTTTTTTATTTATTTTTTTTTTATTAGTCATTTTATAAAAAACTTATTTCACTGGAGAAAAATATAATTTTCAACAAAAATTTTATAAAAATTTTTTTATGATAAAAATATACAACCTGAAAGTGATTTAAGTTTTTAGATCCTCGTAAACTTGGCGTGTTTTTTCTGGTTCAGCAATTGGTTCCGTCGTCGGATTAAGCTCAATACCTGCTGGGGTTATTGTCTGTGGCATAGCGACAAACTGTGAATCTGGATTATCGACTGTTTTTCTTATTTTCATTCTATAAATACCAAAAACTCCAATTATAGAGTGAAAGAAAAATAAAAAAACAAAAAAACCATTTGAACCAACTAAGTCCATAAATATTGAACATAAAAACGGTCCACTCATCGCACCTAATCCAAAAACAAATTGGAGACCTGCACCAGCAGCAACAAATTTTTCTTTTGGAATGTAATCGTTAGTATGAGCTAAAATTAGAGAGAACATTGGTAAACTACAGAAAGAAAAAAGAATTAAGAAGATATAAAACCAAGTCTTACTTGTTGCTAGGCCATCTGGTAAATACATCTGTCTTGAAACCAAAATTGCCAAAATAGCAAATATTGCTGCACCAAATGTAGAAAAAACAATAACTTTTCTTCTATCATAAATATCAGATATTTTCCCAACTGGAAATTGAGAAACAGCTCCTGAAATTGCTAAAAGAAAAGTTACTATTGAAATTTCTAATATAGTAAAATTCATAGAAGTTGCGTAAACAGCTAATAAGGTAAACAAAGCAGCTTGAATTGTTCCATAGAAAAATGAACTTACCATTCCAAATGGTGACGCATTATAAAGATCTTTGAGAGACATAGCTTTAATTCTCTTGAACGTTGGTGGTTTTTTTTTAGTTAATAAAATTGGAATAAGAGCTGCTGAGGTGATAACTGAAATTAATATAAATGGTTGGAAATTCAAAGGACTACTAAAGTTAAGCAAAAACATTCCAACACCCATGGCACCATATAAAATAACCATATATATTGAAAGTACACTTCCTCTATTTTTATTACTTGATCTATCATTAAGCCAACTTTCAGCTACAGTATAAATACAAACCATACTTACTCCGGTAAGAACTCTTAATAAAAACCAAATAAAAGGATTTATCAAAATCGAATGGACTAAGATTACTAAAGATGCCAATGATGCAAATGCCGCAAAGACTCTTATGTGTCCTACTCTAGAAATTATATTTGGAATAGTTGCAGCACCAATAAAATATCCAACAAAATAGCCAGACATCATAAAACCAGTTGCTGTTAAACTAAATTCTTCTTGGACTGCCCTTACACCTAAAAGAGATCCCTGAAAACCATATGCCATCATTATGCATCCCATACCCAAAAAGAGTGCCCAAGAATTTTTTAAAACTTTGTTCATAAATTTGACGTAATTATTCGCGATGTATAATTAAATCAAGACTTAATTGTGACAATCTTAAGTATTTCTTAGCTTCAAAAAAGAGTGAATTGCGATGGTAATTATTATCAACATTCCACCTTGAAGGGTTTCTATACTTGGATGTTCTTTAATAATAAGCCAAACCCAAATTGGACCTATGATAGTTTCAAGTAAAAAAAATAGATTTACCTCAGCTGCTGGTATAAATCTTGGTGCAATAGTAACTAATACGAATGGTATAGCAACACACAAAATGCACATTAAGGGGACTATTATTAAATCATTATTTAAAAGTGCGAAGCTGTCTATAAAAAATAACGCAAAAGTAGCCACAAGTAATTTACCCACAACTGCCGCAGGAACTAAATTTTTTGTTTTTGCAGATCTTATTGTTACAGCTCCAACCGCCAATCCAATAGCAGTAACAAACCCTAAAATATCACCATAAAAATTACCTAATTTTAAAGAGTCGAAAAAAATGTAAATGATTGCGAGAAAAGTAATTATTATTGATATCCATGTTTTTTTATCTGGAGGCTCTCTCAAAAAAATTGCACCAAGTATTGCAGATAACATTGGAGCTGTAGCAATCATTACAAGAGTATTTGCTACATTTGTATTTTGAATTGAAACTACAAAAGTAATGTTTGTAATGCTAAATGTACCGACATAGATAATTCCATGATAACCACTGGAAAGTAAAATTTTAAAAAAATTCAATTTATAAATCAATAACATGCCAAAAAAAACGAGAAAAAAAGGAATTATACCTCTGTAAAAAACTAAACCCCAAGTTTCCATACTTGATAATCTGATAAATAATGAGTCTGGTGTAATAAACATTACTGCCACAAAAGCCATTAAGGAACCTTTTTGTTGATCAGAAAGATTTTTCATGTTTTCAGTTCTTTCCAGAATTTTTCTGCAAGATTAATTTTTGAGAGATCATAAAAGGTTTTTAGTCCAGTTGGTGATGTTACATTAATATCACCATTGATTTTTTGGTCTATAAAATCTATTCCTGCAAAAAATATATTTTCCTCTTTTAAGTCCTTGGCAATTAATTTAGATATTCTTTTTTCCTGAATTGTTAAACTGGTGGTAATTGGCTTAGCACCCTTACTAAGATTACTCAAATAAGACCCTTTTTTTGGAACTCTTGATATAGCACCAACAATTCTCCCATTAATTAAGAAAACTCTTTTATCGCCCTTGAATATTCTAGGCAAATACTTCTGACACATAATATAGCCATGTTTACGAATAAATTTTTTTATGATTTTTGTATTAAATTTATTCAGTAAAGTCACATCATTGCCACTATAACCATGAATTGGTTTCAAAATTACTTTTTGATTTTTTTTAAAAAAATTTCTAATTTCAACGATAGATTGAGTAAAAATAGTATTCGGCATATATTTTTGGTATTTAATTGAATAAAGTTTTTCAGATATATTTCTAATAGCAGTGGGATTATTGATAATTTTTACCTTATTTTTTATTTGATCTAAAATATATGTTGTTGAAATATATTCTGAATTAAAGGGAGGGTCTTGTCTTATTAAAATAAATTTACATTTTGTGAGATCTAACTCTTTGTTTTTAATTATTTTAAAAAACTTTTTTTTATTATAATAAAATTTGATAAAAAAACCGTTTGCTACAATTTTAGAATTAATTACGGATAAATCTTTGGGCTCATAATAAAATATCTTATAACTTTTTTTTTGAATTTCGTGAGCAAGGAAAATACTTGTATCTGAAATTGGATTTAGTTTAGAGGGATGATTTCCTTGGATAGCAACAATCTTATTTGTCATATAATTCATTTAAATCTTCATTTTTAGAAAATCTATTTATCATATGATCTGCATTTGTAGTTTTATTATCAATAATCTTTTGTAAGTGATTTAAAAATAAAGTTTCATTTTTTTTATTTTTATTGAGAATATCTCTTCTCTCCAATCCCTTTTTAGATAAACTTAATAAAGTTGATGCCCAATAAAGAAGATCCTTACCCATCAATTGAGTATTAAAACCTTTTAGTGGAGCATCTAAATATGCATTTATTATTTTGTCTTTGTCCCAATTAGAAATAATTTCATAAGTCTCATCTAAATTACCATATAGCATTCCTACGTAAAAAGCTGGACCTGCACATAAACAATCCCAGCCACATGTATCCATTGATCTGATTTCTATATATTTTTTTAATCTATTCTCAGTAAAAATTGTACTTAAATGAATTGAAAGATCATTCTCGGTGGGCATTCGATTTTTAATTTCACAAATTTTCCCTTCCATAAAATCTTTGAAGGTATTTTTTTTTCCAGAAATATAATTTTCACCTTCTTGAATAAAAAGTATTGGAAAGTTAATTACAAAATCAGCATATTTTTCAAAGTTTAATTCCTCAAAAAAAATTTTTGGTAGTCCACCTCTGGATGTATTTTGCCATACTTTTGATCTGTAAGATAAATATTTATTTTTTTTTCTCTCAGTAATTGAGGAATTTGCAAATAAAGCAATAGATATTGGTACTAAAGAATTAACAATTTTGAATTTTTTTATAAAATCTTCTTCAGAATTATAATCAACATTTAATTGAGTTCCACAAGTTCGATACATCATATCTAAACTTAACTCACCACCTAAAGGCATATCTTTAGTCATAAGCCTATATCTCTCTTTAGGGTTATTTGGAATTTCATCTAGTTTTGATATTGGATCAAATCCAGCACTAACAATACTTAAATTCAGTTTTTTTGTAACTTGTCTTAATTCAAATAAATAGTCTTGAGATTCTGCGCATGCCTCGTGAAGATGATTGAGTTTTTCCCCTGACAACTCTATTTGGTTACCTGGTTCAAGCGTAATGTTTTTACCTCCCTTACTTAATCCAACAATATTACTTTTTTCAAGTATAGGGTTCCAACCAAATTCCATTAAGGCTGTGAACATTTCTTTTATTTTTGGATAATCTATTCTCTTATCATTTTTAAATATGAATTTTTCATGTTCAACTCCAATCTTGAAATCTTTATTAATTTTTTTTCCTGAAATAAAATAATCTATTATTTTTTCTTTATTATTTATCATTTTAAATCAATTGCGAATATACATTAATGTTTATAGTAAAGAATACGGCTTCCTTGAAAAAATTTTTTTAACCATCGGTTCAAAAAATTTTAATGGAAAAGACTTGTAATTTGGATCAAATGAATTTTGATCATATTTTTCGCAAAAATTTATTGTATCTTGATAATATTTATGATCTTTATATTTTTCTCTTTTATTTTTATCGCCACCCAAATGATGAGCATAATAAAACATTTGAAATTCTCCATGTTTTTCAATTATCCAATGAGTTTTTTCTGTTACGTATGGTTTTAAAATTGCAGCCGCATATTCTGAGTGGTTCATTGGTGCAAGTTCATCTCCAATATCATGAAGTAAAGCTGCAACAACCATTTCTTCACTCTCACCATTTCTGTACGCTCTAGAGGCACTTTGAAGTGAATGCTCTAATCTTGACACTTGATATCCCTCAAGAGTTTCTGTAAGTCCCGACATAAATTTTATAATTCGATCCGCAGTTTTACTTGCAAAGTTTTTTTCATGTTTATCCAAAAAAAGATAATCTTTTTTAGTTCCTGCTTTCATTTCTGTAAAACTTACTTTTTTCATTTTAGTTATTAGATACAGTACTTAGCAATGATAATTGGGTTATTTTATTATCACCTAATTCATCAATTGGTTTTACTGGATATTCACCTGTAAAATAATGATCAGTTAATTGAGGATAATTCTCATTTCTTTTCTCGAACCCTATTGCTCTGTACATACCATTTATTGATAAAAATTTTAGAGATTTTGCACCAATATATTCACAAATTTCTTCATTAGATTTATTAGCAGCTAATAACTCTCTTCTCGTTGGAGTATCTACCCCATAAAAATCAGGAAACCTAATTTCTGGACAAGCTATTTTAACATGAACCTCTTTTGCGCCAGCATCATAAAGCATTTTAACAATTTTGTGAGAAGTTGTACCTCTAACTAATGAGTCATCTATCAATATTATTTTTTTATTTTTGATAGCAGTTTTATTTGCATTAAGTTTTAATTTTACACCCAAACTTCTTATTTGCTGACTTGGTTCAATGAAAGTTCTTCCAACATAATGGTTTCTTATTAAACCATGCTCAAAGTTTTTACCAATATATTGTGCATATCCTAATGCTGCAGCATTACCACTATCTGGCACAGGCACAATAATATCAGCATCAATATCACCCTCTTTTGCAAGCTCTTTTCCTAAACTTTTTCGGTGCTCATATGCTGTTTTGTTATTTAAAATACTATCGGGTCTTGCAAAATAAATGTATTCAAATACACAAGGCCTTATTCTTTTGGGTGGAAAAGGTTTTATACTCGTCAGTTTATCATTTTCAATTACCACAATTTCACCATTTTCAACTTCTCTTATAAATTTTGCACCAATTATATCTAAAGCACAAGTCTCTGATGCTAGCACATAACTTTTTTTTAATTTTCCAATCACTAGTGGTCTAATTCCATAAGGGTCTCTAACACCTATCAGTGATTTTTGAGTTAACATTACTAAAGCGTATCCACCTTGTATTTGGAAAATAGCATCAATAATTTTATCAATTGTTTTGGCTCTTTTAGATTTAGCAATTAACTGAACAATTGTTTCGGTATCTGAAGTTGTGTAAAATATAGCACCATCCTCGACTAATTTTTTTCTTAAATAAATTGAATTAGTCAAATTTCCGTTATGAGCAACTCCTATTCCACCAGCATTAGTATCAGCGAAAAATGGTTGAATATTTCTTAAAGTGTTGCTCCCAGTAGTGCTATACCTATTATGACCTATTGCATAATTACCTTTAAGTTGTTTTAAAACTTTTTCTTTGTTGAAATTGTCACCAACTAAACCAAATCTTTTTTCAGAGTAGTATTGCTCACCATCAAAAGTTACTATTCCACAGCCTTCCTGACCCCTGTGTTGAAGAGCATGAAGACCTAATGCAGTAAGCGCAGATGCATCTTCAATATTGCTTATTCCGAATACCCCACATTCCTCTTTCATTTTTACATTAAAGTTCTTCAATCTTCTCTTTTGAATCTTGATAAGTTTTTTCATCTGGAAATTCTCTTAAAAGATAATTACTACCTTTCTCTATGTATGGAAAGGTATAAGATTTATCAATATTTATTGGCCATTTATCGTAATTATACACTATATGGACACCAGAAAATATACATACCGAAATGATATAAGCTCTTATAAAACCAAAAAAGAATCCAAAAATTGTATCTAAACTTCCTATACCTGTGTATCTAATGGCCTTACTAATTCCTTTATTTATCATTAAGACAAAGAAAATTACAAAAATAAATATTGTTAGACCTAAACTCACGTCTAAAACATATTCATTATCAATTATATCTTTCAAATAAGGTTTTAACTTGGGGAATATTATTAGTGTAATAACATATGCAAGCAACCATTTTAACATTGATAAAATACTTAAAACAAAACCTTTTTTGTAACATTTCATTAACGATAAGAGAGTGAGAGCCAGATAAATAAGATCAATAATAGAGATTATATTATAAAATTCAGCAAGTGTATTGACCATTAATTATTTACCAAAAGGTTTTATAGCTAGTATTAAAGTTGGCATAAGAGTTAATACTGAAATCATAGCAAGTAACATTGCAATACCAGTAAAAATACCAAAATAAATAGTTGGTATAAATTTTGATAAAATTAAAATTGAAAAACCAAAAACGATAGTTATAGAAGTATTTAATATTGCATTTCCTACCGTAGAATGACAAACTTTTAAAGTTTCTCTATAATTTTGGTTTGTTTTGTATTCTTCTTTAAATCTATAAATATAATGAATACTGTTATCAACCGCGATACCAATTGTAATTGCTGCAATCGTTATTGTCATCATATCAAGAGGTATACTGAGCATTCCAATTATTCCCAAAATAAAAAACGCAGCTATGAAATTTGGTACAACACCAATCAATGATAATTTTATATTTTTGAATAAAATTACAAACATAGCAAATATTCCAATCATAACTAAACCCAATGTTAAAATTTGGGATTTAAATAAACTTTGGAGAAGATTATTAAAAAGTATTAAAACTCCTGCTAATTTGTACCGATCTTTTTCGATCCCTATTTCATTTTGAAGATCATAATTTATTTTTTTTATTAAATCATTTCTTCTTAAATTTTTTTGAGAATCTACTATTCTTAGACTAATTCTAGCTTCATTGTCTTCAATCGAAATATATGGATCTATAATTTCTGATTTTATAGTTTCAGGAATCTTAGTGTACAAGACGCCCATTTCTAGTGTTCCTAAAGGTTTGTTGTTATTTAATTGAGTTGCGACATCTATAATAGAGGAAAAAGATAATACTTTTCCTACTTGTGGAAGATTATCTAAATAATCATGAACATCTCTAATTGTATCAATTTTATCTTTTGTAAACCAATATTTTTCATTGTCTTGCTCATTTTCATCTCCCCAATCTTCAAATTCATCATCTTCGTTATTTTCATCTAATTTAGTCTCTGGAAATTTTATTATAACTTCTAGAGGCGTAGTTCCTCCTAATTCTTCATCAATTAATTTCATACCTTTGTAAATTTCAGTTTTTTTACTAAAATAATTAATAAAACTATTTTCAACTTCTAACTTACTTATTCCGAATATACTTAATCCAATAATAATTATTGTAACAATAAAGATAGGCGCTTGTTTAGTTAGAGATAAGTTTGCCAGATATTTAGTAATTCTTGACCCTTCATTTTCTTTAATACTAATATTTTTGGCAGGTGTAAAATTTAACAATGTTGGAAGCAGAGTAAAAGTAATAATAAATGATGTTAATAATCCAAAAGTCATCATCCAGCCAAAATCAATGATTGGTTTTATTTCACTAAATATAAGTGATAAAAATGCTATCACTGTTGTAAGCATTGTATATAGAATTGGTAAAAACATTTTTTTAGTTGTTAAAGTCAAAATCTCTAGGTTAGTTTTAGATACAAATTTATTTTTTAGTTGTAAATATCTTGTGCTAATATGAATATTCATTGCCATTGTTAAGATTAACATTAAAGCAATAAAGTTAGATGAAATTACAGTTACTTTCCACCCAAGTAGGCCTAGTAATCCAATCATAATGATAACGGAGAAAAAACAACTACTTATAGGAACCACTACCCATATTATTTTCTTAAAAACAAACCATAAGGTAGCGATAATGAATAATAAAACCCCCAAACCAAAAACAATTATATCACTTTTTATAAATGTCATCATATCATCTGCAATCATTGGAATACCACCCAAATATATTTTTCCAATATCTTTGTAACTTTCGATTACATCTCTTATTTCTAGAATATTTCTATGATTTTCTTTTTTTATTTGATCACGAATTTTTTCTATTTCTTCTTTAGAAATATTATCTAATTCTTTTAGTAAGGGATTTTTTTTTATATTAACAATAATCCCGCTAGTTTTTCCATTTTCACTAATTACAAAATTTCTAAATACTGGACTATTTAAAATTTCTTTAAAACCTCTTTCTTTATCTACATCATCATCTTTGAGAGTTTTAAAATCATTTAACCTTTCTTGTAGAGGTTTGTCAGAATTATTTAATAAGGGAACATCTAATAGAGTAATTACACTGTGAACCCAATCTAAACTTTGAATCTTATATTTTAAACTTAGTAGATTATTAATAGAATTATCACTATCCATTACCTCATTTGGAGAGTAGGTAAGGATTAGAAATTCTTTAGATCCATATCGAGCAGATATTTCTTTTAAGTATTCAAGATCTGGGTCACCTTCAATTAATAGAGTTTCAGAAGATGCATCAAGTCTAAAATCTTTTGAATAAATACCAAAACTAAACAAAGTGATTAATAAAACTACAAAGACAAGCTTCGGATTTTTTAGAATTGTATTTTCATACAAACGAGCAAACATAAAGTCTTTTATATTGGAATTTAATTAATTTGAGTATCTTTAAATTTCGTGAATCTTTCCTCAAATTCAAGAGTTACTTTGCCAATTGGGCCGTGACGTTGTTTACCAATAATAATTTCTGCTAAATGAGCAACTTCGTTCATTTTAGCTTGCCATTCGGCATGTTCCACTGTTGCTTCTCTTGGTTCTTTCCTTTGTAAGTAATAACCCTCTCTATAAACAAACATAACTACATCTGCATCTTGTTCGATAGAACCAGACTCTCTTAAATCTGCTAGTTGTGGTTTATGATCATCACGTTGTTCCACTTGTCTTGACAGTTGTGATAATGCAACAACTGGAACACCTAACTCTTTAGCAATTGCTTTGAGGCCTTGGGTTATTTGAGAGATTTCTTGAACTCTACCATCTTTATTAAAAGTTGTTCCTCTCATTAATTGAATGTAATCAACCACAATCATATCTAAACCGTGTAATCTTTTTATTCTTCTGGCTCTATTACTCATTGCAGCAATACTAATCGCAGGTGTCTCGTCTATAAACAATGGCAATTCAGCAATATTTTTTGATGTTTCTAAAAATTGATCAAACTGTTCATCTGAAATCCTTCCTCTTCTTATATCATTTGATCCAATACGTGCTTGCTCAGACAAAATTCTTGTTGATAATTGTTCTGACGACATTTCTAATGAGAAGAAAGCTATTGAAGACTTCTTGCCAGTTTCTTGAATGTTTTTTGCAGCGTTAAAAGCTATATTAGTTGCAAGTGAAGTTTTACCCATAGACGGTCTTCCTGCTATGATAATCAAATCTGATTGATGTAAACCTCCAAGTTTATCATCCAAATCTCTAAGACCAGTAGGAACTCCAACAATACCTCCTTCGTTCTTGTAAGCAGCTGAAGCCATTTCAATTGTTTGTCTCATAGCATCATCAAACTTGATTAAAGAAGAATTGAATGAACCTTTTTCAGCTAGATCAAATAATAATTTTTCTGAACTTTCTATGATGTTTTGACCATTGGTATCTAGGTCATTTACTTTTGCATTATCAATTGTTTGTTCTGAAATTTTTATGAGCTCTCGTCTCACAAACATGTCATAAATAATTTTTGAGTATTCAATAGCCTGTCTAAGTGATGTAGAAAATTTTGTTATCTTAACAAGGTATTCTGGAACATTTAAGTCATCTTTTTCATCTTCGAAATAATTTTTCAAAGTAATCGGATTTGCTAACATTCCTTTGTAAATCAAGCTTTCAATTGCATTGTATATTTTTTGATGCATTGGATCAAAAAAATTTATGCTAGAAATAATTGTACTTATTTCATCAAAAATTTCATTTGTTACCAATATAGAGCCAATTACAGATTGCTCTGCCTCAATATTATTTGGAAGTTCCTTAAATTTATCTTTAACAATACTAAGGTTATTTTCCATAATCAGACATTACACTAAATTTTTTATTAAAAAATTTTTTAAAAGGCTTGTGGATGAAATTGTATAATTATTGAATTGTTTCTGCAGAGTTTACATTTATAATAACTTCTGCATCGACCGCTGAATGTAAGGAAATTTTAACCTTGTGCTTACCAAGAGATTTTATTTCTTTAATTGGTTGTATCATTGATGGTTTTATGTCGACTTTGTTTATTTCGTAAATTATTTTTGATATCTCAGTTGGTTTCACAGATCCATATAATTCATTATTTTCTGTACTAAGTTTTTTTACGGAATATTCTTTTCTATTTATTATATCAGAAATCTTTTGAGCCTCAGCTTTCTTTTCATTGTCTTTTTTAGCTAAGTCAATTTTTATTTTTTCTACTTCTTTTATATTTTCTTTTGATGCATATAATGCTTTATTGTTCGCTATTAAAAAATTTCTTGCAAAACCTCTTTTAACATCAATAATTTCACCAATTGATCCTATTCTTTTTACATTTTCTAATAATATAACTTTCATTTAGATAAGCGCTAAGTTTCTTGCTCTTTTAATTGACACAGATAATTCTCTTTGTTTTTTTTGACTCACATTTGTTATTCTTGAGGGTAAAATTTTTCCATTTTCAGATACATACTTTTTAAGTAATTTTATATTTTTAT
>CACOLA010000006.1 GCA_902627935.1 uncultured Pelagibacteraceae bacterium | reverse complement strand
GGAGTAAGCATATCTGCTGCACCTTTAGATGAAAAAATGCCATCTCTATTCGGAGTATTATTATCCTGGTTTCCAATGTTATTGCTAATTGCAGTTTGGATTTTTTTCATGCGACAAATGCAGGGAGGAAAAGGCGGTGCAATGGGTTTTGGAAGATCAAAAGCAAAAATGATGAATGAACTTAAAGGAAAAGTAACATTCAATGATGTTGCAGGTGTTGAAGAAGCGAAAGAGGAAGTTGAGGAAATTGTCGAATTTTTAAAAGACCCAAAAAAATTTAGTAGGCTTGGTGGAAAAATTCCTAGGGGAGCTCTCCTAGTTGGTCCCCCAGGCACTGGTAAGACATTATTGGCTAGGGCAATAGCTGGAGAAGCTGGAGTCCCATTTTTTACAATTTCAGGATCAGATTTTGTAGAAATGTTTGTGGGAGTTGGTGCATCTAGAGTAAGAGATATGTTCGAACAAGGTAAAAAAAACTCACCTTGTATAATTTTTATAGATGAAATTGATGCTGTTGGTAGAAGTAGAGGAGCAGGATTAGGTGGAGGTAATGACGAGAGAGAACAAACCTTAAATCAGCTATTAGTTGAGATGGATGGATTTGATACTAATGAGGGAGTTATTATTATTGCAGCTACAAATAGACCTGATGTTCTGGACCCGGCATTACTTAGACCAGGGAGATTTGATAGACAGGTTGTAGTCTCTAACCCAGATATAATTGGAAGAGAAAAAATATTAAAGGTGCATGTAAAAAAAATTAAAATGGCTCCTGACGTAAATTTAAGAACAGTTGCTAGAGGAACACCAGGATTTTCTGGTGCAGATTTAGCTAATTTGGTTAATGAAGCAGCTTTATTAGCAGCTAGAAAAAATAAAAGAATAGTTACTCTTAATGAATTTGAAGATGCAAAAGACAAAGTTATGATGGGATCAGAAAGAAGATCGATGGTAATGACTGAGGAAGAAAAAACACTGACAGCTTATCATGAAGCTGGTCATGCAATATGTACTTTGAACGAGAGTGCAGCATATCCAATCCATAAAGCTACGATCGTTCCTAGAGGAAGAGCTTTGGGTATGGTAATGCAACTACCTGAAAGAGACGAGCTATCTCAAACACGAGAACAGTTACATGCTCAAATAGCAATTGCTATGGGAGGGAGAGTTGCCGAAGAGATAATTTTTGGCCATGATAAGGTGACAACTGGAGCAGCAAGTGATATTGAACAAGTAACTAAAAGAGCTAGAGCCATGGTCATGAGAGCTGGATTAAGTAAGGAATTAGGACCAGTTGCTTATGGCGAAAATGAAGAGGAAGTTTTTTTGGGTAGATCGGTTGCGAGACAGCAGAATATGTCTGAGGAAACAGCAAAAAAAGTGGACTCTGAGATTAGAAAAATTGTGGATAAGGGTTATGAGAGAGCCAGAAAAGTTTTAACAGAAAAAATTGATGATTTACATAAGTTAGCAAAAGCACTGCTTACATATGAAACATTATCTGGTGAAGAAATTGAAAATTTAATTAATAAAAATATTTTCCCTGCGGACAAACAAGATCTAAAAGCTGATGAAGACAAAGGATCTTCCTTAAGTGCAATGGGATTAAAGCCTAAGATTGTCCATTAAAAAATATTATGGCTAGATATTACACTAGAGCGTGTAATTTCTTCTATGGCAAGAACTCCAAGAAATTAATTAAGTCCAAAAAAACTCTATCTTTAAATAAAAGAGACGACATCTCGTTTGATCATATTGAGGTTATATCAAGAAGCTCTGTGAAGAGAATATCCATTAATAAAATAAACAAATTGCCAACAAAATTAAAAAATCAAGTGAAAAAAGATTTAATTAAGATTACTAAAAAAGTAAAAAATTTCTTAAATTTAGAATTTAAAAAAAAAACTCATTTAATGGGAATTTTAAATATTACACCTGATAGTTTTTCTGACGGAGGAAAATTTAACAATGTAAAAAAGGCTAAAAAACAAATGTCAAAATTATTTGATCAAGGTGCAAGCATTGTTGATGTAGGAGGAGAGTCAACTAGACCCGGAGCAAAAGCAATAAGTGCAAGTGAAGAGTGGAATAGAATCAAAGGAACTCTAAAAAATATAAAAAAAAATAAAATTGTATCTGTTGATACAAGAAAATCATTAGTGATGAAAAAAAGTTTATCATTAGGAGTTCATATAATAAATGATATTTCTGGTTTTAATTATGATAAAAAAACTATTGAAGTAATAAAAAAAAGCAAAGCTCCATTTATCATACATCATTCATTGGGAAATCCTGAAACTATGCAATTAAATCCAAAATATTCAAATGTTGTATTGGATATTTATGATTTTTTTGAAAAAAAAATATCCTTTTTAAGAAAACATGGAATAAAACATAACAAAATTATTTTAGATCCAGGCATTGGTTTTGGAAAAAAATTAAAGCACAATCTTCAAATTCTTAGAAATATATCAATTTATCATACTTTGGGTTTCCCTTTACTTCTTGGAATTTCTCGAAAAAGATTTATTAGAGATATATCAAAAAAAAATGACAGTGTTGATAGATTGGGAGGAACAATAAGCTCTAGTATTTACGCTTTGAGTCAGGGTGTACAAATTATTCGAGTTCATGACGTCAATGAATTAAAACAAAGTTTAAAAGTTTACGAGGAATTAATAAAACAATAAAAATGAAATATTTTGGAACAGATGGAATTAGAGGCAGAGTAAATAGTCAAAATATTAATGGTAATATGTTTTTTAAATTTGGTTTGGCAGCAGGTAAATATTTTACAAATCTTAAAAAAAAAAAACAAATTGCAATAATTGCAAAAGATACAAGATTATCTGGATATACTTTAGAACCTGCCTTAGTCTCAGGATTGACCTCTGCCGGCATGCATGTATTTACGCTTGGACCTTTACCAACAAATGGACTTGCAATGTTGACTAAGAACATGAATGCTAATATGGGAATAATGATCACCGCATCACACAATCAGTTTTATGATAATGGACTGAAGTTATTTGGTCCTGATGGATTAAAACTTTCAAATAAAATTGAAAAAAAAATTGAGCAATTAATTGATAAAAGCATTTCTAACCATATGGCAGATACTCATTCATTAGGTAGGGTTAAAAGGCTAGAAACAGGAACTGATGAGTACATAAAAATTATAAAAAAAAGGGTAAATAAAAAAATAAAACTTGATAAACTTAAGATAGTTATAGATTGTGCAAATGGTGCTAGCTATAAAGCTGCTCCAGAACTATTTAAATCATTAAATTCTGAAATAATTATAATTGGAAATAAGCCCAACGGGCTTAATATTAATAAAAATTGTGGTTCTACATGTCCTCATATAATTAAAAAATATGTTAAGTATCATAAAGCTGACCTTGGAATTTCATTCGATGGTGATGCTGACAGAATAATTATGTGTGATGAAAAAGGTTCAATTATTGATGGAGATCAGATTATAGCTGCTATTGCAATGGAGTGGAAAAAAAATAAAATTCTAAAAGGTGGCGTAATAGGAACCTTGATGTCAAATTATGGTTTGGAAAAATTTTTTAAAAAAAACAAAATCAGATTTGAGAGAGCAAACGTAGGTGACAAGTATGTTAAAGAACTGATGCAAAAAAAAAAATTTAATTTAGGTGGAGAACAATCTGGACATATTATACTAGGCAAATATGCCACTACAGGAGATGGCTTACTAGTGGCACTGGAAATAGTTAGGGCACTTAATACCAGTCTTAAAGCAAGTGAATTTTTTAATGTTTTCAAAAAAACTCCACAAATATTGAAAAATATTCAGTGTAAGGATCCCAATATTCTCAAAAGTAATAGAGTCATCAATGCAATAATTTCATCAAAAAAAATAATAAAAAGACAAGGTAGAATCTTGGTAAGAAAATCAGGCACTGAACCAGTTATTAGGGTTATGGGCGAGAGTGAAAACATTAGATTACTTAAAAAATGTTTAAATTCAATAATCAAACAATTAAAATAATTGAAAATAAAATCTAAAATTTTAATAATAGCTGGATCTGACTCATCAGGTGGTGCAGGTATTCAAGCAGATATAAAGACAGCAACTTGTTTAGGTTCATATGCTATGACAGCTATCACTGCTGTGACAGTGCAAAATACAAATGGTGTAAAATCTGTGGTGCCAATACCAGCTAATGAAATTTATAATCAAATAATTTATACTACAAAAGATATAAAACCTGACGCAATTAAAATAGGGATGCTACATTCAACACAAGTGATTAAAAAAGTTTTAAATAGTTTAGATACAATAAAGATAAAAAAAATTATATTAGATCCTGTTATGGTAGCCAAAGGTGGTTCTAAACTTATCAATGATCAGGCTATTCAATATATGAAAAAAAAACTTTTAAAAAAAACCTTCCTGGTCACTCCAAATCTTCCAGAGGCAGAAATTTTAGCAGGGGTTAAGATTTCAAAAATAGACGATATGATTTTTGCAGCAAATAAGTTAGTACAACTTGGTGCTAAAAATGTTTTGATTAAGGGCGGTCACTTAAGATCTAAAAATGTAGTAGATATTTTTCTAAACAAGAATGAAAAAAAAATATTTTATAATAAGAGATTATATACTAAAAATACACATGGCACTGGATGTACATTATCAACAGCAATTACATCTTTTTTGTCATGTGGAAAAACTATAAAGAAATCTTGTGAGTTAGGAATTAAATATGTAAATTCAGCAATAATTACTAATCCAAACCTTGGAAAGGGGCATGGTCCAGTTAACCATTTAAATTCCATTCAATTAAATAAAAATTTTAGATAATGAGAAATATAGTAGTTGTAGGTTCGCAGTGGGGAGACGAGGGAAAAGGAAAAATTGTAGATTGGTTATCGGAACAAGCAGACATCGTAATAAGATTTCAAGGAGGTCATAATGCAGGACATACTCTTGTTATAGATGGTATTACATACAAACTTCGATTACTTCCATCAGGAATTGTTAGAGATAATAAAATTTCAATTATTGGAAACGGGGTAGTTGTAGATCCTTGGGCCTTACTTGAGGAAATTAAAGAGATCAAAGATAAGGGAGTAGATGTAAATTCAAAAAATTTTATGATTTCAGAATCAGCTAATTTAATTTTGCCTTTTCACCGAGAGATGGATGAGATTAGAGAAGATGCTGCCGGTAAGAGTAAAATAGGGACCACAAGGAGAGGAATTGGACCTGCTTATGAGGACAAAGTTGGAAGGCGATCAATCCGTGTTATGGATTTGAGATCTGAAAAAAATTTAGATCAAAGATTAGAAACAGTTCTACAACACCATAATGCAATAAGAAAAGGTTTGGGAAAAACAATATTTGAAAAAGAACAATTGAAGAGTGATCTTTTAAAAATTGCTCCTGAAATACTTAAATTTTCAGAACCTGTTTGGTTAAAGATTGATCAATTTAAAAAACAAAAAAAAAAGATACTATTTGAAGGTGCTCAGGGTGTTTTATTGGATGTTGATCATGGCACATATCCTTTTGTAACCTCTTCAAACACTGTGGCTTCAAGTGCAGCAACAGGTACTGGATGTGGTCCAAATTCAATTAATTATGTTCTTGGTATAACAAAAGCTTATACAACTAGGGTTGGCGAAGGACCTTTTCCTACTGAGTTAACGGATAATATAGGCGAACTACTTGGCACAAGAGGTAAAGAATTTGGGACCGTTACAAGTCGAAAAAGAAGATGCGGGTGGTTCGATGGAGTGTTAGTTAGGCAAACAATAAAAGTCTCAGGTATAGATGGAATTGCTTTAACAAAGCTAGATGTTTTAGATGAATTAGATGAAATAAAAATATGTGTTGAATATGATTTAAATGGAAAAAAAATTGATTACCTTCCAGCTTCAGTCGAGGATCAACTAAAAATTAAACCTGTATATAACACTTTTAATGGATGGAAAAGTTCTACTAAGGGAATAAAAAATATTAATGATTTACCTGAAAATGCCAAAAAATATATATTTGCAATAGAAGATTATGTTGGAGCAAAGATTTCTAGTATTTCGACTAGTCCTGAGAGAGATGATACAATTTTAATTGAAAATCCTTTTGAAATTTAGTTCGCTGGCAAAAGATTTTTAGATTTAGCCAATAAAAGCATGTGTTTTTGTAATTTCTCAAAAGCTTTATTTTCTATCTGTCGAACTCGTTCTCTGCTTACTTTATATTTTTTACTGAGATCTTCTAACGTCGTGGGTTTGTCGTTTAATCTACGCGAATATAATATTTCTTTTTCTCTTTGACTTAAGATTTTAATTGAATCTTTAAGTAAATCTTTTCTTTGCTTCATTTCCTCCTGATGAGCAAATTTTAGATCATGGTCTAATTCTTTATCTACCAACCAATCTTGCCATTCGTCACCATCCTCTCCAACTTGAGCATTCAAGGAAAATTCTTTTCCTGAGAGTCGTCTATTCATTGAAACGACTTCATCTTTACTTACATCAAGCTTACTAGCGATTTCATTTACATGCTCATCTCTTAAGTCACCTTCAGAACGAGGAGCAATTTGATTTTTAAGTTTCTTTAAATTGAAAAATAATTTTTTTTGAGCTGTTGTAGTTCCAATTTTTACTAAACTCCATGATCTTAAGATATACTCTTGAATTGAAGCTTTAATCCACCACATCGCATAAGTTGCAAGTCTAAAACCTTTTTCTGGTTCAAATTTCTTTACCGCCTGCATAAGGCCTATATTTCCCTCTGAAATCATTTCATTAACTGGCAGGCCGTATCCTTTATAACCCATAGCAATTTTTGCTACTAATCTTAAATGACTAGTAACAAGTTTTTCTGCAGCTTTTATATTTCCAGTTGTTTTCCAGTTTTTAGCAAGCATATATTCCTCTTCAGCATCTAGCATGGGAAATTTTTTTATTTGCTCTAAATATGCAGAGAGTCCACCTTCATTACTAAGGGCAGGCAAATTGTTATTAATAGCTATATTCATTGAATGTTTATCTAATTAAATATTTAAATATTTCAATGATTTATTTATTAGTATTTTTCAGTATTTTGACAATATTTTGAAGTTCACCTGGCAAAATTGCATTAAAAATCATTTCTTTCTTTTTTTTTGGATGAAAAAAGCCTAATTTTTTCGCGTGCAAAAATTGTCTATTTAAATTTAATAAAAGATTTTTTAATTCTGTATCAATATTTTTTAATTTCTTAAATTTCTTCTTATATTTGTCATCTCCTACAATGCTATTACCCAAATGATTCATATGAACTCTTATCTGGTGTGTTCTTCCTGTCTCAAGCTTACACTCTAAAAGACTTAATGTAGGCGTTTTTTTATTTTGAAAAACTTCTAAAGTTTCATAATTAGTTATAGCTTTTTTACCTTTAATTTTACTTACCTCCATCATTTGTCGATTTTTTGAACTTCTTGTGATCAGTGTTACAATTCTACCTTTTGAAGGTCTCAATTTACCCCAAATAAGTAATTGATAAGACCTAAGTATAGTATGTTTATTAAATTGAATTGATAAGTTTTCATGAGTAGCATTATTTTTTGCGATAACAACAAGCCCTGATGTGTTTTTATCAATTCTATGAACTATTCCTGGTCTAAGCTCATCCCCAATATTAGATAATGAATTTTTATCATATTTAATTAAGGCATTGACTATTGTATTATCATAATTACCAGGACCAGGATGCATAGCAATCCCGGCCGGTTTATTTATTACCATAAGATCTTCATCCTCATATATTATGTCAAGATCATATTCATATGGCTTTAAAGATGTTTTTTTAGGATTTGGGATTATAATTTCGATAACGTCATTTTTACAAATCTGTTTAGAGGGATCTATAACTATACGATTATTAATTTTTAATTTTTTACTTAATATTAATTTTTTAATCCTTGTTCTACTAATTTCTTTGTGATGATTATTAATAAAAGAGTCTACCCTTTTATTATAATTGTCATCATTTACTATTATATTTATTTTCTTTTCCATAAAATAATATATTACTATTATATGCGCTTGTAGCTCAACTGGATAGAGCGCCTGACTTCGGATCAGGAGGTTCTGGGTTCGACTCCTAGCAGGCGCACCATTACTCACCCATGTTTATTAAAGTTCCTTTGATACGTGCCCTAATAAAAGCAAAATAGAATAGTCCAATACCAAGTGCCAGATATATTAGATTTAATATATAAGCTTGTTTCAAATTTTCATAATCTAAAGAGCTATTTAGAAGAATATTTCTAGTTTCATCAAAAATATAAACTAATGGTAAACCTTTTGCTATAATTTGAAAGAAATTTGGTAATATTTCTAGTGGGTAATATATACATCCCAAAGGTGCGAGCAAAAATAATGATGACCAAGCTATATTTTCAAATGATGGACCAAATCTTAAAAGTCCTGCACTTACAAATAAACCAAGTGTAATCCCAAAAATATACAAACTTAAAAAAAGTAATAAAAGTGGGAAACCCAATTTTAATATTGAAACTCCAAATAAAGGAGATGTTAAAATAATTGCTGGAACAAGTCCAATTAGAGTTCTTATTAAAGCTGTAAAGATTAAAGAAACGATTATTTCTTTAATTTTTAAAGGAGCGATAAATAGATTTGTGAAATTTCTACTCCAAATCTCCTCTAAAAAAAGCATATTAAAACTTATACTTGATCTGAAGAGAATATCATAAAGTATTGCGCAGGTAAGAATTACTCCAAGAGTATCATTATAATAGTTGCTATAAAGTGAAAAAAACTTTGAGATGAATCCCCACAGAATAATTTGTATTGTAGGCCAATATATTAAATCCATTATTCTTGGTAAAGAACTTTTGATTAAGTAAAAGTGTCTTAGAAAAAGACCGTACATTTTATTAAGATTCATTTTTTTCCCTCGAAAGTTTTAAAAAAACTTCCTCCATATTTTTTCGGCCGTGTTTTTTAATTAAATCTGCCGGTTTTCCTTGATCAATAATTGATCCTTTATTCATCATAAGAACAGATGAGCACAGTCTTTCCACTTCATTCATGTTATGTGAGGCTAGTAAAATTGATGTTTCTCGCTCTTTTTGATAATTTTCTAAAAAACTTCTAATAAAATCTCCAGTTTCAGGATCCAGGGATGCTGTTGGTTCATCCAGAAGCAGAACTGTCGGATCATTAATTATAGATTTAGCTAGACTAACTCTATTTTTTTGACCAGACGAAAGTTCTCCAGTAATTTTATTTATTATATCTTGAAGCCTTAATTTATCTGAGAGATATTCTATTTTTGTTTTAAGATTTTTAACGTCATAAAGTCTTCCATAAACTTCTAAATTTTGTTTAACAGTTAATTTTTTGGGTAGTTCAATATAAGGTGAGATAAAGTTTAAGTTATCTAATAAATTTACTCTATTTGTCTCAATATCTATTCCATTAATTAAAGCTTTACCATTGGTAGGTTTAAGTAATCCTAAAATCATCCCTATGGTTGTAGTTTTTCCACACCCATTAGGCCCAAGGATACCAATGATTTCATTTCTATTAACTTTAAAAGATATATCTTTGACAGCATTAATATTATTATAAACTTTAGATAAGTTGATTACTTCAAGCGGTGTTTTCATTATAATTTTGATGCTCTTGTCAATCTATCTAGAATTGTTTTCCCCAATCCTGTGTTAGGAATTTTTTCAACAACTATAGATTTATATTTGTTCTTTTTAATCTTTCTTAAAGTATTATATAAATTTTTTGCTGCTTCTTTTAAATTACTATTTTTTGATAGATAATAATAATTTGATTTACTCTTATTTCTTTTTTTAATCAATAAATATGCTTCACTTTTACCAGATGTTCTTTTGCCATTTAATTTAATTGGAATACCAGGTGAATAATGAAGTCTTGATTGCCCCGGTGATGAAATTTTTGACGGATTGTTAGTTATGGAAATTTTTCTATTTAATACCTTTTCAATTGTAGAAATATCCAATCCTCCTAATCTTAAAATCCTTGGTTTATCCCTAATATCAATTATTGTTGACTCAATCCCTATAGATGACTTTCCACCTTCAAGTATAAATTTAATCTTTTTACCGAAATCTTCTTTTACATGAGAAGAACAAACAGCACTAACCTTTGTAGATAAATTAGCACTAGGTGCAGCTAAAGGAAATTTTAGTCTTTTAATTAAATTTCTTGCCACTGGATGCTTTGGGAACCTGACAGCCAATGATTTTTTATTATTAGTGACAAATTTTGAAATTTTAGATTTTTTATTTAGATTAAGAATGAAGGTAATTGGTCCTGGACAGAATTTTTTGTATAATTTTACAAAAGAATTATTTATCTCACAATCATTTTCTAACCTTTTTTTGTCGAAGTAATGAACTATCAAAGGATTATTTTTGGGTCTTTTTTTTAATAAAAAAATTTTTTTACATGCTTGATTTGAATATGCATTACCAGCTAACCCGTAAACAGTTTCAGTAGGTATAGCTATACAATCATTCTTAATTAGCAATTTTTCAGCTTTTTTAATATTTGAAAGATTAATTTTCATGTATTATCTGAGAGTATTATATGAAAGATAAAAATTTAACAAATGATTATGACTCCTTATCTCTTGAGGAACTAACTATTGAGGCTGATAAAATAATCAGAGATTTAGAAAATGAAAAAGACCTTGACGGTTCTATTGGAAAATATCAAAATCTTTTAAGATTAAATAATATTATTGAAAAAAAATTCCAGAATAGTTCAAAAAATATAAGTGAAAAAACTAAAGAATATATATTGAAAATAACCTCAAAAAAAAATGCAAAAAAAATTAAATAAAATTGCCAAAGATACTAATTTATTTTTAAAAAGATTTATAAAGTATCAAAAAAAAACTGACTTAATTACTCCAATGCAATATGGATTGTTTTCAGGTGGAAAAAAAATAAGGTCAAAAATTCTAACTGATGTTGGTTCTATTTTTAAATTAGACTACAAATCTTTGATCATTATAGGTTCTGCAGTTGAGTGTATACATGCGTATTCATTAATACATGATGATCTGCCTTGTATGGACAACGACTCAATTAGAAGAGGTAAACCATCAACTCATGTCAAATTTGGTGAGTCTACAGCAGTTCTTGCGGGCAACTCACTATTGATATTAGCATTTGAAATATTAAGTCATAAAAATTTAAATGTTTCTGAAAGAACTAAAATTAATTTAATTAATAAGATTTCAGAAAGTTCAGGGCATTTAGGTATAGCTGGTGGTCAATATTTAGATTTAAGCTATGAACATAAAAAAATTTCTAAAAGAAAGATTATCGAGATGGAGATAAAAAAAACTGGAAAATTATTTAGTTTTTGTTGTGCTGTGCCTCTAATAATTAAAAATAAAGATAAAAATGAAATAAAAAAATTTGAAGATATAGGTGCCGAGATAGGATTATTATTTCAAGTTGCAGACGATTTGATAGATTATAAAGGAAGTTTATTAGCTGCAGGAAAAAAAACTGGTAAAGATAAAAAAAAGGGCAAAGCCACCTTAATTAGTTTACTAGGTTATAAAAATACTATTAAATATGCTAATAGTTTGATTTTAAAAATAAATAATAAATTAAAAAAATATGGTTCAAAATCAAAAGAACTTTCTGAAACGCTCAATTATATTTTGAATAGAGAAAAATGAAAAAATACGAATTTTTAGATAAAATAAATTTTCCTTCTGATTTAAAAAAAATACCTGAGTCTCAATTACATAAAGTGGCAGATGAATTGAGAAAGGAATTGATCGATGTGGTATCTGTTACTGGTGGTCATCTGGGAGCAAGTCTTGGAGTTGTTGAATTAAGTGTTGCACTTCATTATATTTTTAATACACCTAACGATAAACTAATTTGGGATGTAGGTCATCAGTGTTATCCGCATAAAATTTTAACTGGACGAAAAGATAGAATTAGAACATTAAGACAAGGTGGTGGTTTATCTGGCTTCACAAAACGTTCTGAAAGTGAATACGATACATTTGGTGCTGCTCATAGTTCAACCTCTATTTCTTCAGCTTTAGGTATAGCTGAAGCAAATAAACTTTCGAATAAATCAGAAAATGTAATTGCAGTCATTGGTGATGGGGCCATAAGTGCAGGTATGGCTTATGAGGCAATGAATAATGCTGGAGCATCTAAAACAAAAATGATTGTTGTATTAAATGATAACGATATGTCAATCGCTAGACCAGTAGGAGCTATGAGCACATATTTAGCTAAAATTTTTTCTGGTAAGATTTATTTTAGTCTAAGGGAAACTATAAAATTAATAATGTCTGCGTTTTCAAAAAGATTTAGTGCCAGAGCTGGGAAAGCAGAAGACTTACTGAGATCTGCCGTAACTGGTGGAACATTGTTTAGTTCTTTAGGTTTTTATTACATTGGTCCAATTGATGGACATGACTTAAATTCTTTGATTCCAATTTTAAAAAATGCGAGAGACTCAAAGCATCAAGGACCTATTTTAATTCACATTAAGACAAAAAAAGGAAAAGGGTACTCTTTTGCTGAGGAAGCAAAAGATAATTATCATGGTGTCTCGAAGTTTAATGTTAAAACTGGAGAACAGGTTAAAAGTTCCGCAAAAATACCTTCTTATACAAAAGTATTTGCTAATACATTGATACAACATGCTAAAAAAGATACTAAAATTGTTGCTATTACAGCCGCAATGCCAGATGGAACCGGACTCGATATTTTTCGTAAAGAATTTCCAGACAGAACTTTTGATGTTGGAATTGCTGAACAACATGCAGTTACCTTCGCAGCTGGACTAGCAACTGAAAATTATAAACCTTACGCAGCAATTTATTCAACATTTCTTCAAAGAGCTTATGATCAAGTGGTTCATGACGTAGCCATTCAAAGTTTACCAGTAAGATTCGCAATTGATAGAGCAGGCTTAGTTGGAGCTGATGGCTCCACTCATGCTGGAAGTTTTGATATTACTTATTTATCAACTTTACCAAATTTTGTTGTCATGGCAGCAAGTGATGAAGCTGAATTAGTTAGAATGATTAATACCTCTACAGAAATTAATGACAAGCCCTGTGCATTTAGATATCCCAGAGGAACTGGTGTAGGAACTCTTTTACCTTCGATTGAGGAAAAAATAGAAATTGGAAAATCGAGAGTTATTAAAGAAGGAAATAAATTAGCTATCCTAAACTTTGGTGCTAGACTTTATGAAACTTTAAAAGCAGCAGAAAATTTAGGTAAAAAGGGTATTAATATTACTGTAGTGGATGCTAGATTTGCTAAACCTTTAGATGAAAATTTAATTTGGCAACTAGCCACAACTCATGAAGCTATTATAACTATTGAGGAAGGATCTATAGGAGGTTTCGGTTCACACGTAGTTGATTTCCTAACTAAAAAAGGTTTGATGGACTCAAATCTAAAGTTTAGATCAATGACATTGCCAGATATTTTTATTGATCAAAACACCCCTGATAATATGTATAAATTTGCTAATTTAGATAGTGTTTCTATAGAAGAAAAAGTATTAGATGTTCTAAATTCAAATATAATTTTGCAAAAACAAAAAAAATAATCTAGCTACACTGTGCTTTATTCATTAAATAATGATCTAATAATACACAAGAAAGCATAGCTTCACCTATTGGCACGGCTCTGATACCTACACAGGGATCATGTCTACCTTTAACAGATATAGTTGTATTTTTACCAAATTTATTAATTGTTTTTCTTTTTTTTAAAATTGATGATGTAGGTTTAACCGCAAAAGAAACAATTATCTCTTGACCTGAGGAAATACCCCCAAGAATTCCACCTGCATTATTTGAACCAAACTTAAGGTTCTTTTTGTTATTGGATATTTCATCAGAATTTTCCTCACCAGACAATTGAGCAGAATTCATTCCAGAGCCAATATTTACACCCTTTACCGCATTTATACTCATCATAGCTGAAGCAATATCTGAATCTAATTTTGAATATATAGGTGCACCTAAACCTGGAGGTATACCATTTGCTCTTACTTCAATAACAGCACCACATGATGTCCCAGCTTTTCTAATACTTAGTAAATATTTTTCCCAAATTTTAATCATAGACTTATCTGGGCAAAAAAGAGGATTTCTATATATTATTTTTTCATCCCATTTAGAAATATCACACCCAAGAATTCCAATTTGTGTAACTGCTCCAGAAATTTTAAATTTTTTTCCTAACTTTTTTTCTAAAACTTTTTTAGCTACAGCCCCAGCTGCAACTCTTGCTGCTGTCTCTCTAGCAGAAGATCTTCCTCCACCTCTGTAATCTCTAATTCCATATTTTTTAAAGTACGTATAATCTGCATGTCCTGGTCTAAACTTATCTTTAATATCGTTGTAATCCTTTGATCGCATGTCCTCGTTGTAGATTATAAGTGAAATTGGTGTGCCCGTGGTTTTACCCTCAAAGACACCGGATAAAATTTGAACTTTATCACTTTCTTTTCTTTGAGTAGTAAACTTAGATTGACCTGGTTTTCTCTTGTCTAATTCTTTTTGAATATCTTGCTCTTTTAAGTTAATTAGGGGTGGACAACCGTCTATTATACAGCCAATTGCGGGTCCATGTGACTCTCCCCATGTAGTGAAACGAAAAACCTTTCCAAAAGTATTAAATGACATTATTTATATTGTATAGATTATTTTGTTTAAATTATGAATGAAAAAAACTCATTAGGGCTTAATAAATGCTTTTTAGATTTAGATGATCCATTTGAATTATTTGGAAGATGGTTTGATGAGGCTAAAAAGAATGAAATAAATGATCCTAATGCTTTGGCCTTAGGAACAGCTAGTAAAGACGGCATCCCATCAGTTAGGATGGTGTTACTTAAAGGTTTTGATAAAGCAGGTTTTGTTTTTTACACTAATTTGAATAGTCAAAAAGGTAATCAGATTAAAGACAATCCAAATGCTACAATGTGTTTTCATTGGAAAAGTCTTTTGAGACAAATAAGAATCGTAGGAGTTTTATCACAAGTTAGTGATGATACAGCTGATAAGTATTATAATTCTCGTGGATATGAAAGTAGAATTGGCGCTTGGGCCTCTAAACAAAGTAGTGTTCTTAAAAATAGAAATGAACTTTTAGACTCATTGGAGGCGTTTAGAAAAAAATATAATAATCAAGATAAAGTACCAAGACCTAGTCATTGGTCTGGATTTAATTTAAAACCATCCAGTATTGAGTTTTGGTTAGATGGAGACAACAGAATACATGAAAGATTAAAATATACTTTAAATAAAAATAATGAATGGACTAAAAGTCTACTTAGTCCTTAGAAATTTCTAGACAAACTAAATGAAGTTAAATTCTCTAAAATATTTTTTTCTTCACAATCTTTAAATACTGACAATGAATTTGATGCTAAATTGATATAGTGTTGTGCTTTTTGGTAACAAGCTTTAATGATTTCATATTTTTTGATTAATGATAAAATGGATTTGAAATCATTCTCATCTCTCTCGTTTTTAAGAAATATTTCTTTTAAAGATTCTCTTTCTTTAGAATCTGCTTTTTGAAATAATAAAATTATTGGGAGGGTAATTTTCCCCTCATAAAAATCCTGACCAATTTTTTTTCCAAATAATTTTAATTCTGAATTGTAATCAAGAGTATCGTCTGCAATTTGAAATGTTAAACCTAAATTTTTTCCATAAAATTCTAAAGCTTCTTTTTCTTTGTTTTTCATTTCAGATAATATAGCGCCAACTTTTGTAGCCGCTGCAAATAATTCTGCTGTCTTTGCTGATATAATCTTTAAGTAAGTTTCCTCTAACATATCAACCTCACCTTTATGTTGAACCTGTAAGATTTCTCCTTGGGCAATTTTTGACGATGTGGAAGATAATAATTTTAAAACTTCTATATTTCCATCCTCTACCATCATTTCAAAACATCTACTGAGTAAATAATCGCCAACCAAAACAGATGAGTGATTATCCCAAACTTTGTTTAAAGTTTTTTTACCTCTTCTTACTGAGCCATTATCAATTACATCATCATGCATTAAAGTTGCAGCATGTATTAACTCTACACAAGCTGCTAAATTAATATCTCTACTACCTTTAATGTAACCACACATTTTTGCAGAACCTAGAGTTAAAAGAGCTCTTAGTCTTTTGCCTCCAGTATCAAGGTGGTAATCAGTCATTTTTTGGACTAATTCAACATTACTTACTAACTTAGATTTTATTTTTTCTTCAACTAAAATCAGTTTGTCTTCAACAGAATTCTTAAGTTGAAAGTAAGAATTATTTATTTGATTTTTTAATTGAACTACAGTTCCCATTTATTGAGCAAATTAGTATAATAACTTTCATTTGATACTTATCAATTGACGCACCTGAATCTTCAATTATAAGGTGTCTTTATATTCATAAAAAAATTCTATAAAGATTAAAAATGTTATCCTTTTTTAAAAAGAAAAAAATTGTTCCACATATTAAATTGAGTGGTGTTATAGGAAATGTTGGAAAATTCAGGCAAGGTATAGATTTTTCAGGTCAAGAGGAGATTATTTTAAAAGCTTTTTCTGTAAAAAAAGCGCCATGTGTTGCAATTACAATTAATTCTCCTGGAGGGTCCCCAGTGCAGTCACATCTTATTTATAGTTTTATAAGACAGCAGGCAAAAAAAAATAAGAAGAAGGTTATAGTTTTTGCTGAGGACGTTGCAGCATCTGGAGGATATTTAATAGCTTGTGCAGGTGATGAAATATATGCGAATTCAAGTTCGATAATTGGTTCAATAGGTGTAATTTATTCTTCATTCGGCTTCACAGAGTTGATTAAAAAGATTGGAGTAGAAAGAAGAGTCCACACTGCAGGCAAAAATAAAAGTACACTTGATCCTTTTCTGGAGGAAAAAAAGGAGGATATTGAAAGACTCAAAAATATACAATTAGATCTCCATAAAAATTTTATTGATGTAGTAGAAAATAGCAGAGGTTCAAAATTAAAAAAAGGAGAGATAGAATTATTTTCTGGAGAGTTTTGGTCTGGTAATAAAGCAAAAGATTTAGGTTTGATTGATGAAATTGGAGATGCAAATCAAGTAATTAAGGAAAAATTTGGTAAAGATGTAATCATCAAAAAATTTGAAAAATCAAAAGGATGGTTGAGTAAAAAATTATCATCTTCAAGTGATCATGTTGAGCAACTTGCAAATATGTTAGATGAAAAATCTATTTGGCAAAGGTATGGTCTCTAAAAAAAGCAAAAAAAAAATTAAGTTTCAAACTTTTCAAGATACTATTTTTAATTTACAAAAATTTTGGAGCAAACAAGGTTGCATAATTTTACAACCGTACGACATGGAAGTTGGCGCTGGAACTTTTCATCCTGCAACTACTTTAAGATCTCTTGGACCCAAGCCATGGAAGGCTGCATATGTACAACCTTCAAGAAGACCAACAGATGGTAGATACGGTGATAATCCAAATAGACTTCAACATTATTATCAGTTTCAAGTCATTATAAAACCTTCACCAACTAATATAAAAAAACTTTATTTGAATAGTCTTTCAACAATAGGTATTGATCATAAAAATCATGATATCAGATTTGTCGAAGATGACTGGGAAAGTCCTACTTTAGGAGCTGCAGGTTTAGGTTGGGAAGTTTGGTGTGATGGTATGGAAATTACTCAATTCACTTATTTTCAACAAATGGCTGGTTTCGAATGCAAACCAGTATCTGTTGAAATCACTTACGGTTTAGAGAGAATTTGTATGTTTACTCAACAAAAGCAAAATGTCTATGAGTTAGACTGGAATAATGATGGTATTAAATATAGGGATGTTTTTCATCAGTCAGAAAAAGAATTTTCAAAATATAATTTTGAATATGCTAATCAAAGTAATCTTTTTAAAATTTTCGAAATGTACGAGGCTGAGGTGGCATCATTAATTGGAAATAATATTTCTTTACCAGCCTATGACCAATGTTTAAAAGCGAGCCATGTTTTTAATATTTTAGATGCGAGGGGAGTAATTAGTGTTGCAGAAAGAGCTGAATATATAAGTAGAATAAGGAATATGGTAAAATCTGTAGCTGAAGCTTGGATGAAGACGCAAAAAATTTAATTTGTATGTCACAATTTTTTTTAGAATTATTTAGTGAAGAAATTCCCGTCACTCTTCAAAAAAATTTGAGAAAAGGATTATTAGAAGATATTAATAAAATATTAAAAAAAAATTTAATTAAATCAAGAAAAGGTTTTTCTATATCCTCACCAAACAGATTAATAATTGTTTTTGAGGGTGTAGACAAAGAGATAACTACAAAATCTGAGGAAATTAAAGGTCCAAATATTTCTTCACCAACTCAAGCAATTCAAGGTTTTCTAAAATCGCAAAAAATAACCAAAAAAGATATATACAAAAAAAAAACTGATAGAGGTGAGTTTTACTTTTTTAAAACTAGAGAAAAAAAAATTAAAACAATTGATGTTTTAAAAGATAATTTACCAAAAATAATTGGTGATTTTAAATGGAAAAAATCAATGAAATGGGGAAATTTTGATCTTAACTGGGGTAGGCCTCTTAAATCAATTTTATGTGTATTTGATAAAAAAATTGTTAATTTTTCATTCTTTCACCTTAATTCGTCTGATCTGACCTATTTAGATAAAGATTTAGAAGAAAAGAAAAAAAAATTTAATGACTATAATTCCTACAAATTATTTTTTGAGAAAAGTGGGGTAATTTTAGACCACAAAAAAAGAAAGGATAAAATAGAAAAAGAGATTGAAAAAATTTTAAAGAAAAAAAATTTAAAAATTATAAATAATGATAAATTAATAGATGAAGTTACAAATCTTGTAGATCAGCCAAGTGTACTAGAATGTTCTTTCGATAAAAGATTTTTGTCTATTCCAAAAGAAATTTTGATTTTAACAATGCAATCTCATCAAAAATATTTTCCTTTGTTTAATAAAAAAGATGAAATCACTAATGAATTTCTTGTAGTTACAAATAAAAAGGATCAAAGAGGAATAATTAAAGGTGGCAATGAAAGAGTAGTGGAAGCCAGATTAAATGATGCTGAGTTTTTTTGGAATAAAGATAAATCACAAAATTTAGTTAAAAAAGTTTCTGAGTTAAAACATATGAATTTCTTTAAAGGGCTGGGAACTTATTTTGATAAGGTTCAAAGAATGAGAAAACTTGCTGCATTAATCTCTGATGAACTATTGATTAGTAAAGAAAAGGTAGAACTCTCAGCATCAATTTGTAAAACAGATTTAGTTTCTGAGAGTGTTAGAGAATTTCCTGAACTACAGGGTGTTATGGGAAGTTATTTATCTCAAGTACAAGGATTTGACAAAGATATAGTTGAGTCAATCAAGGATCAATATTTGCCCGTTGGTTTAGAGTCCTCTGTACCTAAAAAACCTTATAGCGTTACCCTTTCATTATCAGATAAGATTGATACTTTAGTAGGTTTCTTTGGTGTTGATGAAAAACCATCTAGTTCAAAAGACCCCTATGCTCTAAGAAGAATTGCTCTTGCAATAATAAGGATCATCATTGAAAACAAAAAAGATTTGAAAATCACTGACTTAATTTCTTATTCATCAAATATTTATTTAGATCAAGGTTTTAATTTTAGTAACAAAATATTCCACAAAGACATAATAAATTTTCTAAAGGAGAGATACAGATATTATTCAAAAGAAAAAAATATAAGACACGATATCATTAATGCAGCAGCAAATTCTTTTAATCCTAACAAAATTTCTTTACTTTATGAAAAAACTAAAAGTTTAAATAAAATTATAGATAAACAAATTGGTGAAGATATAATAATCTCTTATAAAAGAGCTTCAAATATTTTAAATGCAGAAATTCAGGATATAAATAAAGATTTATCTAATACAACTGATCCTGGAATTTTTCAAAATGAATTTGAAAAAGATCTTTATAAAAAAATAAATGAGATAAAAAAATATTTTACTGGGATTACAAAAAATCAAAATTTTGATGAAACTTTATTATTACTTTCAACTTCGAAAAGAGAAATTACAGCCTTTTTTGATAATGTAAAAGTAAATGATGAAAATGATACAGTTAAAAAAAATAGATTGGAACTTATTAATTTCTTTTGTAAAACTTATAAACAATTTATAGATTTTGAATTAATTAAAGACATCAATGAATAAATTAATATTTAATTTTAATTCAAAAAAATTCAAAAAAATTAAATTTCCTAAAAACATCTTAGGTGGCAAGGGAGCAAATTTATCTGAAATGGGAAAAATGGGCTTACCCGTTCCCCCAGGATTTACTATTTCTACGAATGTTTGTGAATTATTTTATAAAAACAATAAAAAAATTAATTCTCAAATAATTTCTCAGATAAAATCCGAATTAAAAATCATAGAAAAAGGAGTAAAAAAAAAATTTGGGGATCTAAAAAATCCTTTATTGTTATCTGTAAGATCTGGTGCTCGAGTTTCTATGCCAGGAATGATGGATACAATTCTTAATCTTGGTCTAAATGATAAAACAGTTATTGCTTTATCCAAAAAAACTTCAAATGGTAGATTTGCAAAAGACAGCTATAGAAGATTTATACAAATGTACGCTAGTGTTGTTTTAGGTATCGAAAGTCACTACTTTGAGGAATTAATAGAAAATTTTAAGTTAACCAAAGGAGTTTTGCTAGATACTGATTTAGATGAGAGAGATTGGGACGGCTTAATTATAGATTTTAAAAATGTAATTAAAGAAAAAACAAAAAAAGAATTTCCTCAAGATGTAAATCAACAATTACTTGGAGCAATAAGTGCTGTATTTTTATCTTGGGAAAGTAATAGAGCAAAAGTTTATAGAAAATTAAATCAGATACCCTCTAATTGGGGTACCGCAGTTAATGTACAGTCAATGGTGTTTGGAAATATGGGAAATGATTGTGCCACAGGCGTTGTTTTTACAAGAAATCCATCAGATGGATCAAATAATATTTATGGTGAATATCTAATTAATGCACAAGGCGAAGATGTTGTGGCAGGTACAAGAACACCACAATATATAACTAAAAAAGCAAAACAAGAAGCCAAAGTAAAAGAGCCATCAATGGAAGAGTCTATGCCAAAAGTTTACAAAGAGTTATATAAAATTTTAAAAAAATTAGAAAAACATTATAAAGACATGCAAGATGTAGAATTTACAGTTGAGAATAATAAACTTTGGATTTTGCAAACTAGATCTGGAAAAAGAACTTCAAAATCAGCTTTAAAGATAGCAGTAGACATGGTTAAGGAGAAATTAATTTCTCAAAATGAAGCCATATTACGTGTTGATCCAAATTCACTAGATACATTATTACACCCAACATTGGATGAAAAAAGCATGATAGAAGTTATTGCTAACGGCTTACCAGCTTCTCCTGGAGCAGCAAGTGGTAAAGTAGTTTTTTCATCTGAAGAAGCTGAGAGATTGAATAACATGATGCAAGATACCATCTTGGTTAGGGTAGAAACATCTCCAGAAGATATTCAAGGCATGCATGCTGCAAAAGGAATTTTAACATCCAGAGGTGGTATGACTAGTCATGCTGCAGTAGTAGCTAGAGGAATGGGAAGACCTTGTGTTTCTGGCTCAAGTGAAATTGATATAAATTACGAAAAAAAAACTTTTAAAACATCTTCTATTACAGTCAAAGAAGGAGAAATAATAACAATTGATGGATCAACTGGTAGAATAATTTTAGGAAAAGTTCCAACTGTTAAACCAGAAATTTCAGGGGATTTCTCTAAATTAATGTCTTGGGCAGACAAAGTAAGAAAATTGAAAGTTAGAACAAATTCTGAAACACCTTTTGATACTAAAACTGCAAGAGAATTTGGTGCAGAGGGAATAGGACTTTGTAGAACAGAGCATATGTTTTTTGATGAAGAAAGAATTTTATCAGTAAGGGAAATGATTTTATCAAAAACACCTGAGGATCGAGCTAAAGCATTAAAAAAACTATTACCTCACCAAAAAGATGATTTTAAAGAAATTTTTAAAATTATGCATGGTCTTCCTGTTACAGTAAGACTATTAGACCCACCATTACATGAATTTTTACCTAAATCAGATAAAGAGATCTCTGAAATTGTTAATTTTTTTGGCACTGATAGGAGTGAAGTAATATCTAGAATTGATGAACTTCATGAGCAAAACCCAATGCTCGGACATAGAGGTTGTAGATTAGGCATTTCTTATCCAGAAATTTATGAAATGCAATGTAGAGCAATTTTTGAAGCTTTAGTTGATCTAAAAAAAAATAAACAGAAATCTGCATTTGTTGAAATTATGATACCACTTGTTTCAACTGAGGCAGAAATAAAGATTATGAAAAACTTAGTAATTAACACCGCCAAACAGGTACAGATTGAAAATAAAACTAAAATTAAATTTTTAGTAGGTACAATGATCGAATTACCTAGGGCTGCAATTAAAGCTAAAGATATTGCCAAGCATGCTGAATTTTTTAGTTTTGGAACAAATGATTTAACTCAAACCACTTTTGGCATAAGTCGTGATGACAGTGGAAAATTTTTAAATGATTATATTGACAACAAAATCTTTTCTGTAGATCCTTTCATTTCTATTGACGAGGGAGTTAAAGATTTAATTGAAATAGCTGTTACCAAGGGCAAGAAACAAAATAAAAAGATTAAATTAGGAATTTGTGGTGAGCACGGGGGCGACCCAAAGAGTATTCATTTCTGCTCGATGGCTGGTCTTCATTATGTATCTTGTTCCCCATATAGAGTTCCAATTGCAAGATTGGCTGCTGCACAGGCAGAAATTATAATTAATAAATAAATTTTATTAAAATAGTTAAATAGCCACTCATAGTTTATCTAGATTGAACACTCCTTAAATTTAAATAATTTTCATTCATAAAATTTGATAAATCTAAATTTAATTTTGAGTTAAAATCTACTCGAAACAGAGAATAGGATTTGATAACCTTTCATTATGAAAAAGTTAATAATTTTCTTAATATTTACTGTTTTATGGAACACCATATCTTTAGCAAAAAATTTTAAAATTGGGCAAAAAATTGAGAATGAATTTAGATTTTCTAAAAAGGTTTCTTTTCAACTTGAGCCAGGAGTATGGGAAATTATTGATAGAGACATTTGGTTTTTTGGAATAATAAAACTCGAGTCAGTAACTCTAGCTCTAATTGAAAACAATGAATTAATAGCACTAAGAGAATTTGGAGTATCAAATATGAGTGCAGGATATCAATCAGATATTGACATGGCAATTGTAGAGATATTTTATAAGAACAAATATGATGGATGCTATGAACGTCCAGAATATACTTTGGTAAAAACATTCACCAAAGGTAATAGTCATAATTGTTTAGTAATTAATCATATTGATCCAATCGAGATACTTTTTTCACCAGATGATCCAGATTTATATGTTTATCGAAATGAGATTAGACGTTACGTAAAAGAAAATAATATTAAATTGCCAAAGATTATGCTGCAAAGTCATCATATGTATTTTTCAAGACTAGTTAGTAATTATTGGTATTCAGCATTATATATCGATAATCCTCAAAGTTTAGATGGTCCTGAAAACAATTCTAAAGGTCAAGAAACAAGTGAATATCACCCAAATAATATTGATAATCATACTGAACACAAAAAAATTATGAGTAAATTTATAGAAATAAGTTCATTAAGACATATGAATTTTGAAACAATAGTTAATGCAAAGAAAAGACACAAGTTAAAATTTGCTAATATTAATTCTTATAAGGTTCAAAGTAACGAAGTTTTAAATCAACTTGAGCAATTAAAATCATTGTATAAAGAAGGTGTACTAACTGAAGAAGAATTCAATAAGGCTAAAAAAAAGATTTTAGAATGAAATTCACATCATACATTTTTAAGTTGAAAAATATTTTATGAAAAATTGAAAAAAACATTTGATTATGTTAATCTATTTTATGAAAAAAGTTATATTAATAATTTTATTTTTATTTCACTCCGCAGCATATGCTGATAAATATGTTGGAAGAGGGGATCTTAAGCTTCACAATATTGATATTGAGGTTTTTATGGAATACATATCGCCTCCATCAGGATCATCTCCTTCGTATTTTTGGATCGTAGCAGAAGATGGTAAAGCTATATGGTCAACATATTGGTATTGTGGTGAAGGTAATTGTCAAGAAACTCCAAAGTCTCAAGCAGCCAGAAAATGTGCCAAAGCTGCAGAAAAATATTACAAAAAAAAATTTTTAGAATGTTTTATTTTTGCTAATAAAAGAGTAGTTGTTTGGGAAAACTCAATTAATCCTGCTCATTTCGATGAGTCATCTTTTAAATCAAAATGGGATAAATCTAAAGTTATAAAGAAAATGTCCGAGCTTGGATTTGAAATGTATAGTGATTGATTTTTTAATTAAATTCACCATAACTAAATCAAAAATTTTTTACGATATTAACAAATGAAACGGGGCGTTCTGTTGCCAGGTGCCCCAGACCCCGACTACTTAATTAACAATGTTAATTAGGCAGCAAGTGCATAACTTTCGTTAGCAATTATAAATTAGCCCTTTACGGAGGAACAATTCCGAACGAAAGAATAGCTTTTAGACATCCGTCGAATCTGGTTCACCCCCATAAGTTGTAATGGTGGAGGTGGTGGGTACTGCCCCCACGTCCGCAATGGTTATTACGAAATTCGTTTATCGTCGTAGTTGGCAAGCCAACACTATTAATATAAAAGCAATCTTAAGAGATTCAACAAAAATCATGAAACTTACAAATGAACAAAATAAAGAGATTAAGGATCAACAATCTCAGCAAAATCAAACAAAAAGAGTAACCTCTCCTGAGCTTGAAAAAATTCTTTACGAAGCTCTCCCTGCTCTTGACCATGGATTCGTTAGAGTTATAGATTATATGGGTGACGATACATCGATTGTTCAATCAGCTAGAGTTTCATATGGAAAAGGCACAAAGCAAGTTTCAACTGATAGCGGTTTAATAAAATATTTAATGAGACATTGGCATAGTACGCCTTTTGAAATGTGTGAGATAAAATATCATGTAAAACTTCCTATATTTATTGCACGTCAGTGGATTAGACATAGAACTGCAAACGTAAATGAGTATTCCGCAAGGTACTCAATTTTAGACAAAGAATTTTATTTACCATCTAAAGAAAATTTAGCAGCACAGTCTAAAAGTAATAGACAAGGGCGAGGTGATGTTCTCGAGGGCGATCAAGCCAATGAAGTTTTAAAAATTTTAAAAAGTGATGCAGAGCGAACTTATAACAATTACGAAACTATGTTGAACGAGAGATATGATAGCTCAACTATTGATGAAAATAAAAAAGGTTTAGCTAGAGAACTTGCAAGAATGAATCTTACTTTAAACACTTATACTCAATGGTATTGGAAAACTGATCTATTAAATTTAATGAATTTTTTGAGATTAAGAGCTGATAGTCATGCTCAATATGAAATAAGAGTTTATGCGGATATTATGTTAGATACATTAAAAAGATGGGTTCCGATTACTTATGAAGCTTTTATGGATTATAGAGTTGGTGGCACTGAGGTTTCTGCAAAAGGAAAAGATATAATTAAAAAACTTATTAAAGGTGAAAATATTGATATTGACAAATCGGGATTATCGAAAAGAGAATGGAATGAACTAATGCATGCTTTTAATATTAAAGATAAGATGATCTAATTTTATTAGCAAACTTTAAATATATTTTTGAAATTTCATGATTTGGAAATGCCTCAACTATAGGTTTTCCGTTATCTCCACTTTCCCCAACTTCTGGACTAATTGGTATTTCACCTAAAAATTCTTTTTGAAATTCCTCTGCTGTTCTTTTAACGCCTCCCTCTCCAAAAATTTTGTATTTCTTCCCATCATCACCGATAAAAAAACTCATATTATCTATTAGGCCTATAATTTTCACTCCAAGCTTATCAAACATTTTAATACCTCTTTTTACATCGATTAGTGCAATTTCTTGTGGAGTTGAAACAATTATTGCACCATCCATTTTTATTTCTTGAGAAAATGTTAGTTGAGTGTCCCCTGTTCCTGGAGGCATGTCTACAATTATAAAATCTAAATTTTGCCAATTAACTTTTTGGGTAAAAGTCCTTATAGCACTTGTAACCATAGGACCACGCCAAATCATAGGTGTTTGTTGGTCTGTCAAAAAGCCTATAGACATACATTGAATGTCATACTTAATTATTGGCTCTAATTTTTGACCATCACTTTTAGGTTTTTCCTCAATATTTAGCATTTTAGGTATGGATGGTCCGTAAATATCAGCATCAAGTAGACCAACTTTACATCCAACTTTTTTTAACGCCAAAGCAAGGTTAGTTGCGAAAGTAGATTTTCCAACACCTCCTTTTGCACTAGAAATTGCAATAGTAAATTTTGTACCTTGAATTGGGTTTTTCACAGGAGGATTACTCCTCATACGAGCCTTCATTGCGTCACTAAATTCTGGTTTTTCCTTTGGCATAACTAGATCTTAACTTGTTTTTCAAAATAAAGACATTATATAGATTGCCATATGTCAGATGATTTCAAGCAAAGTGGAGGCAGCCCTTGGGGAACCCCTCCAGGAGGGGGTAGTAATGGTTCGGGCAGAGGACCAACTCCACCAGATATAGAAAAAATTATTAGAGAGTTTCAAGACAAAATTAAAAAGTTTTTACCTGGCCGAAGTTCCTCAGGTGGTAAACAAACTATTTTGATCTTAATGATTTTGGGCTTTATTTGGTTAGCGAGCGGTCTATATCGAGTTTTACCTGATGAACAAGGAGTAGTTTTAAGATTTGGTAAATTTGTAAAAACTACTCAACCCGGGCTAAATTATCATATTCCATTTCCAGTAGAGTCGGTACAGACACCAAAAGTTACAAAAGTTAATAGAATGGATATAGGTTTTAGATCAGAAAGAGACAGTGGATTTTCAACTGGTGGCGGAGTTGCAGATGTACCACAAGAAAGTTTAATGTTAACTGGCGATGAAAATATTGTAAATATAGACTTTTCTGTATTCTGGGTAATTAAAGATGCTGGTAAGTTTCTGTTTGAAATACAAGATCCTGAAGGCACTGTTAAAGCTGCAGCAGAAACAGCGATGAGAGAAGTAATAGCTAAAAGTGATATTCAGCCCATATTAACAGAAGGCAGGGCTAAAATAGAATTAGAAACTCAAGAGATCATTCAATCGATATTAGACGAGTATCAAAGTGGTATTCAAATAACACAAGTCCAAACTCAAAAAGCTGACCCACCAGATCAAGTTATTGATGCGTTTAGAGATGTGCAAGCTGCCAGAGCTGACATGGAAAGATCTAAGAATGAAGCTGAGGCTTATGCGAATGATGTGATTCCAAGAGCAAGAGGTGAGGCACAAAAAATTTTACAAGCTGCTGAAGCGTATAAAAAAGAAGTTGTAGCAAAAGCCGAGGGTGAGGCAAGTAGATTTGTCTCTATTTATGATGAGTATGCAAAGGCTAAACAAGTTACTCAAGAAAGAATGTATCTAGAAACTATGGAAAAAGTTTTAGCTGATATTGAAAAAGTAATAATTGAAAAAAATGCAGGTTCAGGTGTAGTTCCTTATTTACCATTACCAGAACTTAATAAAAAGAAAGCAGTTAACTAAATGAAACAAAAAATATTATTTTCAGCTATAGCAATTTTAGCAGCTGTAATTTACTTCTCAGTTTTTATAATTAAAGAAGTCAATCAAGCAATTGTTCTTCAATTTGGTGATCCAAAAAGAATAATAATTGAACCTGGGTTGAATTTTAAAATTCCATTTATTCAAAATGTTGTTTATTTGGATAAAAGGATACTAAATTTAGATACACCCCCAGAGGAGGTAATTGCATCTGATCAGAAAAGATTAATAGTAGATGCTTTTGCAAGATTCAAAATTGTTGATCCATTAAAGTTTTATATTTCTGTTGGAAATGAAAGAGTTGCAAGATCAAGGTTATCAACAATTATTAACTCAAGAATAAGAAATGTACTAGGTCAACAAGAACTTCAAACATTATTGTCAAAAGATAGAACTAAACAAATGGCTTTAATTCAAGAGGGGGTCAATTTTGAGGCTAAAAATTTTGGAATTGAAATTGTTGATGTAAGAATAAAAAGAGCAGATTTACCTCAAGCAAACAGTGACGCTATTTATAGAAGAATGCAAACTGAAAGGGAGAGAGAAGCGAAAGAATTTAGAGCTAAAGGTGCGGAAATGGCAGTGACGATAACATCTACAGCAGATAAAGAGGTAACAGTTATCTTAGCTGACGCGCAAAAAAAATCTGAAATTATGAAAGGTGAAGGCGATGGTCAACGAAATAAAATTTTCGCTGAAGCATTTGGAAGAGATCCAGATTTTTTTGCATTTTATAGAGCAATGCAGGCTTATGAAAATGCTTTGATTGGAGGAGACACTTCTTTGATTTTGTCACCCGATAGTGAATTCTTTAAATTTTTTGGAAATATAGAAGCTAAATCCCAATAATATTTAATCATGAGAGAATTGATCATAGCTTTTGGTCTATTCCTTTTTATTGAAGGGATCCTATATGCCATATTTCCATCAAAAATGAAAAATATGCTAAAAAAATTAGAGTATTTAAAAAGTAGTCAATTAAGAATTGGTGGACTTTTTTTTGCAATTTTGGGTTTTGTGATAATTTATTATGTTAAAAACTAGTATGAAAACCGTCAGAATTATTTTTTTATCAATCATTTTTGCATTAAGTTTTTCAATAACTTCTATATCAAAAACAGCACCATCTTCCTTTGCTGATCTTGCTGAAAGATTAATGCCATCAGTAGTAAACATATCAACAACACAGACTGTTATTACTAAAAGTAACCCATTTCCTGGTTTTGAATTTCCACCAGGTTCTCCGTTTGGTGACATGTTTAAAGAATTTGGAACACCTCAAGAAAGGCAATCAGCAGCTTTGGGCTCAGGTTTTATAATTGATGCAAAAGGTATTGTTGTAACAAATAATCATGTAATACAAGATGCCGAAGATATAATTGTAAGAGTTAACGGAGATCAGGAGTACGAGGCTAAAGTTATAGGAGCAGATCCTTTATCAGATATTGCAGTTTTACAATTAGATACTGAAGAAAATTTTATTCCAGTTAAATTTGGAGACTCTGATAAAGCAAGAATTGGAGATTGGGTTATTGCAATTGGAAATCCTTTTGGATTGGGTGGAACTGTTACATCAGGAATCATATCAGCAAGAAACAGATCCATCGGTCTTTCTAGATATGAAGATTACATTCAAACAGATGCCTCTATCAATTCTGGTAATTCTGGCGGACCTTTATTTGACATGAATGGAGATGTCATTGGGATTAACACAGCAATACTTGGTAGAAGTGGTTCTATTGGAATAGGTTTCTCAATACCATCTAATAGTGCAAAAATTGTGATTGATCAGTTGATAGAATTTGGAGAGACAAAAAGAGGTTGGCTAGGTGTTAGAATACAAGATGTTACAAAAGAAATTGCTGAAGTAGAGAAGTTAGATGAACCAAGGGGCGCATTGGTTGCAAGTGTAGCTGATGATAGTCCGTCGGACAAGGCAGGGGTAAAAGCAGGAGATATCATTTTAGAATTTAATGGAGAAAAAATTAAAGAAATGAAAGAACTACCAATGATAGTTGCAAGAACAGAAGTTGGAAAAAAAGTTGATGTTAAAATTTGGAGAAATAAAAAAGAAATAACAAAAAAAATTATATTAGGTAGATTAGAGACATCAGAAGATTTTAAAGTTTCAGAAAAATCTGTGCCAAAAGAGAATACAATTGATGATTTAAAGATAACTGTACGAAAATTAAATAATGAAGATATAAAACAAAGAAATCTTCCAAATCAAACAAAAGGACTTGTAATCACCAAAATCTCTGAGGATAGCCCTTTACTTAACTCAATAGAGGTTAATAGTATAATTATTGAAGCGCAAAAGAAAAAAATTAATTCTGCAAATCAATTAAATCAAATTGTAAAACAAGTTTTAAGTACCAATCAAAAAACAATTTTACTTGTTATTTACAATAGCCAAAACCAAAGAAGATATATTGGCATTAAATTAAAATAAAGATGGATTTAAAATCCAAAATTATTTTAATTTATGGACCTACAGCATCTGGAAAATCTGAATTTGCGTTAAAATTAGCGAAAAAAATTAAAGGAGAAATAGTTAATGCTGACAGCATGCAAGTATATAAAGATTTGAAGATTCTTACTGCGAGACCTTTCAAAAAAAATCTAAAAAGAATAAAACATCATTTATACGGATTTCAAGACTCAAAAAAAAACTTTTCAACTGGTGATTGGCTTAAGCTTGCAATTAGCAAGATTAAAGAAATTAGGAGCAAAAAAAAAATACCAATATTAGTTGGTGGTACAGGTTTATATTTTAAAGCTTTAACCGATGGGTTAGTTGAAATACCAAAAATACCTTTAAAATCTAGAAATCAAATAAGAAAATTACAAAAAGATATTGGTCAAAAAAAATTTTATGAAAAACTTTTAAAAATTGACCCAAGCGTAGAAAATCATATAAACCCTACAGATGTTCAAAGATCAATAAGGGCTTATGAGGTAAAAATATTTACAAAAAAATCATTAAAAGATTGGTATAAAAAAACAAATTCTAATTTTGAAAAAGGATCTTTTTATAAAATTATAATAAATTATCCCCGATTGCTTTTGATCGAAAAGATTAAAAATAGAGCAAGGCAAATGATAGACATAGGTGCAGTTTTGGAGGTAAAAAAATTTTTAAATCTAAAAATTCCTAAAAGCAAAAGCATTTCCAAAGCCATAGGAATTGGTGAAATTCAAGAATTCATAAAAAATTTCATAAACAAAGAGGAATTGATTGAAAAAATATCAATAAAGACAAGACAATACGCCAAAAGGCAAGTGACATGGACAAGAGGACACATGAGAAATTGGAAAAAAATTCACCCAAATGAAATTAAAATTTTTTTAAAAAAAATTTAAATATTCAGCACTTAAACTTGACCAATCAGCACAACTTCAGCTAGATTGGCCAAATGTCTAAAATATATACTGGAGCAGAAATTGTTTTCAAATGTCTTGAAGATCAAGATGTTGATTTTATTTTTGGTTATCCCGGAGGGGCAGTTTTACCCATTTACGATGAATTAAAAAATCATTCTTCAATAAAACATATTTTGGTTAGACACGAACAAGGAGCAGGACATGCGGCAGAGGGATACGCAAGATCATCAGGAAAACCAGGAGTGGTACTTGTTACTTCTGGTCCGGGCGCAACAAATGTAGTGACTGCATTGACAGATGCCTACATGGATTCTGTTCCATTAGTATGTATCTCTGGACAAGTACCGACTCATTTAATTGGAACTGATGCATTTCAAGAATGTGATACCACTGGAATAACTAGACCATGCACAAAACATAATTGGTTAGTAAAAGATATTAAAGATTTATCTAAAATTTTGCATAAAGCATTTCATGTTGCCACAACGGGACGACCAGGACCAGTATTAGTTGATATCCCAAAAGACATTCAATTTGCGAAAAATAGTTATTCAAAACCAAAAAAAGAGAAAAAATTAAATGGTAATGCTCATAATAAATTTTCCAATAATGAAATAGATAAATTAATTGAATTAATTTCAAAAGCAAAAAAACCTGTTATTTATACTGGTGGAGGAGTTATAAATTCTGGACCCAAGGCTAGCGAGTCGTTAAGAGAATTTGTTAGGTTAATTGGTTTTCCCATCACATCAACTTTACAAGGTTTGGGAGCTTTTCCCGGGGATGATAATCAATTTATTGGAATGTTAGGTATGCATGGTACTTACGAAGCAAATAACGCTATGCATGATTGTGACTTACTAATTAATATTGGAGCAAGATTTGACGATAGAATAACAGGTAAGATAGACGAGTTTTCTCCTAAATCAAAAAAAGTTCATATTGATATTGATCCATCTTCAATTAATAAAATTATTAAAGTTGATTTAGCTATTGTGGGTGATGTGAATGAAGTTCTTAAAACAACTATTAAGAAGATAAATAAAAAACAAAATGGATTGAAGACCTCTAATAAACAAAATATATCAAAATGGTGGGAACAAATTCAAAAGTGGAGAACAAAAAATTCTTTAGGATTTATCAATAGTGAAAAAACGATAAAACCTCAGCATGCAGTTAAAAGATTGTATGAATTAACAAAAAATCAAGACACCTTCATCACTACAGAAGTTGGTCAACATCAGATGTGGGCCGCACAACATTATAAATTTAATAAACCAAATAGATGGATGACATCAGGTGGGCTTGGAACTATGGGGTATGGTCTTCCAGCTGCTGTAGGAGTACAAATCGCACATCCAGATAAACTTGTTATTGATATTGCTGGCGAAGCTTCTGTGTTAATGACAATGCAAGAAATGTCTACTGCAGTTCAATATAATTTACCAATTAAAATTTTCGTTTTAAATAACCAATATATGGGAATGGTGAGGCAATGGCAGGAATTACTTCATGAAAAGAATTATTCGGAGAGTTACTCTGAGGCTTTACCAGATTTTGTAAAATTAGCTGAGGCTTATGGCTGTAAAGGAATTAAAGCTATAAATCCTCATGAATTAGATGATAAAATCCAAGAAATGTTGAATCATGACGGTCCAGTAATATTTGACTGTCAAGTTGACCCCAATGAGAATTGCTTTCCAATGATTCCCTCTGGAAAACCACATAATCAAATGATTTTAGGTCCTAACGACAAGGAGCAAAATAAAATTACAGGAAAAGGAAAGGCATTAGTTTAATGGCAAAGCCAAAATCTGCGTACAGTATTCCAACAAAAAAAGGAAAATTAGACACTCATATTTTTGTTGTTTGGGTGGATAACGAAGCAGGAGTTTTGGCTAGAGTAGTGGGGCTTTTTTCAGGGAGGGGTTATAATATTGAATCTTTAGCAGTAGCGGAGGTAGATCAAGCAAAAAATATTTCTAGAATAACAATTGTAACAACTGGTACACCTCAAGTTATCGACCAAATTAAACTTCAATTAAAAAAATTAGTACCTGTACATAAAGTAGCTGATTTTAAAAGAGAAGACAAAAAAGTAATTTTTAAAGAAATGGCATTGTTCAAATTTGTCGGTAATAAAAAAAAAATAGAAAAATGTGTTAAAGCATGTAAAAATTTTAATCCAGTAATATTAGATAAAACTAAATTATCTATTGTGATTCAGATTACTGCTTTAAGAAGAGAGATTGACAAAATGAGTAAAAAATTAAAACCTCTTGGTCTTACAAGTACCTCAAGAACAGGAGCTATAGCAATGACTAGAGGTGCTGAAATTTTTAGATAATTTAATAAGGAGAACTAGAATGAAAATGTTTTATGAAAAAGACACTAATGTTGATTTAATAAAAGACAAAAAAATCGCGATTTTTGGTTATGGAAGTCAAGGCCATGCTCATGCTCTTAATTTAAAAGATAGTGGTGTAAAAGAAGTTGTTGTTGCTTTGAGAGATGGTTCATCTAGTATTAAAAAAGCAGAGTCAAAAGGTCTGAAAGTTATGAATCTATCTGATGCTGCAGAGTGGGCAGATGTTGTAATGATACTTACACCTGACGAACTACAAGCTACAATTTATAAAAATCATATTGAACAAAGAGTTAAAGAGGGTTCATCAATTGCTTTTGCTCATGGTTTGAATATCCATTATGATTTGATTAAAGCTAGAAAAGATCTAGATGTGTTTATGGTTGCACCCAAGGGACCTGGTCATCTAGTGAGAAGTGAATATGAGAAAGGAGGAGGAGTCCCTTGTTTATTTGCTGTTCATCAAGATGGTTCAGGAAAAGCTAGAGATTTAGCAATGTCTTATGCCTCAGCAGTGGGTGGAGGAAGATCAGGTATAATTGAAACAACTTTTAAAGATGAAGTAGAGACAGACTTATTTGGTGAACAAACAGTTCTTTGTGGAGGCTTAGTTGAATTAATAAAAAATGGCTATGAGACTTTAGTAGAAGCAGGATATGAACCTGAGATGGCATATTTTGAAACGGTTCATGAAGTCAAATTAATTGTTGATCTTATTTATGAAGGTGGAATAGCTAATATGAATTATTCAATTTCAAATACTGCAGAGTACGGAGAATATCAATCAGGTCCTAGAATTATAAATAAAGAAGATACCAAGAAAAGAATGAAAGAAGTTCTTTTAGATATCCAGTCCGGAAAGTTTACAAAAGAATGGATGGATGAGTGCAAAAATGGTCAAAAAAACTTTCTTGCTACTCGTGCTAAATTAGCAGATCATCCAGTTGAAAAAGTTGGAGCAAATTTAAGAGCTATGATGCCGTGGATTGGTAAGAAGAAATTAGTAGATAGCGATAAGAAGTAAACTTTAGTCCCAAATTGGGGCGAATTATCTGTTTTATTTTGCAATATAAACGAGAGGTTGTATATTTCGTTTATAAAAATTTTGAGAATGGCTAGCAAAGACAAAGTATATATTTTTGATACAACTATGAGAGATGGTGAGCAATCACCAGGTGCTTCTATGAGTGTTGAGGAAAAAATTCAGATTTCTAGAGTTTTTGATGAAATGGGAATTGATATTATTGAGGCAGGTTTTCCTATATCTTCTCCAGGTGATTTTGAGGCTGTAAGCGCAATAAGCAAAAGTGTTAAAAATTCAATTCCTTGTGGATTAGCAAGAGCAACAAAAAAAGATATAGACGCATGCAATGAATCTTTAAAATTTGCAAAAAGATTTAGGATTCATACTTTTATTTCAACTAGTCCTGTTCATATGAAACATAAACTTAACATGTCAGATGAACAAGTATTAGGAGCAATAAAAGAAAGCGTAACTTATGCTAGAAAATTTACAGATGATGTGGAGTGGTCATGCGAAGATGGCACAAGAACAAATTTAGATTTTATGTATAAAACAATTGAGCTAGCAATTAATTGTGGTGCAAAAACTATAAATATTCCTGATACAGTTGGTTATTCCATTCCAGAGGAGTTTGCTAAAACAATTACTTCAATAAAAAATAATGTTCCAAATATTGATAAAGCAATTATTTCTGCTCATTGTCATAATGATCTTGGTTTAGCAGTTGCAAATGCTCTATCCGGTCTATCAGCTGGTGTAAGACAAATTGAGTGCACGATTAATGGAATTGGAGAAAGAGCAGGTAATGCTGCACTTGAGGAAATTGTAATGGCAATAAAGACTAGAGACGATTTGTTACCTTATGAGACTGGCATAAAAACAGAATTAATAAGTAAAGCATCTAAAATTGTATCTAATGCAACTGGCTTTCCTGTTCAATTCAATAAGGCGATTGTGGGAAAAAATGCGTTTGCTCACGAATCAGGAATTCACCAAGATGGAATGTTAAAAAACAGAGAAACTTACGAAATTATGACACCGGAAAGTGTTGGTGTTAAAAAGACTTCTTTAGTAATGGGCAAACATTCAGGGAGACATGCATTTAAGGATAAATTAAGTGATTTAGGTTACGCAGATGTTACTGATGATGTTGTTCAAGCAGCATTTGGTAAATTTAAAATTTTAGCTGATAAGAAAAAACATATATATGATGAAGATATTGTTGCACTAGTAGATGATAGCTTAATAATTGATAATAAGATTAATGCAATAAATCTTAAAACTTTAAAAGTATTCGCCGGGACCGGAGAACCACAGAGAGCAGATATGACCTTAGATGTTTTTGGAGAAATTAAAAAAACTTCACAAACAGGTGATGGACCAGTGGATGCAATTTTTAAATGTATAAAAGATTTGTATCCTCATGATGTAAAATTGTCTCTTTATCAAGTACATGCTGTTACAGAAGGTACTGATGCTCAAGCAACAGTAAGTGTAAAAATTGAGGAGAATGATAGGACTACAGTTGGACAATCAGCAGACACAGATACTTTGGTTGCATCTGCAAACGCGTATTTGAATGCATTAAATAAAATGTTAATCAAAAGAGAGAAAAAATCATTATCTCAAAATATTCAACATCAAAAAGTCAAAGGAGGAATTTAAGTGGGTATATTTGATAGAGTTAAAAAAATATGGAGCCAAGATATGGCTATTGATTTAGGTACTGCAAACACCTTAGTAGTTGTTAAAGGACAGGGTGTTGTTTTAAATGAACCCTCAGTAGTTGCAATTGTTGATCAGTCTGGAAAAAAACAAGTTTTAGCCGTTGGTGATGAAGCAAAAACTATGTTGGGAAGAACTCCAGGAAATATTAGTGCAATCAGGCCTCTTAGAGATGGGGTGATTGCAGATTTTATAGTAACTGAGGAAATGATTAAACATTTTATCAAAAAAGTTCACAAGGGAAGTACTTTTGCTAATCCTAGAATTTTAATTTGTGTTCCAACTGGATCTACTCCGGTAGAGAGAAAAGCTATTCAAGATAGTGCTTTAGCGGCAGGAGCTAGAAGGGTTCAATTAATTGAGGAGCCTATAGCAGCAGCTATCGGTGCAGGACTACCTATTTCAGAAGCAACAGGATCAATGGTTGTTGATATTGGAGGTGGTACAAGTGAAATAGCTGTAATGTCATTAGGAGGTTTAGTTTATTCTAGGTCTCTAAGAGTAGCCGGCGATGCTATGGATTCAGCGTTAGTTAACTATATGAGGAAAGAATATAATCTGATGATTGGAGATAGTACTGCTGAAAAAATAAAAAAAGAAATTGGAACTGCAATACCTACAAATGATAATACTTATCCTGTTAAAGGTAGAGACTTAAGATCAGGAACTCCAAAAGAAGTAAATATTACCGAGGAAGATACAGCAGAGGCATTGAACGACATTTTAAAAGAAATGGTTGATGGTATTAAGGATGCTTTGGAGGCAACTCCACCTGAGTTATCGGCTGATTTAGTTGATATGGGCTTAACGTTAACTGGTGGTGGAGCTTTACTCAAAAATATTGATAGAAGATTTTCTAAAGAAACAGGTTTGCCTGTACATATAGCCGAAGACCCTTTATCTTGTGTTGCAATAGGAACTGGAAAAGCTTTAGATCAAGAACAAACTTTCTCTACTATGTTGACTGAGTATTAAAAAAAGATGGCCTCAAGCAGAGATGATTTTATAATAGCAATCCGATCTGCTTTTTTAAAAAAAACCACAAAACAAAAATTTTCTTTGTTAACATTGGTTTTTTTATCAATTTTTATAATTTTTTTATCTAATTTAAATTTTAAGATAATAAATAACTTAAGATCTGTAATAAATGAAGTAGTGTTTAGAACCTCATTTATAGTATCAATACCAGAAAATTTTTTAATTAATTCTTATTCGAAAATTATAGAATACTCTACTTTTTATAATAACTATCAATCAAATTTAAAGGAATTAGAAAGTTTAAAGTCTAAAGAGATATCTAATGAGATTATAATTAGTGAGAATAATGAATTAAAAGATTTAATTGAAGATTATAGATTTTCGTCTGATAAAATTTTAGCAAAAGTCATAGTCGATCATGATAGTCCTTTTTTGAAAACAATAATTATTAATAAGGGAAGTTACGATAATATTAAGATAGGCACTAATATTTTTGATAAAAGTTATCTTGTAGGAAGAGTTATTGATGTAAACTATAAATCTTCAAGAGTTTTATTATTATCGGATTTAAATTCTAGTGTTCCTGTGTCGATTACACCTGGGCAAGTTCAAGCAATAATTATTGGAGATGGAAAAGATTCCGCAGAAATAAAATATATCAAAAATAATTTAGTTGGAGATATTCAAGATCAAAGTATAGCCTATACCTCTGGTACAGGATCTCTTTTTAAAAGTGGCATTCCTGTTGGAAGAGTAAATAACAATAACAATAAATTTTTAATTGATTTTTATAGTGAATTTGAACAACTAAAATATGTGTATGCTGAAATTGAAAAAGATGAAAAATCTATTGAAAACTTAGACAAAAGTGACACTGAGAACATTTTAGGAATTTCATCAAGCCCAGAAAAAATTAAGTTAGATATACTAAATGAGGAATTAAAAATATTAAGTGAAACTAATGAAAAATTTCTTTTTGAAAATCAATTATTAAAATCTCAATTAAGTCAAACGAATGAGGAAATTAATGAGTTACAAAAAAAAGTAGAAATTCAAAATAAAGAAATTAGCGAAAATATTATAGATAAAAAAGAATTAAGTTTTTTAAGATTAAATCTAATTTATAGTTCAAAATGCCAGAAAACAGCATTTAAAAAAGGTTTTAAAGTTGGCACTCCTGAATATAAAGAATGCATTTTAAGAAAAGGCAGAAAAGTGAATGATTAAATTTGAAAAGAAAAATTATATTTATAAAATTTATACTTGGCTACCAATTATTATTTTGTTCATATCTGTATTGAATGAATTTGATCTAAATTATTTAAATATAGATTACTTCTCTTTCAATTTTCCTTTTATATTAATTTTTTATTTTGCTCTTAAAGAATATAATAAATTTGATTATCTTTTAGTCTTTATTGCTGGTTTAATTAACGATACAGTTGTTGGGCTGCCATTGGGAATAAGTTCTTTTTCATACATAGTAGTTTGTATATTTGCATCTTATCTAAGAAATATAACAATAAGACCTCATTTGATAAAAGATTGGTTTTATTTTTTATTCGTAATAAGTTTAATTAACTCAATAAATTATTCAATTTTGTTTCTATTTTTTTCTTATGATTTAAATATTATGTTCTATATCATAAATAATTTTTTTACTTTTTTATTGTATATTCCCTCTTCAATGCTTTTGAATTATTATCTAAAGGCTATAAATGATTGATCAAAGCGATAATGTAATTAAGTTAAGTTCAATAAATAGAAGAATGTTTATTCTGGCCACTGCTAAAATAATTATTCTAGGATGCATTGTTAGCAGGCTATTTTTTTTGCAAGTTAGAGAAAATAAGAAATATCTGACACTTTCTGATAAAAATAGAATAAGAGAATGGAAACTCCCACCTGTACGAGGTGACTTTAAGGATTACTTTGGAAATGTAATAGCTGGGAATTTCGAGGCTTATCAGCTTCATTTAATTCCTGAACAAGTGGATGATTTTAGATATACAATGAACCGAATTAAAAATATTTTAGAATTATCCGATAAACAGTTTCAAAAACTTTTAAAGAAAAAAAATAAGATTAAACCTTGGGAGACTCTTATTGTAGCAGATAATTTAAGTTGGAAAAATTTTTCTAAAATAAATAATAATTTGTATGATTTAAACGGCGTAAAACCAATTATTTCTATTTCAAGAAATTATCCATACAAAGAAAACTTTACGCATATATTAGGTTATGTTAGCCAAGCAAACGAGAATGATATTTTATCCAGTGAGATCATTAAAGAAAAATTTGTTCAAGGATTAAAAGTAGGAAAAATAGGTTTAGAAAAGACTTTTGAAGAAGATTTGATAGGAAGTAATTCTATCGAGAGATATGAGGTGAATGCATATGGAAGAAGAATTAGTCAATTAGCATTCCAACAGGGTGATCAGGGCAAAACAGTTAAATTAACTGTTGATACGGAGGTTCAAAAACTTACTAATGAGTTGTTAGTTGATAAGGCGGGCTCAATATGCGCTATGGACATTTTTACAGGTCATGTAATTGCAATGCACTCTTCACCTTCTTTTGATCCAAATGCTTTTGTTTTCGGGATAAGCCAAGATGATTGGCAACTAATTAGAAATAATCCTATGAAACCTCTAGTGAACAAATCTATATCAGGAAATTATTCTCCAGGATCTACTATTAAACCAATTGTAGCATTATCTGCGCTTGAAAATGAAATTGTTAGTACAAACTTTACAGTTCATTGCAAGGGCCATGATCATCCATTTGAATTATATGGACAAACTTATCATTGTTGGAAAAAAGAGGGTCATGGATATATGAACATGAGAGAAGCGATGAAACAGTCATGTGATACATACTTCTATGAAGTTGCAAGAAGACTTGGCGTTGATAAATTAAGTGAAACTGCTAAAAAATTTGGCTTAGGGGAAAAAGTTTTTGGTAAATTATTTAACAATGAAAAAAATGGTCTAATACCGAGCACTTATTGGAAAAAAAATGCATTAGGTAGAAATTGGCTTCTTGGTGAAACAATTATTACCGGTATTGGTCAAGGTTATATTCAAACTACACCTATCCAGCTATGTCTAATGACAGCTCAAATTGCAAATGGAGGTCATAAGATTTATCCAGAATTAATTTTGAGAGACAAAGAAGATATCAAAAAAGACAAATTTAGTTCACTTGTAAAAAATTCAAAAAATATTCGATTTATTCAAGATGCGATGTTTAGTTCAACTAATGAGATTAGAGGTACTTCTTTTAAATCTCGGATAGATGATCCTAAATATCAATTTGCAGGAAAAACTGGAACTGCCCAAGTTAAAAGAATAACTGAAAAAGATCGTGAGCTTGATTTAAAAACTGTTGAAATACCTTATGAAGAGAGAGATCATGCTTTATATGTTGCCTTTGGTCCTTACCAAAATCCAAGATATGCAATTAGTATCTTAATAGAGCATGGTGGATCAGGAGGAACAGTTGCAGCACCTTTAGCAAAAAAATTATTTAAAAAAATAATTGATCGCCATGAGTTAAGAAAAAATTTTCAAAATAAAAAATATTTGGATATTTAAATGTATTTACACAGTAAATTAGAAAATAAAAATAATATACTTCAAAAAGTAAGAAACTTTGATTACATTTTATTTCTTTGTATATTATTATTAGGCTTGATTAGTCTTGCTACAATGTACTCCACAGATGGTGGTGAGTTATTGTTTCATACAAAAAGTCATTTTCTTAAATTCATAATATTTACTTTTTTAATGATATTAATCTCATTCTTAAATATCAGATATTGGTTTACTATCGGTTATTTAGGTTATTTGATAGTTGTTATAATGTTAGTGTGGACAATTAATTTTGGCATAACAGCTTCAGGCTCTCAGAGATGGATTGATTTATATTTTATAAATATACAACCATCAGAACTCATGAAGATATGTATTATACTTTGTTTGGCGAAATTTTTTCATAGAAAAAGATTAGAAAATGTAAATTCATTTTACTCTGTAATAATATCTTTAATTATAATTTTCTTACCAATGAGTTTAGTTATAATTCAACCTGATTTAGGTACTTCATTATTAATTTCAATAAGTGGTATCATAGTATTATGGTTTGCTGGGTTAAATCACAAATATTTTTTTTATTCTTTTTTAATAACAGTTATTTCATTGCCTTTTATAATTTCCTTTTTAAAGCCTTATCAAAAACTTAGAGTTTTGACTTTCTTAAATCCTGATAGAGATCCTCTTGGAGCAGGATATCAAATTATACAATCTAAAATTGCTGTAGGTTCAGGTGGCCTTTTTGGAAAAGGATTTTTAAAAGGAACGCAAAGTTACCTTGAATTTCTTCCTGAAAAACATACAGATTTTATATTCACACTTTTTTCTGAGGAATTTGGATTTTTTGGGTCAGTATTTCTTTTATTGATATATACGATAATTATATACAGAATTATAAGAACAGGTGTGATTTCGAGAAGTTATTTTGCTAAAATTTTTTGTTATAGTTTTGGTGCGTCAATGTTTGTTTATATTGTAATAAACATGAGTATGGTCTTGGGATTACTACCTATTGTTGGTTCTCCATTACCAATAATGTCTTATGGCGGTTCATCAATGTTAGCAACTATGATTGGTTTTGGCATAGTAATGAGTGCAAAAATTCATAGTGAGCAATCGATAGCATAAGTATAATTTGTCGCTTAATTATTTTATGAAAAAAACAGTATACTTTTTCTATGAGCAATAAATTAAGAATTGGCATTGTGGGAGCTGGTATTCAAGGAGTCTCTAACGCGTTATTTCTTCAAAAAAAAGGTTTTGAGGTAACTTTATTTGATAGAGAAGAGCCGGGGAGTCACGTTGCTTCTTATGGAAATGCAGGTCATTTTTCACCATATGCCTCACTCTCTCTTAATAGAACTGATATATTAGCAGATGTACCAGCAATGTTATTAAGTTCCACTGGCCCTTTAGCACTCAAATGGAACTACGTTCCTAAAATGATACCTTGGTTCATCAAATTTATAATGAATACTTCAAAGAATAAAATGATGCATACAGCAAAATATATGCATCAAATTTTAAATCTTGCACTACCGGCTTATGATGAATTATTTGATGAAATAGATTTAGAGGGATTAGTTGAAAGCAAAGGAATATTATATATCTGGAATGATCAAGACTTAAAAAGCAGAGAGCTTGAAATTAAAGTTAGAGAAGAGCTAGGAGTAAAACAACAATTAGTTAGTAAAAAAGAGATACACGATTTAGAGCCAAAGATAAAACCTTTTTATCACGCAGGAGTTTATTATCCATATGCAAGACATGCTCGAAACCCAAGAAAAATTCTTTTAAAATTATTTGAATTATTTTTAAAAAAAAATGGAAAATTTGAGAAGAAAAATATTAAAAATATAGAGTTTAAAAATGAGAAACCAATATTTAAAACTGTTCTTCGAGAATATGAATTTGATAAAATTGTAATTACATGTGGGGCTTTTTCAAAAAAACTTACAGATAACCTAGGAGAAAGTATCCCTTTAGATACTGAAAGAGGATATCATGTCCATTTTAAAAATTGTGATAATCTTTTATCAAGACCAGTAATATTTTCCAATAGAGGGTTTGGTATTACTCCGATGGAACAGGGACTAAGAGTTGTTGGAACGGTTGAATTTGGGGGATTAGAAAATCCATTATCGAAGTCAAGAATTAAAAATTTGATTAACAATGCAAAATATATGCTCGGAGATTTACCAGAGCATGAAGATGAATGGTTAGGTTTCAGACCTACATTACCAGACTTTTTACCAGTAATGGGACCCTCAAAAAATTATAAAAATGTATTTTATTGTTTTGGACACCACCATTTAGGCTGGACACTCGGACCAATTTCTGGAAAAATTGTTTCAGGAATGATTGCTAAAGAAAATACAAATTTAAATTTAGATCCTTATAGCTCAGTAAGATTTAGTTAATATATGCTAAATATTAAAGCATATATAATGTTGGTTTGTGCAACATTATTTTGGGCAGGTAATTTTATGGTTGGAAAATTTGCGTTTCTTACAGACATTCCTCCTATGTCATTAGTTTTTTTTAGATGGTCTTTGGTGTGGATAATATTGATACCTTTTACTTTTAAAGAAATTAAAAGATCAAAAGATGTAATTTTAAAAAATTTACCCATATTGCTTTTTCTAGCATTAACAAGTGTCGGGCTATTTAATTCATTTACTTATTTATCATTAGTTCATACACAAGTAATAAATGCATCACTTTTTAATACTGCTATTCCCGCAATTATAATTTTAATATGTTTTATTCTTAAAATTGAAAGAACCAATAAATTTCAAATTTTAGGACTAATTATTTCTACTCTAGGAATTCTATCAATTATTACAAAACTAAATTTAGATTTAATTCTTTCTTTAAACTTTAATAAAGGTGACTTAATTATGATTGGAGGAGTGATTTCATGGGGTTTGTATTCTTCTTTTCTTAAAAAGAAAAAATTTACCTTACCACTTTTAACTTTAGTTCATATTTTATGTACATTTGGATTAATTTTTATTTTTCCGCAATTTTTTTATGAGTTTTCACAAGGGCAGAAAATAAATTTTAATATAGATTTAATTTACATTCTTTTTTTTCTAGCTTTGTTTCCAAGTATAGGATCTTATTATTGCTGGGCTGGAGCTGTTTCAATAATAGGAGCAAATAGAGCTGGGATTTTTTTATCTCTAATCCCGCTATTTAGTACAATAATGGCAATTTATTTCTATAACGAGCAATTTCAATTTTTTCACTTGATTGGAGCAATTTTAATTATATTAGGTTTGTTTCTATCAAATAAGGAAATTAAAAATGCTTAAAGTTGCAATATTAGATGATTATCAAAATGTTTCTCAACAATTTGTTGATTTAGAGAAATTATCAGGAAAATATGAAATTAAAATTTTTAGTGAACCATTTGAGAATGAGGATGATTTAATAGATAAATTGAGTGACTTTGAAGCATTACTAGTCATGAGAGAAAGAACGCCAATTACAAAAAATATAATAGAAAATTTAAGTAAACTAAAATTTATAGTCACCAGTGGATTAAGAAACAAATCTATTGATTTAAATGCTACAAAAAAAAGAAAAATTATTGTTAGTGGTACAGAAAGCAACCTTAATCCTACCCCAGAATTAACATGGGCTTTAATTCTTGGATTAGCTAGAAATATTAAAGAAGAAATAGACAATATGTATCAAGGCTATTGGCAAACAACTGTTGGTGTCGAACTTAAAGGAAAAATTCTTGGACTCATTGGGCTTGGAAAAGTAGGATCACAAGTAGCAAAGATAGGTAAAGCTTTTGGTATGCAAGTAATGGCTTGGAGTGAAAACCTTAATCTAGAGACGTGCAAAGATTTAGATGTTTTACCTTGTAGTAAAGAAGATTTAATTTCAAACTCAGATTTTCTGTCCATACATGTTCAAGGTGGAGAAAGATATAAAAATTGTATTACCTTGAAGGAACTAGATAAGATGAAAAAGACAGCTTTTATAATTAATACTTCTCGCGGGCCAATAATAAATGAAGATGATTTAATTATTGCATTATCAACAAACGTAATTGCTGGGGCTGGAATAGATGTGTATGAAAAAGAACCATTACCAGAAAATAATAAATTAAGATTTTTGCCAAATGCTTTATTAACACCACATTTAGGATATGTGACTGTAGAAAATTATAATGTGTATTATAGTCAAATGATTGAGTCCCTTGAAGCTTGCGCTTCGGGTAAGCCAATCCGTGTGATTGAGTAATTATGGAATTATCAGTTGTAAATCATAGGGATTATTTTGCAAAAATTGGTGATAATCATAAATTCCCAATTAATAAATTCGGTGAACTTGCAAATTATCTAATTGAAAAAAAAATAGTTGATAAATTTCATAAACCATACGCATGTTCTGAAGAAACTTTAAAAAGAGTTCACTCAGAGAACTATATCAAGCATATAAAGGAAAAAACACTAGATCAAAATGTAATAAAAAAAATTGGTTTCCCTTTAATTGATAGTGTAATTAGAAGATCTTTAGTTGCAACCGGCGGAACAGTCCTTACCGCAAAACTTGCAATTAAAAATGGGGTTGCATGTAATACAGCTGGTGGAAGTCATCATGCAAATTTTGATGGTGGGGCAGGTTATTGTGTATTTAATGATGTAGCCGTAGCTGCCCAATATTTGTTAGATCGAGGTTTAGCTGGAAGAATATTAATTATCGATTTAGATGTGCATCAGGGTAATGGTAGTGCTGACATATTTAGGAATAATAATAACGTATTCACTTTTAGTATGCATTCAAAATCAAATTATCCAGCAAAAAAATCAGTAAGTGACTGCGATGTAGAGCTTGAAAACGACATGGAGGATAAAGAATATTTAAAAATACTTGGTTTTTACTTAAATCAATTAAATGAAAAGAATTTCGATTTTGTTTTTTACATTGCAGGAGTTGATATTCATTTTAACGATAGATTGGGTAAATTAAAAATTTCTGATGATGGAATTAAAAAAAGAGATGAAATTGTAACAGAAAATTTTTTTTCAAAAGGAATACCTCTTTGTGGTGTTTTAGGTGGCGGTTACAACAAAAATTTTAATAAACTTGTTGAATTACATTCTTTTTTGCATCAATCGTGTGCTAAGTTATTATAGATTTATGACTAAAAAAAATTCAAATCTTTCTGCAGAACAAAAATTAGTTATGTTTGAGGATGGAACAGAACCCCCCGGTACAAGCGAACTAAATAATGAAAAACGTGAAGGAAGTTATCATTGCGCAAACTGTGGAACAAAATTATTTGACTCTAAAACAAAATATGAAAGTGGATCAGGATGGCCATCATTTTTTCAATCATTACCTGAAGTCTTTGAGACAAAAACAGATCATTTATTAGGTTATGCTAGAACGGAGTATCATTGTAAAAATTGCAATGCACACCACGGTCATATATTTGATGATGGACCTCAACCTACAGGTAAAAGATATTGTAATAATGGTATTTGTTTAACTTTCAAACCAAAATAAATTTATTTTAGTAAATCTAATAATTTATTTTCTTTTTCCAAAGCTCGAATCTCATCGTAACCACCAACATGATGATCATCAAAAAATATTTGAGGTATTGTTCTTTTTCCATTTGCTTTTTTTATCATCTCATCCATCGCACCATCTACTGTACCAATGTTAATTTCATTATATGACGCGTTATTTCTTTTTAATAATCTTTTCGCGGCCTCACAGTAATTACACGAAGGCCCTGTATAAATTGTAATTTTTTTCATTTATAATAGATAATCACCTTTTTTAATTTTACTAGTTATTTGTTTTCTCGAATATTCAAATTTTTTTCTATGTTTTATACTTTTTTGATTTACCCTTTTTCTCCATAATCTGAACGATGATGGTTTTAGAGATCTTCTCATTAGTTTGATAACATCAGACTCTGTTTTGCCTGTTTTTTTTTCAATTTCTTCAAAGGTAATCCGATCAGCCCA
>CACOLA010000005.1 GCA_902627935.1 uncultured Pelagibacteraceae bacterium | reverse complement strand
TTTAGATGCTTTGATTATTCTAGGAATATAATAAATACCTTTAAAGTCTAATTTTAGTTTAGAAAAGTTTGGTTTATTTACTTTTCCAGCAAATAAGACTTTTTTACAGTTATTTTCCTTAAGAATATTAATGATTTTACCAAATTGACCTATAGAAACTGAATAAGATTTTCTATCTTGTTTAAATTTCTTTGATTTTGACAAATCAATTATCAAATATTTTATTTTTCTTTTTTTGATAGTTTTAAGAATTTCCTTTGGAAAATCAGTATCACCAAAAATTAATCCTATCATCTTACGAAAATGGTGTGCAAATAGACCTTTTTTTATCTTTTGTTATAAAATCAATTACATTTTTAACTAATGGGTTTTCTTGAAAGGAACCATTTAATTTACTTATATTTTCATTGATATTTTTTGTAGCAAATATCTCCTTATAAGCCTCACTTAAGCCTAAGATGTCTTTGTTTTCAAACTTAGCTCTTCTTAGTCCTATTAAGTTTAATCCTTGTAATGAATTTCTATTTCCTGTCGACAATCCATAAGGAATTACGTCATGTAATACCCCAGTCATTCCACCAATCATAGCCATTTTACCAATTCTTGTGAATTGTTGGACTGCTGAATTGCCTCCTATAACAACATTGTCTTCAATAATTGCATGTCCTCCCAATGGAACGTTATTTGCAATTATAACATTGTTTCCAACCTGACAATCATGAGCAATATGAGATGAAATCATAAATAAACAATTATTTCCAATAACTGTTTTACCGCCGCCACCAACCGTACCTGGATTTATAGTTACGTATTCTCTGATTTTGTTATTATCTCCAATAATCAAATTTGTAGGCTCTCCGCTATATTTAAGGTCTTGAGGATCGTTTATTGATACAAAAGGATAAATTTTATTTTCTTTACCAATTTTAACATTTCCTGAAATATTAACGTGAGATTGAATAATTGTATTCTCACCAATCTCAACGTTAGGGCCTATTACACAATAAGGTCCTACTTGAACATTTTTATGTAATTTTGCTTTTGAATTTATAATTGCAGTTTTATCTATCATTTATTATCTTTTAAAAATTGCCTTAAATCTTTTGAAGGATATCCCATAACTTTAGTATTGTCTGGAATATCTTTAATCACTCCACTACCACCACCAATTTGAACATTATTTCCGATCTTAAGATGTCCTGAAATGCCGGCTTGTCCTCCAATCATTACATTGTTGCCTAAAGTAGAACTTCCTGCAAAACCAACTTGTCCTGCAATTATACAATTATCTCCAATTTTATTATTATGAGCAATATGAATTTGATTGTCTAAAAAAGTATTTTTTCCTATTATAGTATTTGACATTGAACCTCTATCAATGGTTGCTCCACATCCAATTTCTGAATTTTCTCCAATAATTACTATTCCAATATGTGGGTATCTCAGGTTCTTTTGTTTATTAGGGAAAAAACCAAAACCTTTTTTTCCAATAATACAGCCATCAAGTATTGCTACATTATTCTCTATAATTGTATTTCTTATTATTACATTTGATCCAATTGAACAATCAGATCCTATATTAACATTTTTTTTCAATAATTGTATTATGGCCTATAGAACAATTTTTTCCAATCTTAACATTTTCTCCGACTAAAACATTATGACCATGTTTAATTTTATTATCAAAATTTAATTCCTCAATTTTTTTAACAGAATTATCAAAATCATCATTAGTAGCATCTGGATAAAACTTGGATGTTATTTTAGACATTGTTAATAAGACATTATCGACACATATTGGTTTACACTCTTTTGGTAAATAATGAGCTAAATTTTGAAGAGTTATACAATAAGATGCTTTTGTTTTAGATGATTGTGAATGATATTTTTTTGAATGAAAAAAAGTTAAATGTTTTTTTTCTGCTGTTTGAAGGTCTTTAATATCATAAACAATATCATTACTTATATTTTCTATATCGTTGATTTTAAGATCATTTAAAAGATCTTTTATTTTAAAAGGACCATAATTTTTAAAAAAAAAGGATGTTTCACAATTTGTTAATATCAAAATTTTAAAATATTGATTATCAACAAATATTTCTAATTATTTTTGTCTACTATTGTGGCTGACCATTGAGCATCTGCCATACGTTTATCACCAACAAATGCCTCTCCTTTATACTTCCAGACTCTCCCATGAGACCTAATTGCCTCAATTTTGAGCTCGAGTTTACAATCTGGTATAACAGGATTTCTAAATCTTGCTTTTTCAACACTCATTAAAAAAAACTAATTTATTTTCGTACTCTTTTTTGTCTATTCCATGTGCAGTGAGAGCTGCAGCAGCTTGTCCAAAAGCTTCAACAATTAATACTCCTGGCATTACCGGATTATTAGGGAAGTGACCATTTACATAAAAAGCGTCTTTTTTTACATTCATTATTGCTGTTGCTGATTTAAGTTTAACAATATCTGTAAGTTCATCTATTAATAACATCGGTTCACGATGTGGAAGTAATTCTACGATTTGTAATTTATTTAATTTCATTAATTAATTTTAATAGACTTTATATTTTTATCAAATATTTTCAAAATATTATCTGTTGCATCAAGACTTTTTTTACCGATTACTATATTTCTTTTATTAATTATCATCTCAATAGAATTATTTTCAACATATTGTTTTAAAATTTTATTTAATTCTTTTAGAAAAGTAGCTCTTGCTTTATTTTCATAAATTAAAACTTTTTCTCTTTTTTGTTTAATATTAGAATTAAAATTTTTTACACTTTTGTCTATATTAATTCTTTTAAGAGAGTAATCATCTTCAGATAAAAGATTTTTTTTAGTTTCTAAATCTTTTATTTGAGAATTAATTTTATTTTGAAAAAACTGTTAATTCATCGTTAATTTTTTTTTTATCACTAAGAAGCTTCTTTTTTATATCTAAACCAATTATAGAATTTGAATAAATATAATCCACATCAACATAAACTATTTTTTCTTGTGCATTTAAATTGAAAAAATAAAATAAAAAAAAAAAGATTAAAACTAATTGTTTATAGAAGTTGTGCATTAGAATGTTGTTCCTAAATTAAACCTAAATGTCTCAGTTTTATCTGTACTTTTTTTAGTTAATGGTTGGGAAAGAGAAAAACTTAGTGGACCAATAGGGGTTAATAAATTCATACCAATACCTGTTGCACTTCTTATCTCATTAGAGTCATCAATAGAGCTATCATAATCAACTCCCCAAACATTTGCTAAATCAATAAACAAGGAAAAATCTATATTTTCAACTGTGCTTAAAAGATTAGGTAAATTAGTAGATAAATTCAATGTAGAAACATAATTTCCACCTATGTAGTCATTGTTATCAATTGGTCCGATTCTGCCTTTTTCAAACCCTCTTAGTCTACTGTAAGGAACAAAGGCTCTTTTAGAAATTCTTACATCCGAACTATCAATCGTATTAATTGATTTTAAATATACACTTGCCTTTCCGACCATGTCTGATGTTCTTGACAATTTTCTGTATTGAGTAAACACAAAAGTATTACTTATTTCATTATTATCAGATATGAACGGTAATTCTTGATAAAAATAAGTGTTATTTCCAGAACTTGGCCTAAACCTTGAATTTCTTAAATCGTAATCTAATCCATAATTAAAGTAAATATCAGAATAATTTCCCTCTTGTTTCTTAAGAGCTTTTGATGCGGTAGAGTTTGTTTCCAAATCCTCAATTGATGTCTCAATTGAGGGACTAAAAAAAAGATTTTCAAATTGTTCAAATTTCGTACCTAAAGAAAAACCTAATTCTGATACTTTGTAGCCATTATCTGACATATTATCTGTTGAAGTGGATTTTAATGTTGTAAATAAGGTATTATCTGTATACGCAAAATTTGGTTTTGAATAAACAAATTGACCTTTAACAGACTGCTCTGAAATTTCTAAATCTGTTTTTAAATTGATACCTTTTCCTAAGAAATTTTTTTCTGTAATACCGCCGCCAATTACAGATCCACTAGTTCCTACACCTGCTGCAAGACTTATTTCACCCGTGGGTTTTTCTTCAACATTAATATCAATAATTTTTAAATTTTCATTAGAACCATCTTTAATTTCTCCTGTGACATTTCCAAAAATATTTAAGGATTTTATATTATCAATAGATTTATTGTATAAAAGAGTGTTAAGAGGATCTCCTTCATCAACTATAAGTTTATTTCTTATAACCTCTTCAATTGTAGTATAATTCCCAAGTATATTTATTCTTTCAACATAAAATTTTGTAGAATCTGCAACTTTAAATGTAAAATTAATTTTATTATTTTCAATTATTTCCTCATCAACTTTTGCATCAATGAAATCATATAATCGCATTGATGCTATTTTTTCTATGTCAGATAAAATTTTGTTAAAATCGTCAATTGAATATTTTTGACCTTTTAATTTTGTAAATTTTTTTTGAATTTTTTCAAAATCATTTAAATCATAATCAATTGGTAATTCTAAATTTAAATCATTAAAATAAAAATACTCACCAGCATTGATATTATAAACTAAATTAAAGTTTCCATTTTTACTAAATTCAGCAAATGAACTTAGAACTTCTACATTATAATAACCTAAATTTTTATAATAATTCCTTATCAATCTTTTATCCAGGTTTATTCTTGATTGATCTAAATAAACATTTGTTGAAATAAATTTCCAAAATTTATGTTCCTCAGATGCTATAATTTCTAAGAGTTTTTTATCTTTAATTTTTTTTTCACCAATAAATGAAATATTTTTAATTCTAGCTTTAGGACCTTCGTCAATATCAATATTTAATCTAATTGAATTAAGTTCATTATTAATTCTTACTGAGGGTGTTACTTCAACAAAATAGTAGCCATTAGCTTTTAAAATATTCCTAATCAAATTTAAATCTTTTTGAAAAGCATTTTCTGTAAATGATTTTCTATTTTTAAGAGATATTTTGCCAAGTAAATTTTCTACAACTCGATTACTTTTAATTCCTTGAATTTGAATATCCTCTATGATTGGGTTTTCAGTTAATCTGATTGTTAAAATATTATTTTCTAAATTTAATGAAATGTCTTTAAAAAAATCGCTATCATAAAGTTGTTTGGTTGTCTCATTTAATTTATCATTATCATAATTTTTACCAGTTTTTATATTTCCAAGTACTATTATAGTTTCTTTAGATATTCTTTGATTCCCAATGACATTAATATCATTGATTACTTGTGTATAAGCAGAGCCTACTAACAAAAAATTAATAATGAAAATTTTAAACAATAATCTAATCATCAGATCCTTTATATACCTGAATTATTTAATATTTCATTAACATATTTTCTAGTTTTATGAATATCATTTATATTTTTAGCAGATATTTTTTTTAATTTACTAAAATACGATTTATTTGAATATTTATATATTAAGTTTACTAATTGGAAAAATTTAATCTTATTTTCAAGAAATTTAGATACAAAATAATCATTTATAGTAACTAATGCAGTTTCATACAAAGAGTTTTTTTTTGGAAGTAAATTTAGAATTTTAGTAAGAGGAAACATTTTGCTATCAATCTTTTTAAATTTCAGATTATTTAGAATATCTAAATTCAAATCTTTTGTATGAATTCTTTTTGTAGTATTTATATATAAGGAATTATGAATTGGTATTTTCATATCTGCTTCATGAGCAAGAAATTTAATTTGTCCATTATTGAATTTAATTAGAGCGTGAATATAAGACTTTGAATGTATTAAAATTGAAATTTTTTTATAGTTTAATTCAAAAATATTTTTAGCCTCAATTACTTCGAAAACTTTATTCATCATTGTAGCTGAGTCTATAGATATTTTTTTTCCCATTTTCCAGTTAGGGTGATTTAATGCATCTTTAACTGATACTTTTGATAATTTTGCTTTTGAAAAATTTAAAAAAGGACCGCCAGATGCAGTAATAAAAATCTTTTCAATGGATAAGGGATTTGAATTATTTAATATTTCTGAAATTGAAAAATGTTCAGAATCAACAGGTATAAATTTTGTTTTATTTTTTTTAAGCTCCTTTTTAATTAACGGCCATCCACAAACAATCGCTTCTTTGTTGGCTATAGCGATTAATTTTGTATGTTGTATAATTTTAAAAGTTGGTAACATTCCTCCTATCCCAGAGATAGAGCTCATTACATAATCAACCTTTTTTGGAAAAATTTTTTTTAAATTCTCAAAATTTTGAAAAACATTTATTTTTTTATTTTTACAAATTAATTTTGTTTTATTAAAACTTTTAAGATCGGTTATAATTATATTTTTTACATTAAATTTCTTTGCTTGACTGATTAAACCCTTAAAATTTGTATTAGCTGTTAGTAACTCTATCTTAAAATTTTTTTTATCCTTTTCAACTATATCTAATAAGGATTTTCCAATTGAGCTTGTTGATCCTAAAATTACAATTTTTTTTTTCATTATTAAATCAAATTAATTATTAAATTTAAAACAAGTAATGCTGGAAAGACAAAAATTAAACCATCAATTCTATCCAAAAGACCTCCGTGACCAGGTATAATTTTTCCTGTGTCCTTTAACTTAGCTTTTCTTTTAAAGTATGAAATAATTAAGTCGCCTACTTGGCTAACTAAAGAGATGAATAATATTATCAGAAGAACCGGTAAACCCTCTGTATTTAGAATAGTTGAATCTTTACCAAAATAATTTATGAAAATTAAACCTAATGTTAAAGATAAAAGAAAACTTCCAATAACCCCAGCGTAAGTTTTTTTGGGACTTATTTTGGTTAACTTAGGACCTTTAAATATTTTTCCAAATAAATAACCACCAATATCAGTTGTAATGCAGATTATGACTATAAATAAAAAGAATTTAAAACTTTCTCCTTCTCTTATTTTAAATGCTATATAAAAAGAAAATAATAAAAAAATTATTCCTAGAATTTTTAATAAATTATTTTTTTTTATCATTCTCAACCATTCATAACTTGTAAATAAAAATAATATGCTTAAGAAGAATATAAAAAATATAGACCCCTGAATAATAAAAAATATTGAAATCGGAATTAAAATAAGTGAACTTAATATTCTTTTCTCAAATTCTTTAATCATTAAATCTTACCAAAATTTCTTTTGATACCTTTAAATTTTTTAATAATCTTATTATAATCTTTTTCATTAAAATCTGGCCATAATTTTTTTTCAAAAAAAATTTCGGAGTAAGCTAGTTGCCATAATAAGAAATTACTTAATCTTTGAGTATTTCCTGTTCTGATTAAAAGATCGGGATCTGGAATATTTTTTGTTTGTAAATATTTAGTTAAATTTTTTTCATTTATCTTTTCATTATTCTTTTTTAAAATTTTAAAAGCATTAATTAATTCAAATTTTGAACCATAATTTAATGCAAGATTAATTTGTAACTTTTGATTTTTAGAAGTTTTTTTTTCAGATTTATTTAAAAGGTCATTTAATCTTAATGAAAAATTTTTAACACCTATGATTTTAAGTTTTATATTTTGTTTATGTAGTTCATCAATCCTACTAATCAAAAAATTTTCCAATAGACCAAATAAATAATTAACTTCTTTTTTTGGTCTCTTCCAATTTTCTGTTGAAAAAGCGTAAAGAGTTAAAAATTTTATTCTATTTTTTAAAGTTTCTTTAATGATTTTTTCTACTGTTTTAAGTCCCGCTTTATGACCTGCATTTCTGGAATTTTTGTATTTTAAGCCCCACCTACCATTACCATCCATTATGATGGCTACATGATTTAATGGGTTCATATTGTCATTATTTCTTTTTCTTTAGATGAAATTTTTTCATCTATAATTGAGATATGTTTATCAGTAATTGTTTGAACGTTCTTTTCAAAAGATTTTTCTTCATCCTCACCTATTTCTTTTGATTTAAGCAATTTTTTCAATTCTTCGTTAGCTTCCCTTCTTATATTTCTTATTGAAACTTTACATTTTTCTCCCATGCTTTTAATAATTTTTTTTAATTCCGTTCTTCTTTCTTCATTAAGTTCTGGAATTGGTAATCTTACCAATTGCCCATCTATTTGTGGATTTAGACCAAGTTCAGATTTTCTTATTGCTGCATCTACTAATGAGATATTATTTTGATCCCATACTTGAATATTTATCATTCGAGGTTCAGGTGTAGTTATACTTCCAACTTGATTAATAGGCATTTGTTGACCATACACATCAACTTTTACTAAATCTAACATTGCAGCGTTAGCTCTACCGGTTCTGAGAGAAGACAATTCTTTGATCAAGACATCAATGGTTTTACCCATTTTAAGATTATAAGATTTGTCATCAAACATTTATTCACCTATTTTAAATCTTACAAATTCCTTAATTTTTAAATCAGAGATAGATAGTTCTGCTAAAATATCTTGAACTCTTTTTTTAGGCTCCATAACCCATGCTTGGGTAAGAAGGGCATTCTCTTCCTTAAATTTGTTCATTTTTCCAAGACTTATTTTTTTTGCTATATCATCTGGTTTACCTAAATTTTTAAGCTCTTCTGTAACCAATTCCTGTTCTTTATCAATAACTGACTGATCAATTGAATTTTGATCAAGGGCTAATGGATTTGATGCAGCTATATGCATTGAAAGCTGCTTTCCAAAATTTTTTATAACATCTGAATTATCTTTTGTTTCAAGAGAAACTGCTACAGCTAGTTTGGCTAAATTATCCTTAACAACTGTATGTAAATATTTTGAATTTATGCTTCCCTCATTTGAAATTGTTTTTGTTTTACCGATAGTAATTTTCTCGCCAATTTTTGCAATTAATGCAACCAAATTATCTTCTACAGATTGACCGTTTTTCATTTTGGATTTTTTTAAATTTTCTATCTTAGAGTTAACATCATTGTTTAAGTCACTTAATTCTTTAACAAAATTTATAAAATCATCATTTTTAGCTACAAAATCAGTTTCACAATTTACCTCTATTAATGAAATTTTTTTATCATCTCCACTTACTGCTACTACACCCTCTTTTGCATCTCGAGACATTTTTTTTGAAGCTTTAGATATTCCCTTAATTCTTAAAATTTCTATTGCTTTATCAAGATCTCCTTCGGACTCTTTAATTGCTAAATTACAATCTTTAAATCCAGCACCTGTTGCTTCTCTTAATTTTTTTACTTTTTCAATATCACTCATTAATTCAAAGTCTTTTTTTTACTTTTAGAAAATTTATCATTTAATTTTTCACGATCTAATTCTTGAATAGTCTTAGATGATTTTTCATCTTTTTTTTTCTCTTCAATAGGACTAGCTTGCTTTGCAGATACAATGGTTTCTTTTATTAGATTACAATAAAGATCAATAGCTCGTCTAGCATCGTCATTTCCAGGTATTGGGAAATCAATACCATCAGGATTTGAATTACTATCTAAAATAGCAATGATTGGAATTCCTAACTTTACGGATTCTTGAATCGCTAATGATTCATAATTTGTATCAATAATAAACACTAAGTCTGGAACTTTTTTCATTTCTGCAATTCCACCAAGTGACCTTTGTAATTTATCTTTTTTTACACTCATCTTTAAAAGTTCTTTCTTAGTGAAACCTCTATTTTCAGCAATTAGATCATTTTCTAATTGTTTTAGTTTTTTAATAGAATTTGAAATTGTACCCCAGTTTGTTAGCATACCTCCCAGCCATCTATAATTTACGAAATATTGGTCAGTTTCTTTAGCAACTTCAGCAATAGCTTCGGATGCCTGTTTTTTTGTTGATACAAAAAGCACTTTTCCATTATTTGAAATTGTTTCATAAACTTTTTGAAGAGCAATTTTTGTAAGTTCTAAGGTTTGTGTTAAGTCAATGATATGTATTGAGTCTCTTTTTCCAAAAATATATTTTTTCATTTTTGGATTCCATCTCAATGTTTTGTGTCCTAAATGAACACCAGCTTCTAATAATTGTTGAATTGTAACGTTTGGTATTTTCATATTTATTCCCGGTTAAGCCACCATAGTAATTTCCATTTAAGGACCGGAGGTATTAAACCAAATACTATGTGCGTATTAATTAATTTAAGAGGTATTTACTAATATTTTTAAATTTTAACAAGAGTTATTTAATTAATATTTATGCTAATTTCTTTGTTTTTAAGAATATTAATCGATTTTCTCTCAATATTTCTTGGTAATTTAAGCTTAAAAATTTCTGTCTCTTTGTCGCTAGAAAAATTTATATATACTTGAGTTTCACCTTTCTTATCAAATAAATTTTTAATTTCTTTAAGTTGATCAATTGAGGTTAGTGTCAGTGTAATTTCTTTAATTGGTGTATTTAATAAATCTTTTAAAGAAGCAATTTTACGAACATTTATTCTTTTTGTTTTATCTTCATCTAAAGAAATAGATTTTGTCAATGTTAATATGATAGAAGAACCCTCCTTTAAAATATTTCTATTTAATTCTAATACGTCTGAAAAAATAAATAATTCAAAAACACTTCCCAAATCGGTTAATTTTAGAACAGCATATGAAGTTCCTTTAGCTGTTTTTCTCTCTTGAATTTTTAATAATGTGGCAGCTATATTGTTTTCTTTAATTTGGTCGTTTGAATAAAAATTCTGATAATCAGTAATTTTATAATCATTAAAAACTTCCTTAAATTGGTTTAATGGATGATCGGAGATAAAAAAACCAACTGCTTCAAACTCTTTAGATAATCTTTCTTCAAACTCCCAATCCTTTATATCTTCTAATATGTCATTGATATTTTCTTCACTTTCGCCAAATAAATCGATTTGATTAGCAGTTTTATTATCAAAATTATTTTTGGATTTAGTAATAATATTAGGTATAGAATTAAATATTGACTGTCTGTTATCATTGAATTTATCAAAAGCTCCTGATTTAACTAAACCTTCTAATTGTAATTTATTAATGTCTTTTGGATTAACTCTTTTAATAAAATCATTAATTGATAAAAATTTTCCATTTTGTTCTCTCTCTTTAACAATATTAGATATGGCCTCTAATCCTACTGCCTTAATTCCTCCTAAAGCATAATAAAATTTATTATTTTCAGTTTTAAAATCAGCATAACACTCATTTATATCTGGTCTAATTATTTCGATATCAAGTCTTTTTAATTCCTCATAGAATTCACCGAGTTTATTTTGATTTGAAATATCCATTGTCATTGAGGCTGCAATGAATTCTTTTGGAAAATAAGTTTTTAAATATGCAGTTTGATAAGAGATGATTGCGTAAGCAGCAGCATGACTTTTATTAAAACCGTATTCTGCAAATGGCTCGATTTTTAAAAAAATACTAGCTGCAACATCCTTACTGATCCCATTATTAATGGCTCCTGCGATAAAATTTTGTTTTTGTTTTTCTAACTCGGCTCTCTTCTTCTTACCCATTGCTCTTCTTAATAAATCTGCTTGAGCAGCAGTAAAACCAGATAATTTTTGAGCTATCTGCATAACTTGTTCTTGATAAATAATTACTCCATAAGTTGGCTTAAGAATTTCTTCAAGTAATGGATGCAAATAGTCAGGGGTTTTTCTACCATGTTTACAGTCATTATAAATTGGAATATTGCTCATTGGGCCAGGCCTATATAAAGCAACCAGGGCTATAATATCTTCAATATGGTTAGGCTTCATATGTGTTAGGGCATCTCTCATACCAGCGCTTTCAATTTGAAACAATCCTACAGTTTTACCTGATGACATTAATTGAAAGACATTTTGATCTTCAAAGCTAATATTTTCTATGTCAAATTCTTTATTATTTTTCTTAATCAATTTTTGAGTATTATTAATTACTGTAAGTGTTTTTAAGCCTAGAAAATCAAATTTTACTAACCCAGCATTTTCTGCAGAGTACATATCAAATTGTGTTGAGGGTAATAATAAATTTGCTGAAGCATCTTTATACAAAGGTACAACTTCAGTCAATTTTTTATCTGCAATAACCACACCAGCAGCATGTGTTGCAACATTCCTATTTAATCCCTCTAGTTTTAATGAAAGTTCAGTAAGTTTTTTAACTTTGGGATCTTCGTTAATCATTTTTTGAAGTCTTGGTTCATCTCCAATACATTCTGATAGAGTTTGAGGTCTTGAAGGATCAAATGGTATCATTTTTGATATACTGTCAACAAAACCATAAGAAAGACCCAAGACCCGACCTACATCTCTGATAACCATTCTTGCCTTTAATTTTCCAAATGTAATTATATGAGCAACACTATTTTTATATTTTTCATTCAAATATTTGAAAACTAAATCTCTTTTTTCCTCACAGAAATCAATATCAAAATCTGGCATTGAAATTCTGTCAGGATTTAAAAAACGTTCGAAAATTAAATTATATTTTATTGGATCTACATCGGTAATAGATAAACACCAAGCAACTAATGAACCAGCACCAGATCCTCTTCCAGGTCCAACAGGGATATCATTACTTTTAGCCCATTTTATATAATCAGAGACTATTAAGAAATAGCTGGCATAATCCATTTTAATAATAATTTCCAATTCATGGTCTAATCGATCTTTATAATTTAGAAAATCTTTATTATTTTCCATTTCATTTGATCTAACATTAAAAAATTTAATAAATTTTTCTTTGAGGCCGTCTAAAGAAATTTTTTTAATTATATCACTAGCATTACCATCCTCAGTTGAACTTATATTTGGTAAAATTGGTTTTGAAAAAAGAGGTCTAAAACTACATCTAAGCGGAAAATTATAATTATTTTCTAATGCCTCTGGAATATCAGCAAATAACTTTGACATTTCAGTATCGTTTTTTAAATAATGTTCATTGCTAAACTTAATTCTATTTTTTTCATTAATGTAAGTTTTGTTACCAATGCATACTAAAGCATCATGAGCTTCGTGCATATCTTTTGTCAAATAAAAAACTTCATGAGTTGCAATTATTGGTATTTCAAGATTATTTGATTGATTAAGATTAAATTTTTCAAAATATTCTTCATTTGTATCATTGTGCCTTTGTATTTCTAAATAAAATCTGTCTTTAAAATGTTTATTTAAATCAGAATAAAGTTCGCTTATTTCATTTAATTTTCCTTTTTCAAATAATTTTCCAAATAAACCTAATACTGTGCCAGAAAAAATTGAAATACCAGAACTATCTAGTTCAAGTAAACAATTAATATCTAAATGTGGATCAGAAACCTCATCATTATCTAAATAAGATTTTGATGATAATTCAATAATCTTTTTATAACCGTTTTGATCAAGAGCGAATAAGGGCAACAAACCAACTGTTTCCTCAAACTTAAAATTAATTTGGGTTCCAATTATGGGTTGAGTTCCGATTTTTGACATTTTGTCAGAAAATTCAACTGCTCCACATAAATTTGATGTATCACATAGTCCAAGTGCTTTTATTTTCAATTCTTTTGCATTTGCTTTTAAATCATCAATTTTGATAGCACCTTCACAAATTGAATATTGAGAATGTATTTTTAAATGATTAAAATTTTTAAAATTAGACTCAGGCATTAGCAGATTTTATATTACCATCTACCATTTCCAACAAGCAATCAGACTTATTAGCAAAGAATCTATTATGAGTTGCAAAAATTATTAATCTTTTAGAATTTTTCTGTTTTTTTAGTAAAGAAAAAATTTCCAATGAAGTTTTTTTGTCAAGACTTCCTGTCGGTTCGTCAGCAAGTATTATTTTTGGTTCATTTATAATAGCTCTTGCTATTGAAACTCTTTGTTTTTCTCCGCCTGAAAGTTCACTTGGGAAATGATCTAATCTATGAGAAAGACCAACAGCTTTAAGGATATGTTTTGTTTTAGTTTCAGCACTATTTTTACTATTACCAGCTGCTAAACTTGATAAGTAAACATTTTCAAAAGCTGTAAAATCACTTAATAAATTATCTTGTTGATATATAATACCTATATTTTTGGCCCTAAATAAATCATTTTCTATATTTTTTTTAAAATCAATTTGTTTACCTTGATATTTAATAAATCCTTTTGACGGTCTATCAATTAAAGAAATAAGATTTAGTAATGTAGATTTACCTGAGCCTGACGGGCCCATTAAAGAATAAATTTTTCCTAATCTAAATTTAAAATTAATTTGTTTTAAAACTTTTACTTTTTTTTTAGTATCAAAACTTTTTGAGAGATTTAATAATTGTATAAAATTATTCATATTTAAGAGATTTGACAGGATCTAATTTAGCAGCGCTCATTGCGGGAAAAATTGATACTATAATTGTTATAAAAATAGAAGAAATTGAAATTAGAAAAATAGATGTAATATTTATTTCAGATGGAAGAGTACTTAAAAAATAAATTTCTTCTGGAAATAAAGTTAAATCAAATGTATTGCTGAGAAATTCTCTTATATTCTCTACATAGATCGAAAACATAACTCCTAATAATATTCCAAATAATGTTGCTGATATACCTATAATAACACCAACTAAAAAGAATATCTTTATTATTGAATTATTTAACACACCAATTGATTTAAGTATTGCTATATCTTTAGTTTTATTTTTAACTAAAATTGTAAGACCTGAAATAATATTAAATGCTGCTACAATTATTATTAAAGATAAAATTATAAACATAACATTTCTCTCTACTTTAAGTGCAGAAAATAAAGACTGATTTAAATCTGCCCAGGTAAAGACAAAATTATTAGGAAAAATTTTTTGAACTATATTTTTTTGATTTTCAATTTTTTGTGGGTTCTTTAAATAAATTTCTAAATTACGTTTTTTTTTGTCTAAATTAGAAAACTCTTCAAGAGTTTCAAGATTCAAAAAAATTATATTATTATCAAATTCAGCTAATCCACTATGAAAAATTGAAGAAACAATAAAAGATTTTTTTTTTGGCAAATTCCCGATAATAGTCTCAACACCAGATGATGACATGATAGTTATAGTATCACCAATTTTTAAATCTAAATTAAAACTCAATTCTTTTCCTATTGAAATAAAATTTTTGCTTAGCAATTTATTTTGACCCTCAAAGTCTTTATTATTTATTAAATCTAATTTTGAAAAATCATTTTCAAGATATCCTCTCAAAAGAACACCTTTTGAACTTTGTTCTCTGATAACTATCGCTTCACCTGAATTACTTAGAATTAAATTTTTTGAAATTAATTTTAAACTTTTTTTTTCAATATTTTTTAAATCTATCTTTTGATCATACGGTTGAACTGTAATATGAGAATTAAAACCCACAATTTTATTTATTAACTCTGTTCTAAATCCATTCATTACGGACATAACAATAATTAATACTGCTACACCCAAACTAATTCCTATGAATGAAAAAATTGAAATTATATTTAAAAAGCTATCTTTTTTTCTTGCCTTTAAAAATCTAATTGTAATTTCTTTTTCAAGAGTAGTGATCAATTTTTTGCTTTTTCTTTTTTGATTATTTTTATGACCTCTTCTAATTTTATTCTTTTAGTTTCCAGGCCAATTTCTTTAAATTCTAATAAGTCACCTTCAGTTTTTTTTCCAATGATAATTTGAAATGGTGCTCCTATTAAATTCATCTTTTTAATTTTTGATGAAAAATTTTCATCTGTATCATCTATAATTGCTTCAATATCATTCTTAATAAATTCATTATTTATATTATTTGCTTTTTCTAAAGCAGAATTGTCATTTTTATTATTCATTGGAATTAACGAAATATCAAAAGGAGCAACAGAAATTGGCCATTTCATGACTTCATTCTGATTATCATACTTAGCCTCAATAATTGCTCCTACTAACCTCGAAACACCAACGCCGTAAGACCCCATTTTAACAAAGTCTTTTTTTCCACCAGGCAAATCTACTGATGCTCCCATTGGTTTCGAATATTTATCGCCAAAATAAAATATATGACCTACTTCAATGCCTTTTGTAATTAATCTGTTTTCCTCGGGAACTTGATTCTCAAATTCTTTTTTATTAAATTTTTCATCAGTCACTGCATAAAATTTTTCATATTCTTTTCTTAGCTCATCTAAAGATTTTTTTTCTACTTTAGTATTGTCACTACTTACTTTAAATATATCTTTATCAGTAAATATTTTACTTTCACCAGTATCTGCTAAAATAATAAATTCATGGGAGAGATTTCCTCCTATTGGTCCTGTGTCAGCTGCCATAGGAATCGCAGTTAAACTTAAACGTCTAAAAGTTCTTAAATATGATAAAAAAAATTTATTATAAGAAAAGAGTGCCTCCTCGTCTGAAATATCAAAAGAATAAGCATCTTTCATATAAAATTCTCTACATCTCATAATTCCAAATCTAGGTCTTACCTCATCTCTAAATTTCCATTGAATATGATAGAGAAGTTGTGGTAATGATTTATAAGATTTAACTGAAGTTCTAAAAATATCCGTAACAAGCTCTTCATTTGTAGGACCATAAAGCATCTCTCTACCTTGACGATCTTTAATCCTTAGCATTTCCTCACCATAATCCTCATAACGGCCACTTTCTTTCCAAATCTCACTAGATTGTATTGTTGGCATCAAAATTTCTTGAACTCCAATACGATTTTGTTCCTCACGTACAATTTTCTCAATTTTTTTCATTACTTTGAACCCTAAAGGTAACCAAGAATAAATTCCTGCTGATGATTGTTTAATCATTCCTACTCTTAACATTAATTGATGAGATTTTATTTTTGCCTCTGACGGATTATTTTTTAAAATTGGAATAAATGATTTAGTTAAATACATATTAGGTAATTATATTTCTTAAATTTAAATAATCATATTTCATTAATAAGTAAATTATTAAGAAAATAATAGTAGTTATTCCAGTGCAATATGTGAACTTTTTAAGCATTTTTGGATTTTCAGGTGATCCAGGGTCTTCTCCATCAATTTTAAATGGTTTTTTTCTATTTACATCTATTGGAAGAATAGCAAAAAAAGTAACCCACCATATTATGATGTATATAATTGCTAAACCTGTATTACTCATACTATTTTTACTAAATTAATGTTTGTAAGGGGTTTTTTTCCTGTTTTTTCTTTTGAAAATTTTCGGCAGGAAATCTTTAAAGCATCTATTAAATTGTGCTCTTGTTGTTTACTTCCTAATTTGAAACTTCTAACTGTTTTTTCTATTTCATCTTCAATTCCATAGACAAAATCATCCTTATCATCAATAGGTAAACCTCTAAAACTTAATATCGGATTATTATGAATATTTCCCTTTGGAGTAATCAAAATAGTCACCTCTAAATAGCCATTAGCACTCAAATTTTTTCTATCTTTTATTGATTGAGCATCTTCATCAACACTTACATTTCCGTCTAAATATAATCTAGAACTTGGAGCTTTATCGTAGACTTCAGGTTTTTTTCCAGGGTAAAGTTTTACTATATCTCCATTTTCTACTTGGACTGGATAAGGAACTTGCATTTCTTTTGCAAAATTTATGTGTTCTATCATATGCCGGTGTTCTCCATGAACTGGTATCACACACTTAGGTCTTACCCATTCATACATATCTTTTAAATCATCTCTATTAGGGTGACCTGAGACATGAATAAATTCGGTTTCTTCTGAAATTACTTCAATTCCATCTTTCACTAGTTGATTGTGTAATTTATATAATTTTTTTTCATTACCAGGTATAATTTTCGATGAAAATATTACAGCATCACCCTTTTCAACAAAAATATCTGGATGTGTGTAATTTGAAATCCTCATCATAGCACCCATCGGTTCACCCTGACTACCAGTACATAAATATACTATTTTTTCTCTAGAATAATGTTTTGCTTCTCTAGGGTCTATTGGTTCAATTGTATTCTTTAAATAACCGCATTGCCTTGCAGCTTTATAAATTCTGTGCATGGATCTTCCAACTAAGGAAATTTGTCTACCTGTTTTTTCGGCACAATAAAATGCTGTTTCCATTCTAGCTACATTGGATGCAAAAGAAGTGATTATTATTCTTTTCTTAAGTCTTTCCATTATATTTAGTATGTTTTTTCTTACATCAAGCTCTGAACCCGATCTTCCAGCACTAAATACGTTTGTGGAATCACAAATCATCGCCAAAACCCCTTCATCACCAATCTGTTTAAGTCGTTTAGAGTTTATATTATCTCCAACTAAAGGGTTTGGATCCACTTTCCAGTCGCCTGTGTGTAAAATAACACCGGCTGGCGTTTGAATTCTTAAACCGTTAGGTTCTAAAATTGAGTGAGTAAGAGTAATATATTCTATATCAAAAGGTTCAAGTTTAACTTTTCCATTAAGCTCAACAATTTTTAATTCATTTGTAATATCAATATGTTTTTCTCTAAATTTTTCTCTAATCAAGACGGCTGTAAATGGTGTTGCAAAAATTTTACATTTTAACTTGGGCCATAAATGAGCTATTGCACCTATATGATCTTCATGAGCGTGTGTTAAAACTATTCCTAATAAATTATCTTTTCTCTCAACAATAAAACCTGGGTCTGGATAAATCAAATCAACCCCAGGGATAGTATCATCAGCAAAAGTTACCCCTATGTCAACCATAATCCATTTATGATCTCCAGGCTGACCATAGCCAAATAGATTCATATTCATTCCTATTTCTCCAGATCCACCTAGGGGGCAAAATAATAATTCATCTTTCATATTATAAAATTAATTTTGAGATTTTAATTAGACCCTTTATTGTAATATCTTTATTATGAATAACTTTCGTTTTAATTGAATTTTTAAATAAATATGAAAAACCACCAGTTAATACAACTTTGAAAGATTTTCTAGTTTCTTTCTTGATTAAATTAATAATATTGTCAATCAAACCTGCATATCCCCAAAAAAAACCGGATCTTACTGCTGAGATAGTGTTTTTTCCAACTACTTTATTAATTTTTTTTAATCTAATTTTAGGAATTAAAGATGCTTTATCAGAGAGTGTAGTTAAAGATAAATTAATCCCTGGAGCAATAATACCTCCAATATATGTATTGTTGACCAAAACATCAAATGTTGTAGCGGTTCCAAAATCTAAAATAATATAATTATTTTTTTTATTCATGAGACTTATAGAATTTGTAATCCTGTCAGATCCTACTTGTTTGAAATCAACCTTTATTTTGATTAGAGATTTAAGATTTAAATTTTTAACTTCATGACATTTAACTTTTGTTTTTTTTAATAAAAATTTTTTAATTATTTTAAATGTTTTTGGAACAACGCTGCAAAAAAGAATTTTTTCAATTTTACTTAAATGAATTTTATTTTTTATAAACAAATTATTCAAGTTTTTTATATTTACTTTTTTTGAAATAAAAGTAATTTTTTTTAAAATCTTATTTTTTTTAGAAACTAAATATAATTTTGTTTCAGTGTTTCCTATGTCTCCTAAAATATACATTTCAATTTTTCAATTTATACATTTTTGTCATATTTCTTTCAAAAATTTTTTTTAAATCATTTTCTACTTTTAATTTAGTAATATTTTTCTTAGTCAATTCTTTTAAATTGGTTGTTGAATAATTTTTTATAATTGGATTTTTTATCAAATTTATACCTATACCGGTTATTAAAAACTTTTTATTTGAAAATGATATTATTTCTTGAAGAATTCCACTAATTTTTTTTTTTTCAATTAATAAATCATTTGGTTTTTTGAAAGTAATTTTTTTTTTAGTATATCTTAATAATAATTTCTTAACCAATAAACAGTTAATCTTTGTAATTCTGGAAATTGACAAATTAGATAAATTAAACTCATGAAAAATTGTAGCAAATAGATTTCCTTTATATGAAATCCAATTTCTTCCATAACGTCCTTTTCCTTTTGATTGTGTTTCTGTAATGACTATACCAGATTTAAAATTTTTACTTTTAATAAGATTTATAGCAGTATCATTTGTGCTTTTTACTTTTTTATATATAAATTTCTTTAATTTCATTAAATAATATTAATTCTAGATACAACTTCAATTAAATGACTTGGAAATATGAAATATAAAAGAATTAATACAGTTGAACATGCAAGAGAAAATTTCAACCATAAACTGTGATCGCTATCATACTTTTCTTTTTCTTTATCAAAATAAATTATTTTAATAATTCTTAAATAATAGAAAGCTGCTACTACAGTGGATAAAAGTCCAACTATAGCCAAGAAGTACATTGATTGCTCTAAAACTGCTTTAAATACATAAAATTTTGCAAAAAAACCAGCTAGAGGGGGTATACCAGCTAAAGAAAATAATATTACAAGTAGACATAAAGATAATAGTGGATGGTTTTTTGATAAACCTGAAAGATCATCAATATCCTCAAAATATTGATCCTTTCTTCTTAGCATCAATAGACAAGAAAAAAAGGCTAAATTCATAACAACATATATTGAAATATAGATTATAGAACTTTGTATTCCTTCATTTGATACAGTAGCTAGTCCTGCTAATGTATAACCAATATGACTAATGGAACTGTAAGCTATTAGTCTTTTAATATTAGTTTGTCCTATTGCAGCAACAGCTCCAAAAATCATCGAAGCAATTGATAAGAAAATAATTATCATTTGCCATTGATCAATTAAATTTAAAAAAGGAACATATAAAAATCTTATAAATACAGTCAAGGCAGCTATTTTTGGTACCATTGTAAAAAATAATGTTACGGTTGTTGGAGATCCTTCATAAACATCAGGCGCCCACATATGAAATGGAACTGCGGAAATTTTGAATGCTAAACCAACTAAGATAAACACAATTCCAAATGTTAAAACATATTCATCAGAATTTAGTTGATTTGATATAATATCAAAATTAGTTGAACCAGAAAAACCATATATTAATGAACAACCATACAACAATAATCCTGACGATAATGCGCTTAAAACAAAATATTTTAAACCAGCTTCAGATGATTTTAATTGATCTCTGTTATATGTTGCCAGAACATAAAGAGCTAATGATTGTAATTCTAAACCCATATAAAAAACAATTAAATCATTTGAGCTGATCATTACCATCATACCTAGAATAGAACTCAAAATAAGAATTGGGTATTCTATATTATAAATTTTAAAAGTTTTTAAATAACTTGATGAAATAATTAAAACTAAAAAACCTCCAATTAAAGTTATAATTTTCATTAGTGAAGACATACTGTCAATAACAACACTTTCATTAAATAAAGTTTCTCTAGTTATTAAGAAAGTTTCATTTATTGTTATTGTTGTTGTAATTAAAATTGCAAACAAAGAAAAATTAAAAATAATTTTTGAACTATCTTTTTTAAATACACCTAACACAAGTAAAAACATTATTGAGAGTGAGATAAAAATTTCAGGTAATACCAAATTTAAATTTTCCATATTATTTACCAGCTATATTTGTGTTATGCATATTAATTAAATCAGTAACAGAAACTTCAATAGTGTTGATTAATGGATCAGGGTAAAAACCAAAAAACAAGATTGGCACAGCTAAGCAACTTAAGATAAAGTATTCAGATCGATTTAAATCTAAAATTTTTTTAAGATCTTCGTTTATTAATTTTCCAAATACTACTCTTTTGTAAAGCCACAACATGTATGCAGCTCCTAAAATAACCCCAATACTTGCTATAACAGCCACTAAAAAATTATCTTTAAAAGCTCCCATTAATATTAAAAACTCGCCAATAAAACCACTGGTTCCGGGTAAACCTAGAGATGCCAAAGCAAATAACATGAACAATATTGAATATTTTGGGATTACAGAAACTAGTCCACCATATGTACTTATCAATCTAGAATGCATTCTGTCATAAACTACACCAACAGTTAAAAATAATGCTGCCGAAACTAATCCGTGGCTAATCATTTGAATTATACTTCCTTCAATTCCTTGTTGTTGCAAAGTAAATATTCCCAAAGTTACAAAACCCATATGCGCGACTGATGAATAAGCAATTAACTTTTTCATATCTTCCTGCATTAAAGCTATCAGTGAAGTAAATATGATTGCTATAACACTCAAGATGTAAATTAATGGCGTAAATACTTCAGATGCAACCGGGAAAAGACCTAAAGAAAATCTTATAAATCCATATCCAGCCATCTTTAATAATATGGCAGCTAACAAAACAGATCCAGCAGTAGGAGCCTCAACGTGTGCATCTGGTAACCATGTATGAACTGGCCACATAGGTGTTTTAACAGCAAATGAACTAAAAAATGCTAACCACAATAGATTTTGATATTTTACATCAATACCAATATCATATAGTTGAACCACGTCAGTTGTTCCTGTAATCCAATAAATTGAAATTATTGCAACCAACATCAAAACAGATCCTAACAATGTATATAAAAAAAATTTAAATGCAGAATATACTCGTCTTTCACCACCCCAAATTCCTATTATTAAGAACATAGGGATTAATCCAGCTTCAAAAAATAAATAAAATACTACTAAATCAAGTGCACAAAAAACACCAATCATGAAGCTTTCCATGATGAGAATTGCAATTAAAAAATCTCTTAATCTATTTTTAACAGAATTATTTACAGATATTATACAAAGTGGAGTTATAAATGTGGTTAATATAATAAATAAAATTGAAATACCATCTACTCCAACTTTATAATTTATAAACCCTTCAATCCATTTTCTATCTTCTATAAATTGGAAACTAGATGTAGATTGATCAAAAAAAACCCACAGATAAATTGAGATTAAAAAATTAACAACAGAAGTAAATAACGCCACATATTTAGCTGTTAAATTATTTCCTTCCTTATTTTTTGTAAAAAATAAAAATAAGGCACCAATGGTTGGCAATAATATTAAAGATGAAAGAATAGGAAAATTCATTATTTAACTATTAAAAAAGTTAGTAAAGCAGAGAAACCTAACAACATTACAAATGCATATTGATAAATAAAACCACTTTGAAATTTAATTGCTTTGATTGAGCATTTTTTTATAAAAGAAGAAATTCCATCAGGACCAAAACCATCAATTATAGTTCCATCACAGAATTTCCATAAAAATAAGCCAAGTTTTTTTGAAGATTTAATAAACAACACATCATATAATTCATCAAAATACCATTTGTGAACTAAAAAATTATATAAGGGTTTGTTCATCGATGCTATTGCAAAAGGTAGTTCTTTGTTTTTGACAAATAAATAATAAGCAATTGGAATAGATAATAAAACTAAACATGGTGTTAAAAGTAGGAACCATAAAGGAGGATGTTCGGTACTCAAAGGTTCTAAAAATTTAATAGACTCTGCCCAGAATAAATTATCACCATAACCAATAAATAGACCTTTAAATAAATAACCAGCAAATACTGCTCCTAATGAAAGTATAAATAAAGGAACAAGCATTACCAAAGGAGATTCGTGTGTTTCATCTATATTGATAACTTTATTATTATATTCTCCATGGAAAGTTTTAAAAATTAATCTCCATGAATAAATAGATGTTAAAAATGCTGTAATTATTCCAATCCCAGCAGCATAATAGCCAACAGTATTTCCCCTTAAATATGCAAATTCTATAATTGCATCTTTAGAATAAAATCCTGATAAAAAAGGAAAACCTGTTAAAGCAAGAGTTCCTATAATCATTAAAGCATATGTATATGGTAACTTTTTCCATACGCCACCCATATTATTTATATTTTGCTCATCTTTAAATGCGTGGATTACTGAACCAGATCCTAAAAATAATAGAGCTTTGAAAAATGCGTGAGTAAATAGGTGAAACATAGCAACATTGTAAGCACCCACTCCAGCTGCAAAAAACATATAACCAAGTTGGCTACACGTAGAATAAGCAATTATTTTTTTTATATCTGTTTGAACTAGTGCAACTGTTGCCGCGAAGAAAGCAGTAGTCATTCCGACAATAGTTATAAAATTTAGTATTAATAATGAATATTCATAAATTGGTGAACATCTTACCACTAAGAAAACTCCAGCTGTTACCATCGTTGCTGCATGAATCAATGCGGAAACTGGTGTCGGACCTTCCATAGCATCAGGCAGCCATGTATGAAGTAATATCTGTGCAGATTTACCCATTGCTCCAACAAACAACAGTAAACAAACTAAATCTATTGCTTTAACATCAAAACCTAAAAAGGATAAATTTTTATTTACGACTGTTGGAATTTCTTGGAATACTTCTGAATAATTAACAGTTCCAAATAAATAAAATATTAAAAAAATTCCTAAAGCAAAACCAAAGTCACCGACTCTATTTACAACAAATGCTTTTATGGCTGCAGCATTTGCACTTTCTTTTTTAAACCAGAAGCCAATAAGAAAGTATGAACAAAGACCAACACCTTCCCAACCAAAAAATAATTGAATAAAATTATCTGAAGTTACAAGCATCAACATTGCAAATGTAAACAAGGATAGATAAGCCATAAATCTTGGTTTATGAGGATCATCAGACATGTAACCAATTGAATAAATGTGCACTAAAGCGGATATAGAAGTTACAACTACCAACATCACAGCTGATAATGGATCAATTAACATCGACCAGTTTACATCAAGTGATCCCGAGCTTATCCAGGTAGCTATAACAATATTTTCTTCATATTGATTTACAATTACTTGATAAAAAACATGAATTGATAAAAGCGCTGAAATTGAAACAAGCACACTCGTTAATATCTCAGAATTTCTGTCCCCAATAAATTTTCCAAAAAAACCAGATATAATTGATGCAATAAGTGGAAGAAATATAATTGATAGTTCCATGATTATCCTTTTAACTTATCTATTTCTTCAACTCTTATTGTTCCAGAGTTCCTGAAATACACAACAATAATTGCCAAACCGATTGCTGCCTCTGCAGCTGCAACAGTAAGAATAAATAAGGTAAAAACTTGTCCCGCCAAATCATCCAAATAAATAGAGAAAGCTACTAAATTGATGTTTACAGCGAGTAATATCAATTCGATACTCATTAATATAACAATAATATTTTTTCTATTAAGAAAGATACCAATTATTCCAATTGAGAAAATTATAGCACCTAAAGTTAAATAATGTCCTAATCCAATATCAATCATCTATTTTAACTCCTTTATTGGATTGGACCTCTAGAACTTCCACACCCTCTGATCTTTCTCTTGAAATTTGCTTTATATAACTTTGTTTTTTAACACCTTCTCTTTGACGAAATGTAAGTACTATTGCGCCTATCATTGCAACCAATAGTACCATTCCACTTATTTGAAATATATGAATGTAATCTGTGTATAAAATCTGACCTAAAGAATGAGTGTTACTAATTCCTTCAAATGATGATATTGAATTTTTTTTATCTAACAGCTCAGGTTTATATTTCCAACCTCCGATAACAATAATTAATTCAAAAAATATAATTGTTCCTATAATCAAACCCATAGGAATATGACGAGAGCTTTGTGAAGATAAAAACCATTGATTTTTTTGTTGAGCAACATTTAGCATCATAACAACAAAAAGGAATAAGACCGCAACTGCTCCAACATAAACGATAAGCATTATCATTCCCAAAAATTCTGCTCCTATCATAATAAATAGACACGAAACACTTATAAAATCTAAAATTAAAAAAAAAACTGAGTGAACAGTATTTTTTGAAGCAGTAACCATTATTGCTGAAACTATTGCAATAGTCGAAAAGACATAAAAAAAAATTGCATGAGCCATAATAATTTATCTATAAGGATTATCTGCTTTTATATTGGCAGCTAAAACATCTTCCCATCTATCACCGTTATCTAGTAATTTTTCTTTAGTATAATAAAGCTCTTCTCTTGTTTCTGTAGAAAATTCAAAATTAGGACCTTGTACTATAGCATCTACTGGACAAGATTCCTCACATAAACCACAATAAATACATTTCATCATATCAATATCATATCTTGTGGTTTTACGACTGCCATCTTCACGTTCTGCAGATTCAATTGTAATCGCTTGAGCAGGACAAACAGCTTCACAAAGCTTACAAGCTATACACCTCTCTTCTCCATTTGGATAACGACGTAAAGCATGCTCCCCTCTAAATCTAGGACTAATTTTTCCTTTTTCAAATGGATAGTTTATTGTTTTTTTTGACTTAAATAATTCTTTAGAGGCAATAAATAGACCTCCTAAAAAATCTGTCATAAAAATTGTTTTAAAAAATCTTGATAATTTCATTTAGTTAGTTGGTAATAAGTTAAAATAAAATAAGTAACTCGCTGTCAATACTACCCAAATTAAAGATAACGGTAAAAAAACCTTCCAACCTAGTCTCATTAGTTGGTCATATCTGTATCTTGGGACTATAGCTTTAACTAATGCAAAAAGAATAAATAAAAAAAGTATTTTAAAAGCTAACCAAAGTGCACCAGGTATTAAGTTAAATGGATATAATTCAATTGGAGATAACCAGCCTCCCAAAAATAAAATTGATCCTAAAGCACACATTAAAAGTATATTTGCATATTCTCCCAACCAAAACATTGCATACATCATTCCTGAGTATTCTGTTTGATACCCTGCAACTAACTCTGCTTCAGCTTCTGGAAGGTCAAAAGGTGGTCTATTTGTTTCTGCCAATGCTGAGATAAAAAATATTACAAACATTGGAAACAAAGGTATTACAAACCATAAGTTCTGTTGTGCCAAAACAATGTCACTTAAATTTAATGACCCAACACATAAAAGAACATTAATAATTATAATTCCAATAGAAACTTCATAAGAAACCATCTGTGCAGCAGATCTAATCGCACCTAAAAAAGGGTATTTTGAATTTGAAGCCCAACCACCCATTATTATGCCATATACGCCTAATGATGAAACAGCAAATAAATATAAAATTCCAACATTAATGTCTGCAATAACTTGGGTTTGGCTAAATGGTATTACAGCCCATGCAACCAAAGCTAAAGTCATTGTTACAATAGGAGCTAAAATAAAAATTACTTTATTGGAACTTGAAGGAATAATAATTTCCTTAAAAATATATTTTAAAGCGTCAGCTAAAGATTGTAATAAACCAAAAGGGCCGACTACATTTGGTCCCTGTCTTTTTTGTACAAAAGCCCAAACTCTTCTATCTAACCATACAATCATAGCAACCGATACAAGTACAGGAACTAGTAAAAACAAAATTTTGTAAACTTCTCCAAAAATTATAGAAACATATTCCATTATTATCCGTCTGTTCCAGTTCTTTTAATCTTTAATTTTGAATTATGACAATCCAGCATCGTTTTTGATGATCTAGCAATGACATTAGAAAAGTAATAATCTTTATAATCAATTTTCAATTCTTCATTTTTAAAATTTTCATTATTTTGAGCTTTAAAAGTTGATGAATTTAAATTTTCCTTTTGCAAGTTAAGATAATTTAACATACTGCTATCTAATTCATCTTTATCATTAAATAATTTTCTATTATTCATAAATTCAGCTAATTCATTAATTATTTGCCAATCCTCCTTGGCTTCACCAGGTGGGTAAGACGCTTTGTATGCTTTTTGTAATTTGCCTTCTAAGTTAGTGAAGAATCCATTTTGTTCAGTATAAGTGGCGCCAGGTAAAATTATATCAGCTATTTCGGCACCTTTATCTCCATGACTACCTTGGTAAATTACAAATTCACTCTCTTTTGAAAATTTCAAATTATCTTGCCCTAGAAGATAAACAATATCAAACATATGATTATTCAATTTTTCAAATATGTTTTCTTTTTCGTTTATAATATTTAAATCCAGGCATCCAACTGTAGATGCATCAGTGCTAATTTTATTTAAAGAATTCCATTCGTCAGAAATTTTATTATTTTCTTTTAAAAATTTTTTTATAAGATGAAAAAGAATATTTGCATATTGATTTTTAAAAAAAGATTCACCCAAAATAATTAAAGGTTTTTTTGAATTCAAAATTTCTCTTGAAGTATTATTTTGACCCTCAAAAATTTCAACTAGAGTTTTTGTTTGACCATTCAAATTTTTATAAGGGTAGGTTAAGTCACCTACATCATTTAAAGAAATGATTTTAGTATTATTATTAACAAAGGATTTTCTTATTCTAGCGTTTAAAATAGTAGCTTCAAATCTAGGGTTTGACCCAATTAAAAATATATAATCAGATTCTTCAATACCATTGATTGTTGAATTAAATATATAATTTTCCCTCTCGCCTCTATCTACATAGTAGTTTGATGTTCTACTTTCATAATAATTAGAATTTAAAGTCCGATCAAAAAATTCTTTAAAAATAAAGCTTGTTTCCATATTACATAGATCTCCAACAAATCCTGCAATTTTATCTTTAGATGTATTTTGAATTTTTGATTTAATAATTTTAAAAACTTCATCCCAAGAGGCTTTCTCAAATTTTTTATTATATTTTATATAAGGGGTATCAAGTCTCTGATTTAAAAGACCATCACAAGCATATCTTGTTTTATCTGATATCCATTCTTCATTAATATCTTCATTTATAATTGGTAAAACTCTTTTTACTTCCCAGCCATAAGTATCTACTCTAATGTTAGAGCCAACAGCATCCATAACATCAATACTTTCAGTTTTTTTCAGTTCCCATGGTCTAGCCTCAAAAACATAAGGCTTCGATGTGAGTGCCCCAACAGGACAAAGATCAATAACATTTCCAGACAATTCTGATTGAACAGATTGCTCTAGGTAAGTAGTTATTTGCATATCTTCTCCTCTTCCAATTGCTCCTATTTCTGGGACACCTGCAATTTCAGTTGCGAAACGCACACATCTTGTGCAATGAATGCATCTTGTCATTTGAGTTTTAATTAAAGGTCCCATATTTTTCTCTGGTACTGATCTCTTGTTTTCTTTAAATCTTGATTTATCAACTCCGTAAAACATAGATTGATCTTGTAGATCACATTCACCACCTTGATCACATACTGGACAGTCTAGAGGGTGATTTGCAAGTAAGAACTCCATAACTCCTTTCCTTGCTTTTTCCACAAAAGGTGTATTAGTTTTAATATTCATTCCCTCAGCCGCAGGCATTGCACAAGAGGCAATTGGTTTAGGGGATTTTTCCATTTCAACCAAGCACATTCTACAATTTCCAGCTATTGATAATTTTTCATGATAACAAAATCGTGGAATTTCAACTCCAGCTTTTTCACAAGCTTGTAATACTGTTAAACCCTCCTCTACTTCTACATCTATGTCATTTACTTTTAATTTAAGCATTTTTATCTAATAAGTGTTGATCAACTAAATAAGGTATATTCTTTGTTTTTTTGACTATAGGATCAAATTTATTTCGTTTTTTTATTTCGTTTGAAAAATGTCTTAGTAATCCTTGAACTGGCCATGAAGAGCCTTCTCCAAAAGCACAAATAGTATGACCTGCAATTTGATTTGTTACGTCTCCTAACATATCAATCTCATCTCTTGATGCCTCACCTTTAGCCATACGTTCTAACATTCTCCACATCCAACCAGAACCCTCTCTACATGGAGTACACTGACCACAACTCTCATGTTTGTAAAATCTTGCTATTCTTGCCATACATTTAATTATGTCTTGATCCTTATTAATAACGACTACACCAGCTGTTCCTAAACCACTTTTTTCAGCTGTAAGAGAATCAAAGTCCATAGTCAATGATTCACATTTTTCTTTTGGTATTAATGGCATTGATGAACCACCTGGAATTACTGCTTGTAAATTATCCCATCCTCCAATTACCCCTCCAGCATGAACTTCTATTAATTCTTTCAAAGGAATATTCATTTCTTCCTCTACATTACATGGATTATTTACATTGCCAGAAATACAAAAGATTTTAGTGCCTGTGTTTTTTTCTCTTCCAAGAGAAGCAAACCATTTGCCACCTCTCCTAAGGATAGTTGGAACTACAGCTATAGTTTCAACATTGTTTATTATTGTAGGACACCCGTAAAGTCCCACTAATGCAGGAAAAGGTGGTTTTAATCTTGGTTGACCTTTATTTCCCTCAATACTTTCTAAAAGTGCTGTCTCCTCACCACAAATATATGCTCCTGCTCCATAATGAATATAAATATCTAAGTCCCATCCTGATCCAGCTGCATTTTTACCAATTAATTTTTTTTCATAAGCTTCGTCAATAGCTGCTTGAAGTTTTTGTCCGTCAACAAAATATTCTCCCCTAATGTAAATGTAACAAACGTGAGCTTGTACCGCATAAGAAGCTATCAAACATCCCTCAATTAATTTATGCGGTTCAAATCTTAAAATATCTCTGTCTTTACAAGTTCCTGGTTCTGACTCATCACCATTAATTACCAAATAATGTGGTCTTGATCCTACTTCTTTAGGTGCAAAGGACCACTTTAATCCTGTTGGAAAGCCTGCTCCACCCCTTCCTCTTAGTTGTGAATTTTTAATTTCTTCAATAATCCAATCTCTTCCTTTATTTAAAATATCTTTTGTATTTACCCAATCACCTCTTTTTTGTGATGAACAAACATCAGAACCTAAATCGTTGTACAAGTTTTTAAAAATTCTATCTTGATCTTTAAGCATTTTTTAAATCCATCAATGTTTTTCTATTATTTTCTGGCTCATTATTTAACCTTCCTCGATAAGAGCCTGGCTTGGGTACTTCATCATTTAAAATTTTATCTAAAATTTTTAAAGTTTTCTCTTTATCAAGATCTTCGTAGTAATCATCATTAATCTGCATCATTGGAGCAGTTACACAAGCGCCTAAACATTCAACTTCCATCCAAGAGCAGTTTTTTCCATTAGTAAGTTCTAACTCATTTTCAGAAATTTTTTCTTTACACGCTTCTACTAACTTATTAGCTCCTCTAATCATGCATGGTGTAGTTGTGCAGACTTGAACAAAATATTTACCAACAGGTGCTAAATTATACATTGTGTAGAAAGTAGCTACCTCATACACTTTGATGTAAGGCATATCTAAAAATTTACCTATATATTTCATCGCAGCTAATGGTATCCAGTTATTGTTTTGTTTTTGAGCAATATAAAGTAAAGCCATTACTGCACTTTGTTGTTTTCCCTTTGGATAGTTTGAAATAATTTTATTAGCAGCATTTAATGACTCACGATTGAATTCAAAATTTTTGGGCTGTTCTTTTGCAGGTCTTCTTAAACTCATCTATCAACCTCTCCAAAGACAATATCTAAAGATCCTAGTACAGCAGGCACATCTGCTAACATATGTCCCTTAATCAAATAATCCATTGATTGTAAGTGTGAAAATCCTGGAGCTCTTATTTTGCATTTATATGGTTTACTTGAACCATCTGAAATCAAATATACTCCAAACTCTCCTTTTGGTGCCTCCACTGCAGTATAAATCTCATCCTCTGGAACTCTATATCCTTCAGTAAATAACTTAAAATGATGTATCAATGCTTCCATTGATTGTTTTAAATCTTTTTTAGGAGGAGGTGTTATTTTACCATCTAAAGATTTTATTGGACCTTTTTCAATTTTTTGCAAACACTGCTTAATTATCGAAACACTTTCCTTCATTTCTTCAATTCTGCATAAATATCGATCATAACAATCCCCATTTTTACCAACTGGAATTTTAAAATCCAGTTGATCATAACAATCATAAGGTTGTGATTTTCTTAGATCCCAAGACACGCCTGATCCTCTAATCATAACTCCTGTAAATGAATAATCTAATGCATCCTCTTTAGAAACAATTCCAATATCAACGTTTCTTTGCTTAAATATTCTATTATCTGTTAATAAATTTTCCAAATCATTAATAATTTTTGGAAAAGAATTGCAAAACTTCTCTATATCATCTTCTAATCCAGCTGGTAAATCTTGATGAACACCGCCAGCTCTAAAATAATTAGCATGTAATCTAGATCCAGAAGCTCTTTCATAAAAAGTCATCAGTGTTTCTCTCTCCTCAAAACCCCATAAAGATGGAGTTAGAGCACCTACATCTAGAGCTTGAGTTGTAACATTTAAAATATGACTTAATATTCTTCCAATTTCACAAAATATAACTCTAATGTATTGAGCTCTTGCTGGTACCTCTATATTTAAGATTTTTTCGACAGCTAAAGCAAATGCATGCTCTTGATTCATTGGAGCAACATAATCAAGCCTATCAAAATATGGTACTGCCTGCATATAAGTTTTGTTTTCTATTAATTTTTCTGTACCACGGTGAAGTAAGCCAATATGTGGGTCAGCTTTTTCAACTACTTCACCATCCAACTCTAATATTAATCTTAGTACGCCATGAGCAGCTGGATGCTGAGGACCAAAATTAAGATTTAAATTTTTAATTTTTTTTGTCATCGTTATTTGCTAGTTCTTTAATATATTTTGTTCCCTCCCAAGGACTTTCATAATCAAAATTCCTGTAATTTTGCTCTAACTTAATAGGCTCATTTACTACTTTCTTTTTATCCTCGCTATATCTAACTTCTGAGTGTCCTGTTAAAGGAAAATCTTTTCTTAATGGATGACCTTCGAAACCGTAATCAGTTAAAATTCTTCTAAGGTCTGGATGATCTTTAAAATTTACACCATACATATCGAAAACTTCTCTTTCCATCCAATTAGCTGCTGGAAAGATTGATGTTAATGAGTTAATAATTTCATTTTCATTAACGCTATAAGTTAAAATCATTCTTTGATTGAACTCATGACTTAAAAATAAATAAACTAATTTAAATCTTTGATTATGCTCTGGATAATCTACAACGGTAATATCTATTAATTGTCTAAATTTTGTATCTTTGTTTGTTTTTAAGAAGAGAGTCACATCAATTAAATCTTCTTTTTCTATTTCGACATATAATTGATTGTGTCTTATTTGAGAATTTTTAACTTTAGTCGTTAATTCTGAATTAATTTTTTTTTCAAGTTCAATTAAACTATTCATGACTATCTATTCAAAGAACCTTTATTTCTAATTTTTTTTTGTAATTGAAGAATTCCATATAATAACGCCTCAGCTGAGGGTGGACAGCCAGGGACATAAACATCAACAGGAACTATACGATCACAACCTCTTACTACGGAATATGAGTAGTGATAATAACCACCACCGTTAGCGCAACTACCCATGGATATGACATATCTAGGTTCTGGCATCTGATCATATACTTTTCTTAATGCAGGTGCCATTTTATTTGTTAATGTCCCTGCTACAATCATCACATCAGATTGTCTAGGTGATCCTCTTGGTGCAGCACCAAATCTTTCTAAATCATATCTCGGCATAGCAGTTTGCATCATTTCAACAGCACAACATGCCAATCCAAAAGTCATCCAATGTAGAGAGCCAGCTCTAGACCAATTAATTAAATTATCTAATGAAGTTGTTATAAATCCATTTTTGCTAAAGTCAGTAGCTAGTTGTTTGAACTCTTCAGGGACTTGGTCAATTTTATTTATCATTTAAATCTAATATTATTCCCAATCTAAAGCACCTTTTTTCCACTCATAAATAAATCCAATAGTAAGTATGAATAAGAAAATCATCATTGAAGTAAAACCAAGTATTCCAATATTACCTAAAGAAATTGCCCAGGGGAAAAGGAAAGCTATCTCTAAATCAAAAATAATAAAAAGTATTGCTACTAAATAAAATCTTACATCAAACTCCATTCTAGAGTCTTGAAAAGGTTCAAATCCACATTCGTAAGCTGAAAGTTTTTCTGGATCTGGATGTTTAGGAGATAAAATAAAATTAATAACTACAAAGGCACAACTTAATCCCAAAGCTATTATAAGGAATAATATTATTGGCAGATAATCTAATAAAAAATCAGCAGTCATAATGTTAATAATTTAATCTTTGAATAAGAAAATTCTGAAAAGATTCATACTATAGTTGTTTTTTTTATAAAATTAAAGTTTTAAAATCACTGTTTAAATGACGTTTTATATAGATGATTCTGTGCTATTTAACAGTGCAAATTAGTCACGTAATAAATGGCTAATTTATTAAGAGAATTTTTTAATTTGAGAATCGTTATCATTAGTGGCGGGAGTGAAGGGACTCGAACCCTCGACCTATCGCGTGACAGGCGATCGCTCTAACCAACTGAGCTACACCCCCACTATTAATCATTTTTTGGTGGGCAGTAAAGGACTCGAACCTTTGACCCCCTCGGTGTAAACGAGATGCTCTACCAACTGAGCTAACCGCCCATAACCAAAATAGTGATTTATATCTTTTAGTCTAATAAGGTCAAGATTTAATAGTCGTTATAAATTGCAGAAAAAAAATTTAAAAACCACCCCTCCAATTATTTTTGGAGTTAAAATTTTCCTCTTCCTCTTTAGATTTTGGTCTAAGAAAATAGTAAATAACAAAAAGTATTGAAGTTAAAATTAAGAATATTTCCATAATTTTTTCAAGATGTTTTATTGAATGCTTGCCTGAGATTTATCATCTTTTTTACTTAAATCTACTTCAACCCACTCTGTGCTTTTTAATTCTTTGGTTAAAGCAATCTTAAGTACTTGATCAGCGTATTCAACTGGCGTAATATTTATTTCATCTAAAATTTTTTTAGGCATATCTACCAAATCTTTTTCATTTTCTTTAGGGATTATAACTTGTTTAATTCCCGCTCTGTGAGCTGCAAGTAATTTTTCTTTTAAACCTCCTATTGGTAAAACCTGACCAGTAATTGTCACTTCACCTGTCATTGCAACATCTCTTCTTACAGGTATATTTGTTAATGAGGAAACAATTGATGTTACCATTCCGATACCTGCAGACGGCCCATCTTTTGGAGTTGCTCCTTCTGGAACATGAATATGAAAATCTTTTTTTTCAAATAGAGGAGGGATGATTCCATATTCTAAACACTTTGATCTAACAAAAGACTTTGCTGCCTTTACTGATTCTTGCATTACATCGCCTAATTTACCAGTAATTTGCATCCTACCTTTTCCAGGCATAGTGACTGTTTCTATTTTGAGAATTTCTCCTCCATATTCTGTCCAAGCTAAACCTGTAACAATTCCAACTTTGTTATCTGTTTCAAGTTCACCAAATTTATATTTAGCCACTCCCAGAAAATTAGCTAGATTTTTTTTGTTAATCTCGACTTCTTTCTCTTCACCAGCAACTACTTTCTTAACAACTTTTCTTGCTAATTTAGAAATTTCTCTCTCTAAATTTCGTACACCAGACTCCTTTGTGTAACTTCTAATTATTTCTTTTATAATATTTGTATCTAAATTCATTTCTTTTTCTTTTACTCCATTATCTTTTACTTGCTTAGGTAATAAAAATTTATTTGCGATACTAATTTTTTCATCCTCCGTATATCCTGCTAATCTTATAACTTCCATTCTATCTAATAATGGTGGAAGTATATTTAAAGTATTTGCTGTAGTTACAAACATTACATCTGACAAATCATAATCAACTTCTAAATAATGGTCATTAAATGTGGTGTTTTGTTCTGGGTCTAGTGCTTCTAAAAGAGCCGAAGAAGGATCTCCACGGTAGTCATTTCCAATTTTATCAATTTCATCAAGTAAAATTAATGGATTTTTTGTTCCAGCTTTTTTCATCATTTGGATAATTTTTCCTGGCAAGGATCCGATATACGTTCTTCTATGTCCTCTGATTTCAGCCTCATCTCTCATTCCTCCAACTGACATTCTTACAAATTCTCTATTAGTAGCTTTTGCAATCGATTTACCAAGAGAGGTTTTTCCAACCCCGGGTGGACCGACTAAACAAAGAATTGGGCCTTTAATTTTCTCCATTCTTTTTTGCACTGCTAAGAATTCAATTATTCTCTCTTTAACTTTTTCTAGCCCGAAATGATCTTTATCTAATACATCTAAAGCCTTTGCTAAATCAATATCAACTTCACTCTTTTTATGCCAAGGTAATTCTGTCATCCAATCTAAGTAATTTCTTACTACTGTTGCCTCAGCTGACATTGGACTCATATTTTTTAATTTCTTTAACTCTTGAAGACATTTTTTCTCAACATCTTTTGGCATTTTAGCTTTTAGGATTGATTTATTTAAGCTTGTGTTTTCATCTTTTCCATCTTCGATCTCACCTAGCTCTTTTTGAATAGCTTTGAGTTGTTCATTCAAATAATATTCTCTTTGGGTTTTCTCCATTTGAGTTTTCACTCTACCTCTTATTCTCTTTTCAACACCAATAATACTTGCTTCATTTTCCATAATTTTGATAATTAAATTTAATCTTTTCTTCAAATCTGCAGTTTCAAATATTTGTTGTTTTTCTGAGATTGTAGCATTTATGTGTGAAGCTATATTATCTGCTATTTGTGATGGGTCTTTAAGTTGTTTAATAGTATTGATAGTTTCATTGGATATTTTCTTATTAATAGAAGTTAATTTTTCTAATCTTCTTATAGCTGTCACTGCCAAAGGAAATAGATCTTCGTTTTTATCAAATACATCATTATAAGCAGAATAATCACATGTAATAAATTTTTCATTCTCAATCACATCTAAGATTTTTACTCTTCTAATACCTTCAACTAAAACTTTCACAGTTCCGTCTGGTAACTTTAATAATTGCAAAATACTTCCTTCACATCCAAACATAAAAATATCAGTTTTTTTAGGATCATCTATTTCTGAATTTTTTTGTGTAACTAGAATAATCTTTTTATCCTTCTTCATAACCTCGTTTAATGCTGAAATAGATTTATCTCTACCAACAAATAAAGGTATGACCATATTTGGAAAGACAACTATGTCTCTTAATGGTAAAACTGGTAATGTAATTTTAACATCCATGAGCTTAAATATGGATATTATATTTAATATTGCAATAGATATTTATCAGTTATTAAAGATATTAAGCCGCTGACGTTTTGTTTTTTTTGGATTTATCCTCATTTTTTGAGTGAACTATTATTGGTTGAGTTTGGCCTTTAGCAGCAGATGCGTCAACTATTACTTCATCAATATTATCTTGACTTGGTAAATCATACATTGTTTTAAGCAGTATATTTTCCAAGATTGATCTCAAACCTCTTGCCCCAGTTTTTTTGCTTATAGCTTTTTGTGCTATTTCTTTAAGAGCATTTTCTTTAAAAGTTAATTTAGCTCCATCTAATTTAAACAGTTCTTGATATTGTTTTATTAAAGAATTTTTAGGCTCTTGTAAAATTTTAATTAATGATTTTTCATCTAAATCTTCTAGTGTAGCTATCATGGGCAATCTACCTATAAATTCTGGTATTAAACCATATTTAAGTAAATCTTCAGGTTCTAAATTTTTCATCCACTCTCCTGTTTTTTTATCCTGAATATTTTTTACATCAGCACCAAAACCAATTGAAGTACCCTTGTCTCTTTGAGAAATTATTTTATCTAGTCCAGCAAATGCACCACCACAAATAAATAAAATATTCGTTGTATCTACTTGTAAAAATTCTTGTTGTGGATGCTTTCTTCCACCTTGAGGAGGAACACTCGCAATAGTTCCTTCCATAATTTTTAACAAGGCCTGCTGAACTCCCTCACCAGATACATCTCTTGTAATTGATGGATTTTCTGATTTTCTACTTATTTTATCTACTTCGTCTATGTAAACAATTCCCCTTTGAGCTTTTTCAACATTATAATCAGCAGCTTGAAGTAATTTCAAAATTATATTTTCCACGTCCTCACCAACATATCCTGCTTCTGTAAGTGTTGTTGCGTCTGCCATTGTAAAAGGAACATCTAAAATTCTTGCTAGTGTTTGTGCCAATAAAGTTTTTCCACATCCAGTAGGACCGACTAAAAGAATGTTAGATTTTGCTAACTCTACATTTTTACTAGTCTTATTTTCATAGTTTAATCTTTTATAATGATTATGTACTGCTACTGATAAAACTTTTTTAGCGTGGTTTTGTCCAATTACATAATCATCTAAAACAGTGCAAATTTCTTTAGGTGAAGGAAGCCCATCTTGATGTTTTACAAAAGTATCTTTATTCTCCTCCTTTATGATGTCCATACATAACTCAACACATTCATCACAAATAAATACTGTTGGACCAGCAATTAATTTTCTTACCTCATGTTGGCTCTTTCCACAAAACGAGCAATAAAGAATATTTTTGTTACTAGTGTTCATAATTTTTATAACGAATCAATTCTTACACTTTATTATATGAGACTCATTGATAGCAAGTTTGAAATTATTAGTTTTCAATATATGGTGTATTAAGATCTTTTCTCCACAACTTCATCGATTAAACCAAACGATTTTGCAGCATCAGCTGTCATAAAGTTGTCTCTTTCAAGAGCACTTTTAATCTCCTCTACACTTTTGCCTGTATGTCTAGAATATATTTCATTCAATCTTTTTTTTAATCCCAATACTTCATTGGCATGAATTTCTATATCAGTGGCTTGACCCTGGAAGCCAGCCGATGGTTGATGAACCATTATCCTAGAATTTGGTAGAGAATATCTTTTTCCTTTAGTACCAGCTGATAGTAAAAACGAACCCATTGAAGCTGCTTGTCCAATACAAAGCGTAGAAATATCTGGTTTGATATATTGCATAGTATCATAAATTCCGAGACCAGCTGTAACTAAACCTCCAGGACTATTAATATATAAAAAAATTTCTTTTTTTGGATCCTCTGCCTCTAAAAATAATAATTGAGCGGTAATCAGGGATGATACATTGTCATTAATTTGACCGGTAAGAAAAATAATTCTTTCCTTTAAAAGTCTTGAATAAATATCATAAGCTCTCTCACCTTTAGTAGATTGCTCAACAACCATTGGTACTAAGTTACTCATATGTTCAGAAATTTTATTTGTCATAAAATTGATTCGTTTTACTTATACAACTTGAGATTACTTTTTGCTAACTTTTTTTGTTTTTTTAGCTAGAGATTTGGATTTTGATGATTTTGTCTTAGTTTTGTTCTCAGTAGATTTTTTTTTCTCAACTTTTTTTTCAGGTTTTCTTTGATCTTTAAGTTCTTGATCGAGTTGTTGTTTTTGAGATTGTTTTAAAATTTTTTCAGCCTCATCTTTCGAGATTTCTTTTTTATTTACAATGGCTTTTTCTTTAATCAAATTAATTATTTTTTCTTCATAGACAGTGCCTCTAAGACTTGCTACTGCAGATGGATTTTTTTGATAAAAATCCATAACCATTTTTTCTTGGCCTGGCATCATTCTTAATTGTTTTTGAATTTCAGCCTGAAGCTCTTGTTCATTTACCTTAATTTGATTTTGCTCACCAAACTCATTTAAAATTAAGCCGGTTTTAATTCTTTTTTTTGCAACTTCTTCAAAATTTTTTTTACTTTTCTTAGCGTCCTCCTCATTCATGCCTTGTGATAAAATCTTAACTTCCTCATCAATTAAATTTTCAGGTATTTCATCAACTGTAAATTTTTCTAATTCTTTTAAAATTTGACTCTTAGATAATCTATCTAGCGAATTTTTATATTCATCATTTATCTGTTTTGAAATTAATTTTTTTAAATCTTGTAAATCTTTTGCGCCCAAATTTTTTGCAAATTCGTCATTAATTTTCACTTCTTCGGCTTTCTTCACTGCTATAATATTGCATTTAAATTTTGCTTTTTTATTAGCAAATTCTTTTTCAGGAAAATTTTCAGGTAATACTGCATCTACAGTTTTAGTGTCATCTTTTTTTAATCCAATTAATTGCTTATCAAAACCTTTAAGAAATAAATCTTTTCCAAGTGTTAGTTGAGTATTTTTTCCCTCATTTCCTTTGAAAGGTTTGTCATCTACTGTTGCACTATAATCTAACACCACAAGATCTCCTTCACTTGCTTTGGTTTCAGGTGGAGCTTCTTTAAAGTTTGGTTGATTTTTTGCAATATCTTTTATTCTTTTGTCAGCTTCAGATGAATCAATTTTAACTGAATATTGATCTACTTTTATGTTAGCAATTCCTTTTGTATCAATTTTAGGCAACTCAGTTACTGATAAAACATATTCTAATTCTTTATCTTCTCCATATGTTTTTAGATCTAATTTTGGTTGACCGGCAGGTTTAATCTTATTTTCTTCAAGTGCTTTAGTTGAAGTATCTTTCAAAACTTTATCTAAAACCTCATTAAAAACTGCTTTACCAAATTGTCTCTTTAAAATTTCTCTTGGAACTTTTCCTGGTCTAAAGCCCTTTAAATTTACTGTATTTTTAATTTCTTCATATTTTTCATCCATGTAAGTTGACATAGTTTTCTTATCTATGAAAACTTTGACATCTTTATTAAGACCTTTTTTATTTTCTATAGTTACTTTCATATATTTAAAGTGGTAGGGCGAAAAGGACTCGAACCTTCACATGTTGCCATATTGGTTCCTAAGACCAACGCGTCTACCAATTCCGCCATCGCCCCACAAATTTAGAGGTTTTATATATGATTGAAACTATTTGTCCAACGACAATTGTTATTAAAAATATTAGTATTCCTTTATTATATAAAAATTTAAGAAGAATCCTATACATATAAAATTGAAAATGGTATTTCTTTATCCAAAAAAAAATTATGAGTAAAACTTCAATAGTAATAATAATTTATATAGTTGGCCTTATTTTTGGAGCTTTGGTTCTTGATATTTGGAGTGCAGATACGAGTGTTTTCAAAGGTCTATTGGGTTTAGGATGGACTGCTCTTCTTATTATAGGAATATTTTTTGCTGAAAAAAATGAAAGGAATTAGTTTTTTAATCTTAATTTTTTTTTTTTTATCACTTCAAATTGTTAAATCAGAAATAATTGTATTAAGTAAATGTGATGATAAACAAGATGAGTTTTTAAAAAATGAGTATATTTTTAATCTTAATGAATTAATTATGACAAGAAATTATGTTTATAAAGATAAAACATATAAAAAATACAGGTTAACTGATTTAAGTGTAAAAAAAGCTAATACCTATGTGAGAAATATTTATGAAGAAAATGGAAAAATTTTAACTCACAAACATGGATATCCGCAATTTTATACGCAAATTTTATTTGAAAAAGGAAAGCAAGAAATTTTTATAAAAACAGTTTTAAATAATGAAGAAGGAATTTCTAAAATTTCTACTTGTAAAAAAATTGAAAAATTTAAAGATAAAAGTTAATTTTTTTTATTGTTTTTAATTAAATTTCTTTTTTTATTAGTAAATCGACTATTAGTAATATTAGCTCTATGTTTTGCATAAGCTTGTTTTTGTGCTTGTTTCATCGCTTTTTTTGAAGACATAATATTCAATAATTTGTTTCTATAGTTCCTATAATATTAAAATTTTTATCGGAAATAACTATTTCACCTGATGATGGACCATAATTTAGAACCTCTGAAATTAAAACATAATGTGTAATAAAAACTAAATTTTTATTACTTTTAAATTTATTTACATAATCATTTAAAGCATTAATTTGTTTACTCTTATTTTTTGCGAATTTATAGCTATAAAAAGAATTCAAAAAACTATTTGTAGAAAAATTTTTGAAAGCAATTTTGGCTGTTTCTTTACATCTGCACCACTCGCTTGATATGACTTTATCAATTTTTATTTTTTTTTCTTTAAAAAATTTTCCAATATATTTTGCTTGTTTTCTTCCATCATCACTTAAATTTCTTTGGGTAGAACAATCGTTTAGATTGAAATTATTTGGATCACCACTTCCAGGTGCATATGCGTGTCTAATAAATATTAATTTTCCACCATCCTCAAGTTGATTAAATAATTTTTTATTTGAATCTGCTTTAACTAAAGAGGTTAAAGATATAAATATAATAAAATAAAATTTTAAAAATTTCATTAATGGATATTAGATTAGATAATTTAAACAAAACAATAGTTAATTGTAAAAAATGTCCAAGACTAGTTAAATTTGTTCACAAAATAAGCACTCAAAAAAGAAAACAAAATATGAATGAGATCTACTGGGGTAAACCTGTTCCTGGTTTTGGTAATTTAAATTCAAAATTAGCCATAATCGGACTTGCACCCGCAGCTCATGGTGGCACAAGAACTGGTAGAGCTTTCACAGGGGATAAATCAGGAGACTTTTTGTTTAAATGCTTACATGAAGTCGGTATATCAAATTATCCTTATTCAAAAAATTTAAATGATAATTTAAAATTAAAATCTACCTATATTACTAACATACTTAAATGTGTACCACCTGAAGACAAACCATTAAGTGATGAGATTTCAAACTGTTCTAATTTTTTTGATGAAGAAATATTATATTTAAAACAGCTAAAGGTAATTGTTACCTTAGGTAAAGTTGCTTTTGATAATTGTGTAAAATTATATAAACAAAAATTTGATATTAAAAAAAAATTTATTTTTAAACATGGTAAATATCAATTATTACCAAATGGTATTATTCTTTTATCTAGTTATCACCCAAGCCCGAGAAATGTTAATACAAAACTTATATCAAATAAAATGATGGTAGATTTGTTTAAAAAAGCAAAAAAACTTGCTAAGTTTTAATGGTATCACAAAAATAAGGTTTAAATTTTGAGTAAATTTGATCAGGTATTTTTACTGGTTTACCTAAATCATTAACAAAAACTAAATGGACTTGTGCTTCAACTATCGTGTCATCGCCATTCGTTACTATTTGATTCATAAAAAATGAAGTTTTAGTAATTGATTTGACAAAAGATCTAATAGTTAACTCATCCTCTAAACTAGCTGGTTTTTTATATTCAATATTGCAAGCCTTAACTATGATTAATAAACCGAAATCTTTTTTAACTTTTTGGTTACTGTACCCAATTGAACGAAGAGCTTCAGTTCTTGCTCTTTCTAAAAACTTTAAATAATTAGCATAATATACCACACCTCCAGCATCAGTATCTTCATAATAAACTTTTAAAGTGTGAAAAAAATTTTCATGCATAATAAAATTATATCAAAAAAGTAAACTATTTAATAGAAACTAAGGTATAAGTATTTAATGAATATTTTTGTAATTTGGTTGGTGATGGTTACTGCGTGGAACTTTGGATATCCTCAAGCTAGTCCTTTAGAAGATGTAGTTGTAGCTGTTATTCTATCTTTATTTAATATTTATTTGAAAAAATATCTCAAATTTTAATTATTGAGATGAGAAATATATATTTTGAAAATAAGCTATAGATTTCATTCTAGAATTGTCAGTATCAGACATAATAGCAAGTCCATCAAGCTCGTTGACATCTAGATCGTGTAACCTTTTAAAATCCTCCTTAACATTAGCTTTAACTGTTACCCACTCATTTAAATTATTTTTTGTGCTGGCTAAAACATTATCTATCGATTTTTTTGTGTACGGGCTCGGAAAATTAGTCCCAACATCATTATTACTTGAGAAAACATAATTAATGGCTCTATTTGATAGTGGTGTAGCTCCAGTTTTTTTAATAACAAAAACTCTTGCAGCATAATCATGCCCTTTTTTAGTATTTTCCTTGATACCTGAAAGATCTTTTTCGATTTTCCACGTTATATTTATGAATGGGGTCTTATCTAAATTTATCTTGATCTCTTTTCCAAGTCCAGAGGCAGCATTATCAGCAACCGATTTCAAATAATTTCCGTTGTCATTTGTTCCAACGGTATAAAGAGTTTTATTGTCAGCTCCTCTTACTTTTTTAACTTGAAGTTCTTCGAGCTCTGTTTCACTAAAATCAAAGACTTGTAATTCATCTGCTGAAATTAAATTAATAGACAAAATCGTGATAATTAAAATATTTAATAATATTTTCATAAAAATTAAAAAAAAATTCTTAATACATTATTTAGACAAAATTTAAACATTCAAAATTCAATATTCAGTTCTATATAAATAATATGAAGACAATATCTGCTTTTATACTACTTATTTACTGGTCTATAATGATTTTTGCACCAGTTATGTCTAAAGATATCAAGTTTAGCAGAGCTAAAATTAATAATATCAAAATAGTTGAACAAAAACCAAGAAGTTAATAGGTTGAACGACCACCACTTATATCAAAGACAGCTGCTGTTGAGAAAGTGTTTTCCTCAGATGAAAGCCAACAAATTAATGAGGTGAACTCTTCTACCTCCAAAAATCTTCCTCTAGGCACCATTGATAGCATTCTTTTAACATGCTCTTTGGTCATTTGATCTAAAATTCTAGTTTTTGCTCCTGCTGGAGTAACTGCATTTACAGCTATATTCTTATCTGCAAGCTCTTTACCTAACGATTTAGTTAAACCTATCGCACCCGCTTTTCCTACACTGTATGCACTGGCATTAGCATTTCCATCTTTCCCAGCTACAGAAGCTACATTAACGATTCTTCCATAATTGTTCTTAATCATATTTGGCACTATCGACCTACAACAATTAAAAGTTCCCATTAAATTAATTTCAACAACTTTTTTCCACATTTCTATATTGTACTCCCATAATGTAGCTGTTGGACCGGTTATTCCTGCATTATTTATTAGAATGTCAATATTTGAATTTTTTGTAATTTCCTTAACAGTCTTATCAACTTCCTCATAATTAGACACATCTACAACATGGGAACTTAAATTAGGACTATTTAAATCTTTAATAGCTATCGCAATAGCCTCGGGGTCATTATCCCATATTATCACTTCTGCATCAGATTTTAAAAAACGCTTGGCTATATCAAAACCAAATCCCTGGGCACCGCCAGTTACAATTGCAGTCCTGTTTTTAAAATCATAATTAATTTTTTCCATTGTTTTATTCTTTGGCTAATAAATAATAAGTAAAACCAGCTATAAAAGCCCCGATAATCCATGAAAATGATTGCAGAAACATTAAATTAGTATTCCAAATTGTTGAAGCAGAAAAAATAAAACCTATAATTACAGAATAAACTGCTTTTATATGCCACCCTCCGCTATAATAATAAATTCCGTTATTCTCTAAAGAATATATATCTTTGTTATTTATTTTACTTTTTTGAATAAAATAAAAGTCAAAAATCATAATTCCAAAAAGTGGTCCAAAAAAAGCTCCAAAAGTATCAATGAAAGATAAGGCCCCAACTTGGCTTAAAAAAGTTAACCAAAATATTCCGATTATAAAACCTAGAATTGAAATTATTACACCTGCACTTCTTATTGATAAAGAGAAAGGTAAAAAATTTACCAAAGTGTATTGAGAAGGAATAAAATTAACTATTAAATTTGTCGAGGCAGAGGCGATAATTATAAAAATTAGAGCTAATACAACCAGAAATAAATTATCTAATTTTCCAATAATATCTGTTGGATTTGTTAATATTCTGTTTAAATTTTCTGGGTCTTGTTTCAAAAAAGCATCCATGCCAGAAACAATAAACAACGCAAAGAAAGAAAAGATTAATAAATTTAGAACTAAGCTTAAGTTTCCTTTTTTAAGCTGACTTTCATCTTTAACATACCTAGTAAAATCACCGAAACTCAAAATTACAACTGAGAAATAAGCAAACACTGTGCTAGTGACAGTTATTATTGGCCCAAAATTCTTTTTATCAAGAAAATTTTGAGTATTTAAAATATTTAAAAAAGCTTGGGAAGTAAATTTAACATCACTAAGCAAAACTGATAAAAAAAAGAATAACATCCCAAAATAAACAGCAATAGCCGAAAAAATAATAATTCTTTTATTCATATTCATTCCAGCACTAAATAAAAACCCCTGCAAAATTATTGCAATAATAATTGAGGTCCAATCAATTAAATTCATTCCCAGAAAGAATATTAAAAATATTTCTTTATCAAGGATTGTGGGTTCTGTTGAAAAAATTGCTATTCTTATTAAATAACTAAATGCTTTTGATAAAAAATATGTTTGAATTCCAAATAAAAAAACACCAACAAAGAATCTAATCAATCCTAAGTATTTTGCACCTGTAACTCCAAATGATGATCTAAGTAAAACAACAAATGGTAATCCATTTTTTTGAGATAGTTTTCCTATTAAATTTGAAAAAATAAAAACTAATAATGCTCCAAGTATTGTACCAAAAAATACAACAAAAGAATTAAGATCATAAATTACATAAAGAGAAGTAATTAACGAAAAACCTATAACACTTTGTATATTTACTCCCCAAAAGCAAAATAAGGTTTTCCAATCCCAATTTTTATCAATTGGATTCACTGAAACTAAATCCCAGTTAGTAAGACTTTTTTTTAAATTTTGAGGACTCACTCAGACAATATAAATCTTTAACTTTCTACTGTCCATATAAGAGAGTTGGTAACCATAAAGCGATTTTCGGAAAAATAATTATTAAAATTAACCCAAAAATCTGTAAGACCATAAACTGCATCATTCCATAGTAAATATCTTTTAAATCCCATTCTGGTACTACTCCTTTTAAAAAATACGCAGATAAAGCGACTGGAGGTGAAAGCCAGGCGGTTTGCAAATTTACGGCCACTAAGATAGCAAACCAAGTTAAATTAAATCCTAATGCTTCAATCAATGGTAATATAATCGGAACGATAATCATTACTATAGGTACCCATTCTAGAGGCCATCCCAATAAAAATATCATTACCATAACCATTGCTAGAATAAGATATTTATTCATTTCAAGACCTAATAAAAATTCAGTTAATAAAGTGGGTGTGCCTAATCTAGCAAAAACAGCACCAAAAAAATTTGAAGCAGCAACTAAAACCATTATCAGTGCAGTTATCTCTAATGTTTTAACTAATGCTTCTTGTAATTTTGGAATAGTTAATTTTTTATATGCTAATGAAAGGAGTAAAGCACCCATGGCCCCACATCCTGCAGCTTCAGTTGGGGTTGCAAAACCAAATAAAATACTTCCTAATGCTGCAAATACTAAAGCTGCTGGTGGAACTAAACCTAAGAAAAATTCAATCCACACATCCTTCATGCTCGCAGCTCTCATATCCTCAGGTATCACAGGGCCTAATTTTGGATTAATCATACATCTGATTGTTGTGTAGCCAGCGTATAAACTTGCAAGTAGAATTCCTGGTATGATTGCAGCAGCAAATAAATCTATTACTGGAATTTCCATTATAGGTCCCATAACAACTAACATAATACTTGGTGGAATTAATATTCCTAAAGTTCCTCCAGCTGTGATTGTTCCAGCTGCAAGTCTAACATCATAACCAGATCTATTCATAGATTTTGCAGCCATAATTCCAAGAATTGTTACTGAAGCGCCAACAATTCCTGTTGCAGCAGCAAATATTACAGAAACAAATAAAACTGCGTAATACAAAGATCCTTTAACTTTTGCCAGCATCATTTGGAACGCAGAAAATAATCTTTCCATTAATCCAGCTTGTTCCATCATAATTCCCATAAAGACAAAGAGTGGAACGGCAGCAAGTGTCTGCTCTGTCATTACCATAGAAAACTGGAGCGTCATTAAATAAAAAACTAGTTTTCCAAATCCTAAGTAACCAAATACGAAACCTAAGAAAATTAATGTAAATGAAATCGGGAAACCTACAAATATTGCAAATAGCATTACTCCAACCAGAATAAAACCTAGGATGGCTGGGTCTATAAACTCAGCTATCATTTAATTTCTCCAGGCCACTCACCTTTTTTTGCTGCCCAATAACTTTTAAGTAACTCAGAAACTCCTTGAATTAGTAAAAATATTATACCAATTAGTAAGCAAGTTTTAATTGGCCACATGTAAGGCATCCATGTGGTATCCATACCTCTTTCACCTCTCTGAATTGATTCTCCCACATATCCAACTGTCATATAAAGAAAAACAATTAAACCTGGAAAATAAAATAATAAGTATAACCAAAAATCTATTAAACCTTGATTTTTAGTTTTAAAATTTCTGTATAAAAAATCTGCTCTTATATGAACTCCTCTAGAAAGAGCATAACCAGCACCTAACATAAAAAGTGCTCCATATAAAAAACGACTTATGTCATAAGCCCAAATCGTTGGTGCTAAAAATAATTTTCTTGCAAGAACTTCATAAGTCATTGCAAAAATTAATGGCATCAATATCCAACAAACTATATTACCGATCCATTTACTGAATTTATCAATACCTGTAATAGATTTAGACATCCACAATGGCATATCGTCAGGCATTTTTCCTAAACCGCCTCGCCTTTCGGCAATCATTTCATCTGATATATCTAGTTTATCTGGTTCTTCTGCCATAAAATTTATGTATAAAAAACTAAAGCGGACTGTAAAAGTCCGCTCTAGTTAAATCAAGAATAATTACTGATTACTTTAATGTTGCTGCGTGAGCCATTCCTAGCTTCGCATTAGACATTTGAGCACCACTCCAGAATGGAACAGCTATATCAGCAAAGTTTTTCATTGAAGTGTAAACTTCGTTGAAAAATTTATTCTCTGCAGCATTCTTGTTTAAAGAAGCTTTTGCAGCAGCCATATATTCTGTGAAGTAATCTGAAGGTGTATCTTCTAAAATTACTCCATGTTTAGTAGTTAACTCTCTTAAAGCTTTACCGTTTTCATAGATTCTGTAACTTAAAGATTTAGCTAATGAAGCATTAGCAGCAACTTCAAGAGACTTCTTCTCATGATCAGTCATAGCATTATAAGTTTTTCCAGTTATGTAAAAATCAGCATTTACGACTACTTGGTGTAAACCTTGTAAGTAGTAGTGCTTTAATACTTTTTGGAAACCAAATGTTAAATCTGGTTTTGGACAACACCATTCAGCAGCATCAATAGTTCCTGCTTCAAGAGCTGGTAGAATATCTCCACCTCCCATCGCAACAGATGCTATACCGATATCTTTATAAGTTTGTCCTGGAATTCCTGGAGGAGTTCTGAACTTATATTTTCTAAAGTCAGCCATATCTTTAATTGGTTTTGGAAACCAACCTAGAGCTTCTGGACCAACTGGTTGAATCATAAATCCTTTTATATCTCTTCCCATTTCTTTCCATAGTTGGTCATACAATTCTTTACCACCACCATATTGGAACCATGATAAGAACGCGATATTGTCGATACCAACTCCACCACCAGCTACCGGAGAACCGAATAACATAGCGGCTGGATGATCACCTGACCAATAATGTGTCCAAGCAAATCCGCAATCAATTAAACCCTTATCTACAGCATCTAGAGTTTCTTTAACTCCAACAACCGCACCAGCAGGTAAAATTTCAAACTTTAATGAACCACTTGTTAAAGTTGTTACTGTGTCAGTAAAGTCTTTTAACATTTTGACCTCATCAGCCTTAGTGTTAAGAACTGTCTGACATTTTAGTGTTTTTGCAGCATTAGCATTTGATATGAAACCAAGTACCAAAACAGATGCAAATAACATTGAAATGATTTTTTTCATTATTTTTCCTTCTCGTTAGTTAAATTTAACTGCTGTATACAATCAGAAAAACAAACCTCACACAAGTGACAATTGATTAATATGAGTGTAAAGAAGATTAATAAAGATATATAAAAAACTTATTCAACTTGTGATGGAAAATTTTGATTTTGTAATTATTGGTGCTGGATCTGCTGGATGTGTTCTTGCAAATAGACTTTCCGAAAATCCAAAAAACAAAGTTTTATTAATTGAGGCTGGTGGAAAAGATAATTATCCATGGATACATATTCCAGTTGGATATTTTAAAACAATGCATAATCCATCGGTTGATTGGTGTTACAAAACTGAACCCGATGAGACAATGAACAACCGCTCAATTCGTTATCCTAGAGGAAAAACTTTAGGAGGAAGCTCTGCTATAAATGGTTTACTATATATTAGAGGTCAAAGTAAAGATTATGATGTTTGGCGTCAATTAGGTAACACTGGTTGGGGTTGGGACGATGTACTTCCTTATTTTATAAAAGCAGAAAACCAAGAGCGTGGAAAAGATAATTATCATGGTGTTGGTGGACCTTTATCAGTATCCGATCAAAGGATTCAATTACCACTCCTAAATGAATTTCAAAATGCAGCAGAGGAATTTGGTATTCCAAAAACTAAAGACTTTAATACTGGAAACAATCATGGTTGTGGATATTTTCAGGTTACGGAAAAAGATGGTTTTCGATGTAGTACTGCTGTCGGTTACTTAAACCCAATTAAAAATCGAAATAATCTAAAAATTATTACAAATGCACATGTTAAAAAAATTAATTTTGTAAATAAAACTGCTAAAAATGTTGAATATTGGCAAGAAAATGAGCTCAGAAAGGTTTCAGCTGATAAAGAAATAATTCTTTCTTCAGGATCTATTGGTTCACCACAAATTTTACAAACTTCCGGAATTGGTAATTCAAAAAAATTAAAAGATTTAGGAATAGATATGGTGCATGACTTGAAGGGAGTTGGAGAAAACCTACAAGATCACCTTATGTTTAGACCTATATATAAAGTACATGGTCTTAAATCTTTGAACAAAAAAATTAATAGTTTATTTGGGAAACTAATGATTGGACTTGAATATGTTTTTAATAGAAGTGGACCAATGACAATGGGTGCAAGTCAAATGTGTATGTTTGCTAAAAGCGATCCATCATTAGAATTACCTGATTTACAGTGGCATGTTCAACCAATGAGTATGGATACTTTAGGAGCAACAAAAAATCACGACTTTCACGCATTTACTCCTACAGTATCTAACATAAGACCAACAAGTAGAGGTCATGTGAACGTTGTAGATAAAGATTCTAGAATTTATGCAAAAGTTAAACTTAATTATCTTTCAACTGAACATGATCGTATGGTTGCTGCAAAAGGTTTAAAACTTACAAGAAAAATTGTGATGGAATCTGAAACATTTAAAAAATATAAACCAGAAGAATATAGACCTGGTATTGATATTAACGATGATGAAGAACTTGTTAAATCTGGCTCTAATTATACGCAAACTATTTTTCACCCTGTTGGTACATGTAAAATGGGGCAAGATGATATGGCAGTCGTAGATGAAACACTTAAAGTAAAGGGTATAAATAACCTTAGAGTAATTGATGCTTCAATAATGCCAAATATAACTTCAGGTAATACTAATGCACCTACAATAATGATTGCAGAAAAAGGTGCTGATATGATACTTAAAAGTTAATGTTCACTGATTTCATCACTCCAGAACAAATAACTATTTTAACACAAATTATATTAATTGATCTTGTTCTAGCAGGCGATAACGCAATAATAATTGGGATGGTTGCATCTAAATTTCCTTTAGAGCAAAGAAAAAAAATAATTTTTTGGGGTATAAGTGGAGCGGTTGTTTTAAGGATAGTTTTAACTTTATTAACTGCTTATTTATTACAAATTACTGGTTTAAGATTAATTGGCGGTCTTCTACTTCTTTATATAGTCTATAAACTTTACAAAGACGTTGTAAAAGGATCAGATCACGAAAGTGATATTAAAGTCGATAGCTCTAGTTTCTTAAAAGCTATTTGGACAATTTTGTTAGCCGATTTTACTATGAGCTTGGATAATGTTTTGGGAGTTGCTGGTGCAGCTGGAGATCACTATTATTTATTAGTTTTTGGTCTAGTTTTATCAATAGTATTAATGGCAACAGCTGCAACATTAATATCTAATTGGATCAAGAAATATAAGTGGATTGCGTGGGCTGGTTTATTGGCAATATTAATTGTCGCTATTGAATTGATTTATACTGATATTAAAATATTATTTTTATGATGTACTTAAAAAATTATAATCTAAAAAATAAAACAGCAGTTGTTACTGGTGCAGGAAAAGGACTTGGAAGAGCTTGCGCAATCGCACTTGCAGAAGCTGGAGCTAATTTAGTAATAATTAGTCGAACTAAAAAAGATTTAGAAGAAGTTTCAAAGAAAATAAACAAACTCAAATCTAAATGTAAATCTTACATATGTGACATCACTAATTACAATGAAATTAAAGATATTATAAATAAACAGCCTAAAATAGATATTTTAATAAATAATGCTGGAAATAATATTCCTGAGCACTTCACAAAAGTTAAAACTAAAAATATGAAGTACCTGGTAAAGATAAATACTATTGCTACTTTTAATCTTGCTCAGCTATGTGCATTAAAAATGATTAAAAGTAAAAATAGAAAAAAAATTGGAGGTGCTATTATAAATATGTCATCTCAAATGGGTCATGTGGGTGGACCAATAAGAAGTGTATACAATATGACAAAATTTGGCTTAGAAGGTCTTACTAAAGGAATGTCACTAGACCTAGCTAAGTACAATATAAGAGTCAATACAGTATGTCCTACATTTGTTGTAACACCAATGACAAGTAAGTTTCTTAAAAGTAAAAAATTTAAAAGAGAAGTTTTGGGTAATATACCACTTGGCAGATTTGCAGAGTTATCTGATGTAGCTTCTGCGGCTGTCTTTTTGGCATCAGACGCAGCATCAATGATTACCGGAACTTCATTATTGGTTGATGGTGGATGGACAGCAAAATAATAACAAAATTTTTATTATTAATATTTTTATTTATACCAAACAGTCTTAATGCTATTGAGTTTAAGGGAAAATTTTTACAAGGTCATTATATTATTGGTATCACTGATCCATCTGCAAAAATAATTATAGATAAAAAAAAAGTTAATGTATCAAAAGATGGTTATTTTGTTTTTGGTTTGGATAGAGATAGAAAATTTGATATATCAATAACAAAAATTCTTAATGGAAAAAAAAATATAATTATTAAAAAAGTTCTGAAAAGAAAATATAGAATTCAAAGAATAGATGGTCTTCCAGAAAGTAAAGTTACACCACCAGAGTCGGTCTATAAAAGAATAAGAGAGGAGAATAATAAGATTGGTGAAGCTAGATCAATAAATTCAAATTTACCTTTTTTTAAAGATCAATTTATTATGCCTGTCGAAGGTATTATTAGTGGTGTTTATGGTAGTCAAAGAATTTTAAATGGTAAGCCTAAGTGGCCTCATTATGGAATAGATATTGCTGCTAAACAAGGAACTATGATTAAATCGTCAGCCACAGGAGTGGTAACATTGGCAGAGGAAGATCTTTATTATACAGGCGGCACAATTATAATGGACCACGGTCATGGTATATCAACTATATATTCACATCTTGAAACGGTTATAGTTTCGATTGGTGATAAAATTAATCAAGGTGATATCATAGGAACTGTAGGGTCAACAGGTAGATCGACTGGTCCTCATTTAGATTTTAGAATAAATTGGTTCCAAACAAGACTAGACCCTATGTCAGTATTAAAATAAAAAATGAAAACTCTTATAGAAAAAACCTCAAACAGGCTAGTGGATGCTTTTTTAAATAATAAAATAATCTCTCCTATCCCATCTAAATTTACAAAAAATTTGAACGAAGCGCAAAAGTTAAGAAAATTATGTGAAAGTAAAATTAAATTACCTGTAATTGGCTTCAAAGCAGCTGGCACTGGAATACCGCTAATAAAAAAATTTAAAGAAAAGGAACCATTTTATGCGTCAGTTTACAAGAATAACTTTTTAAAAAGTGGCAAAAGTGTAAAAATAAATAAATCTACTTTAGGAATAGAACTTGAAGTTTGTTACAAGGTTAGGAAATCTTTTTTCTCATATAAAGGTCATATTACTATGAAAAATATTTCTAGATTTATATATTATATGGCGCCATGTATTGAAGTTGTTGGGTATAGACAAAGAAAAAGAGGAATTAAATCATTTGCAGATTTGTGTAGTGATTTTGGTGCTAATGTAAAATTTTTAAAAGGAAATTCTAAGAAATATAAAAAAATAAATTTTGGTAATTTAAAAACTGCTATTATGAACAAAAAAATTAACCAATATGTAGCTGGTAACACAAATACTGTTTATATAAACCCTTTAAATTCTCTAAGATTTGTTTTGAATAAAGTCAAAAAAGACAAGGTTAACTTAAATAAGGATTTCTGGGTTTTTACCGGCTCAACAGTTGGTGTAGTTCCAATTAAAAGTAAAGGCCTTTATATTGGTAGAATTGATAAACTGGGATATGTAAAAACTAAGATAAAATAATTATTCTATGTATAAAAACTTTGTATTATTAACTATAACTTTATTTGTAATATCGTGTGCAAATCCTACTGTAGTTAATGTTATTCAACCTAATGATAACGAATTAAATTGTAAAGAACTTAACTCTCAAATTGCAGAAGCAAATCAATACTTCGATGAAGCTCAAGAAGCTAAAAAAGCTGGGAAACCACATAATGTAGGTGCAATATTATTTTTTCTACCCGGATTATTTTTTTCAGCAGATAATATTGAAATAGCATCTAAAGCAGCAAAAGAAAGAGCCGCCCACTTAAATAAGATCAAAGAAAAAAAAAATTGTTGAGATTTGTCATTTTAAATTATCAATTAAATCTCAGATCTTGCTTTCAACCTCTCATATACTAGCCTTGCTTTAACACCTAGATTTAAAAAGGGTTGAGGTGGCAACCATGTTGGTTTTTTTCTTAATTCAATAGTTTCTATTTCTTTTGAATTTTCATTACTTGCTTTAACGGCAATTTGCTCCCCAAATAAAGTGCCAACTCCAATACCTGAACCATTATAGCAACCCGCAGCAAATATATTTTTATCTATTTTTTCAAAGATTTGAGAACTATTTCTAGTTCTTGAAACAATACCTGACCAAGAAGATTGAATAATATCATTAGGTAAATGTGGAAATCTTTTTTTAATTCCAATTTTTTGTTTTAATGATCTTTTGTTTAATTCAGATTGAGACATTTGATAAGGATTATAAACTTCTGCAGTATTCCTAATTAAAATTCTTCTATCTTTAGTCATTCTTACAGTAGCACCCATTGGTCTAACTGGCAAAACTCCCCATTCTTTTGGCTTGCCGATAGACTCAAACTCTTTGTCAGTTAAAGATCGAGTCATACTTGCTGTTAAAGTAATAGGAAAATTGTAATTTGATTTTAATCCTAAAGATTTTAAAAATCCATTAGTTGCAAATATAATTTTATTAGTTTTAATTAATCCATTCTTAAAATTACAAACTACTTTGTCATTAATTTTTTTCCAATTTAGTAATGAGGAGTTTTCATAAAGAGTTACATTTTCAGGCAACGTATCGACCATAGCTCTAGCCAGTTTGCCTGGATGTAATAAAATTCCTCCTTTTGTGTATAAAGCAATATTATAAAAATTAGTTCCTAATCTTTTTTTTAGATCGCTATTAGATAACAAACTATGTTCAAAACCTAATTTAGATAAAGTTTCAGAGAAATTTTTTAAAATTTTGCTGTCTTCTTCTTTTGATGATGCGAAAAATTTGCCACATTCATTCCAGTCACAATCTACCTGATATTCTTTAATAAATCTTTTAACTGCCTCTATCCCTAATTTGTAAATGTCAGCTTTTTTTTTATAATTTTCTAATTCTTTGTTAGATGTAAAGCCGTCATTAAGAGTTGTATCAACTAGATAGCCTGAGTTTCTTGAACTTGCTCCCTCACCTGCTAATTGAGCATCTATTATTATTATTTGCTGGTTAGGATAAAGTTGGCCTAATTTTCTTGCTGCAGATAATCCTGTATAGCCTGCACCTATAATTAACCATTCACAGTCTAAATCAGAAGAAAGTATTTGAATATTACTTCTCTGGTTTAAATCGTTAACCCAACTACAATGATTATCATTAATAACTTCCATATTAGAAGATTACGACAATTGATTACAATTTAAAAGATCTTATGAGGTTAAAGAAGGTTGCTTCTTCATATCTTCTTTTTTAATACCAGCAACTCTTACTGGTTTCTTCATAGCATCTCTTCTAAACGGTTCGCCTAATTCTTGGTTTAATATAACTTCAATAAAAGTTGTAATGCCTTTCTTTTGATCTTCACAAGATTGTTTGATAGCACTTGTAGTTTCTTCCATAGTTCTTACCGTTACTCCTTTCAAACCACAAGCATCAGCTACTTTTGCATAACTTAATTCAGGGTCTAATTCTGTTCCTACGAAATTGTTATCAAACCAGAGTGTTGTATTTCTTTTTTCTGCTCCCCATTGATAATTTCTAAAAATAACCATTGTTATCGCAGGCCATTCCTCGCGAGCACAAGAACTCATTTCATTCATGCTTATTCCAAATGCTCCATCACCAGCAAAGCCAATTACAGGTGTATCTGGACATCCAATCTTTGCTCCAAGAATTGATGGAAAACCATAACCACATGGGCCAAATAATCCTGGAGCTAAATATTTTCTTGGTTTCTCAAAAGTAGGATAAGCGTTTCCAATTGCACAATTATTTCCTATGTCACTTGAAATAATTACATCCTGAGGCATTCCAGCTTGAATTGCTCTCCATGCCTGTCTTGGTGACATTCTATCTTTATCTCTTTCTCTTGCTTCTTTATTCCAAACTGTTCCTTCATCATCATCTTCATGGTCTAAACTAGATAATTTTTGTAACCAAGCAGATTTTGTTTGATGAATTAAATCTTTTCTTTTTTGTCTATCAGTATTTCCAGCGTTTGATGATAGTTTTTCTAAAATTTGAGTTGCTACTAATTTTGCATCCCCACTAATTCCAACTGTAACTTTTTTTGTTAATCCAATCCTGTCTGGATTCATATCTACTTGAATAATGCTTGCATTCTTAGGCCAATAATCAATTCCATATCCTGGAAGAGTTGAAAAAGGATTCAATCTAGTTCCTAAAGCCAAAACTACATCTGCTTTAGAAATTAATTCCATTGCAGCTTTTGATCCATTATATCCTAATGGTCCTACAGCTAATGGATGACTCCCTGGAAAACTATCATTATGTTGATAACCAGAACAAACTGGTGAGTCTAATTTTTCAGCTAGTTTTTTGGTTTCCTCAATTGCTCCACCTATTACTACCCCTGCTCCGGACAAAATAACTGGAAATTTTGCATTTGATAAAAGTTTTGCTGCTTTATCTATTGCATCGGCTCCACCACCTTGTCTTTCTAATCTTACTATTGGTGGTAATTCAATATCTATAACTTGTGTCCAGTAATCTCTTGGTACATTTATTTGTGCTGGTGCTGAACCCCTAATTGCCTTTTCTATTACTCTGTTTAAAACTTCAGCCATTCTTGATGGGTCTCTCACCTCTTCCTGGTAACAAACCATATCTTTAAATAAATTCATTTGTTCAACTTCTTGAAAACCACCTTGACCCATAGTTTTGTTTGCAGCTTGAGGTGTTACTAATAATAAAGGCGTGTGGTTCCAATAAGCAGTTTTGATTGGAGTTACTAATCCAGTAATCCCTGGTCCATTTTGTGCAATTACCATTGACATTTTTCCAGTAGATCTTGTATATCCGTCAGCAATCAATCCACCATTTGTTTCATGAGCAACATCCCAAAAAGTTATTCCTGCATCAGGGAAAATATCAGAGATCGGCATGAAAGCTGAACCAATAATACCGAAGGCATGTTCGATACCGTGCATTTGTAAGACTTTTACAAAAGCTTCTTCTGTTGTCATTTTTGTCATTAATAGAGCCTTTCTAAACCAGTAAATTTTTAATTATTTATAAAACTATTTGTTAATTGACGCGATTAATATATAAGATTTCTCAAATTTCAAACAAAGAAATCGACACTATATTTATGGCTACTGACATCATAATTCACGATAAAAAAGATAACGTTGGTGTGGTTGTAATAGAGAAAATAACCCCAAAACAGGATTGTAAATGCTGGATTATGGAGAATGATAGCTCAACTGACATTCAATCAATGGATGAAATACCTTTAGGACATAAAATTGCTATGGTTGATTTAAAAGAGGGTGACACAATCTTGAAATATGGTCATGATATTGGAAAAGTTATAAAATCAATCAAAAAAGGTGAACATGTTCATGTTCATAATGTAAAAACAAAGAAATGGTAATTATATGGAAATTCCAAAAAGTTTTTTAGGTTATAAAAGAGAAAATGGAAGAGCTGGAACTAGAAATCATGTAATTATTTTACCAGTAGATGATATTTCAAATGCTTGTGCTGAGGCAGTTGCAAATAATATTAAAGGAACGATCGCTCTTCCTCATTCGTATGGAAGATTACAATTTGGAGCTGACTTAGAATTACATTTCAGAACTATGATTGGAACAGGCTGTAATCCTAATGTTGCGGCAGTAATAGTTATTGGTATTGAGCCTAAATGGACAAAAAGAATTGTTGATGGAATTGCAAAGACTGGAAAGCCTGTTGAGGGTTTTCATATTGAGCGTACTGGAGACATTGGAACTACAATGAAAGCCTCAAAGAAAGCTCAAGAGTTTGTTATGTGGGCTTCAGAAAAACAGAGAGAGGAATGTCCTATTAGTGATCTTTGGATATCAGTCAAATGTGGAGAATCAGATACTACATCTGGTCTAGCATCAAACCCAACAGTTGGTAATCTTATGGATAAACTTGAGCCATTAGGAGTTCATTTGTGTTTTGGTGAAACTTCAGAATTAACTGGAGCAGAAAAAGTTTGTGCTTCTAGAGGTGCTACGAAAGAAGCTTCAGATAAATTTATGAAAACTTGGAATGATTATAATGATTTTATATTAAAGGAAGCAACAGATGACCTATCTGAAAGTCAACCTACTGCGGGTAATATTGCAGGTGGGTTAACAACTATTGAGGAAAAGGCTTTTGGAAATTTTCAAAAAATTGGTAATTGCAAATTTATAGATGTATTAGAGCCAGCTGAAGAACCAAAAAAAGGCAAGGGTTTATATTTTATGGATACTTCGTCTGCTGCAGCAGAATGTGTAACCCTTCAGGCAGCAGCGGGATTTAACATACATCTATTTCCAACGGGTCAAGGTAATATTGTTGGAAATCCTATAGAACCAGTTATTAAACTTACTGCAAATCCTCTTACGGTAAAAAGCATGGGTGAACATATTGATTGTGATGTTTCAAAAATATTATCACGGGAAATGAATTTATCTGAGGCAGGAGATGAACTAATCAAAACAACATTAAGGGTAGCTAACGGAAGATTAACTTGTGCAGAAGCTTTAGGTCATAAAGAATTTGTGATGACTAAACTTTACAGAAGTGCTTAGAATCCTGTGTCTCAAAAATTACAGTATCTAAAATCTATATTTCCAGGTGTTGCACTAGCTTTAATATTTTATCTATTTTCTCAAGGTATAAATAATGTTTTAGCTATCGAAATATTTGGAACATCCAAAAGTCCAATTTCAACTGTTTTAATTGCAATTATTCTAGGCATTATAATGGGTAATGCTTTTACACCACGACCAGGTATGATGCTTGGTCTTGATTTTACTCAACAATACATACTAAAGCTTGGAATTATTTTTTTAGGTATAAGACTTAGTTTTGAAGAATTTATAAAATTTGGATCAATCGCTATACCTCTTATAATAGTATGTATTTTTTCAGTACTAATATTAATTAAACTTTTAATTAAAAAAGTTCCTATCTCATCAAAAATGTCATATTTAATAGCTATTGGCACAAGTGTTTGTGGAGCCACTGCTATTGTTGCAGCCGCCCCTGTGATAAACGCAAAAAAAACTGAAATTGCATACGCTATAGCAAATATCACTTTGTTTGGTGTTATTGCTATGATCATTTATCCATACTTTGCAGAGTGGTTTTTCAATGAAAACGACCTTAATGCAGGTCTATTTTTAGGAACAGCAATTCATGAAACATCTCAGGTAGCAGCAGCTGGACTTATCTATGATCAACAGTTCAATAGTCCAGAAACTTTAAATGTTGCAACTGTTACAAAATTAATTCGTAATACTTTTCTTGTAGTGATGATTCCATTGTTTGCTTTTTTATAT
>CACOLA010000004.1 GCA_902627935.1 uncultured Pelagibacteraceae bacterium | reverse complement strand
TTTAAATCTAACAGGGGGTTCCATTATCGGTTCTAAAGATAAAACAAAAGTACCCCAATGCATCCCTAAGATTTTTTTACTACCTAGATCTCGTCCAATACTAAGTGCTTCCTCTGGGTTAGTGTGATAAACTGACTTATCTTTGTATGGCATTATTGGATAAAAATTATAAGCCCCAATATTAATTAAAGTTAAATCTACAGGACCGTATTTTCTGCCTAATGATTTATAAATATTTCCAACTCCAGTATCACAAGCGAAGAAAATTTTTTTTCCATTATATTCAATTAAAAAATTACCCCATAAAGTTTTATTTGTATCTGTTAAACTTCTTTTAGACCAATGAACCGCAGGTAAAAATGTAATTTTTAAATTTTCGTTAATTTCTACTTCTTCATACCAATCCATTTCTTTTATATCTCTATATCCATTTCCCTTAAAATATTTAGCTAATTTAAGCGGAACTAATACTTTAGCTTTTTTGTAAGGAAAATTTCTAATAGTACTCATATCTTGATGATCATAATGATTATGTGTAAGCAAAAATAAATTAATATTTGGAATTTCATGAAGTTCTAAGGCTGGTCTAGCAAATCGTTTGGGTCCAAATATAAGCGGTCCTGCATTTTTTGAAAAAACAGGATCTGTTATGATTGTTGTATTTCCAAGTTTGATTATAAATGTAGCATGGCCTATCCACATAATATAGTCATTGTCTTTCATTCTCTCGAGGGATGATAAAACTATTTCTTTTTTTATAACATGATCGCTAGGTACAGTCATATCGAGTTTCTTTTTTTCTTTATTGAAAATTCTATAAGACCATTTTACATTTTCATCTCTCTTCGGTGAACCTTCTGGGTTTCTGAAAGATCCATCAGGTAAATGATGATAAGGTTTTTTTTCCATTGCAATTAAATTAATATTATACAAAAAGAATATTATTAATATATTAAAAATTTTACACATTAATATCTTTGAATTGAGCTTCTCAAACTTATCACATAAAATTCATAATTTAATTTTGGAAATTTTTTTTTTAATATTCTCTCAAGTTTTTGAAATGACTCTTTATGAATTTTATCTTCATTAGTTTTATTAAATATCTTTTTACCATTAATGAGTTTTGCAGCTCCACAGTCTTTATGATTGATAACAATTAATTTTTCAATCTTATGCAATTGAATTGATGTTGAAAGATTTTCAATAAAAGTTTTTTGCCATGATTTAAATTTTACATGAGTTACCCCAATAGCTGCTCCTGCTATTGTGAAAGAACTATATTTTTCATATAGATTTCTCATTTTTAAATAATTAAAAACTTTAGATTGAAACCTTGGATCTATACATGACAGAACCATTGCTTTGTATTTTTTTTTCATATGTATTATTTATTTTATAATTTTGTACTCGAAATTTTGTGTATTTTCATTAATTTGAATTAATTTAGCACCATTTTTAGTATGAAATTTTGTTGCCATTTCAGTTAGGGGCGACAAGGTAATTAATCTATTTAAATGATTAGATTTTTTGATTTTTTTAAAAACTTCTTTAACAATTAACTTTCCTCCACCTTTTTTTTTTGACCAAACAGTGTAAGCAACAGCTATTCTACCAATGTTTTGATCTCTTAAGGCGCTTTGTAAATATGCATCATGGCTCATTTTTTCTAGTTCCTCAACATTCTTTGGAATTTCATTAGTATAAGCAAAACACATAACAGCATGTATTTCGCCTTGATATCTTACTCCAAAAATTTTACGACCATATCCTGTTCTAAATTTATTATTTAATTCCGGCCTTACAGGATCCTCGTCTGTATTACATTCTTTTAGTTCAATTAATTCAGCTCCTTTAACCCATTCAAAAAAATTATCCAAATTTTTATTTAGAGATTGTCGATTCTTTCTTATCCGAGCTTTAATACGAGTTTTGAATTTTTTATTTAAAATTCTTATCATTTTACATATTTATCATTTAAAATTTATCGAAGGTAGTCATTTTTGTCATACCTGATAATTAAAAAGTAATAATTATTATTTTATTTAAGTTATAAATGTTTAAAGTGTTAGTAATGGAAAAATTTAAAAATTGGATGTCAGAAAGTGCTAATATACTATTTGATGATAGTAAAAATGACTTAAGGTCATTACCAAAATCAGTCAGACTGCAAATTTTGCTAGTTTTAAGTTTTATTTGGACTACTGTTTTTAGTCTTTATGTTTTTTCTTACTCAACTTTTGCATTAGGGTGGGCTGGAACTTACATTGCACACATTGGATTAATTTTTGCTGTTTATATGACATTTAAGCAATTTCATCGTGCTGAAGAAAAATCTAGCAGTGTTTTTAAAACTAAAAATTTTGATCCTTTTAAAATAATGTCGATAGTTTTTGTTGTGGTGTTTATGTTTGTGTTCTCAAAGGGAATTGAAGTTTTAAATTCAAATAATTCTTATGATATTAAATATGATGGTCCTGATAAAACTGCTGCGGAAAAATGGCTGCCATTTACAAAAAACTTGCCATTTTTTAATAAAAAAGATTAGCTATGAATAATTTAATAAAAAATTTACAACTTGGTTTATTGGTAATTATACTTATCAGTACCATCATCGCTGTATTTATTGAGATCGTTAATATGTATTCTGCTAAATCTGTAACACTAGCTGATCTGTTACTAATGTTTCTATACTTAGAGGTAATGGCGATGGTTAGAGTTTTTTGGGACGAACAATCAATAAGAATTACTCTACCATTATTAATTGCTATAACTGCACTGTCTAGATTTATTATTCTCCAAGGTAAAGAAATGGATCCATCTGCCCTAGTTTATGAGTCTGTAGCTATACTATTAATAGCTATTGCAATTGTTGTAATGAGACTAAGACATAGCAAAAAACTTGGTATCGAAACTAAAAGCAAAAAAAAATAGTCTTAAAATAAAATAAATAAAAATTTTTAATTTAATCTTTGATAAGTAAAAATATTATAATAACAACAATCAAAGTTATGCTTATTATAAAATAATTAATCCTTATATTAAATCTTTTATAAATTGTTTCACTAATTTTTTCCCAAAATAAAACTATAATAAAAAAAACAACTGCTGGTAAAATAAATTTAATCATATTTTATTACTTAATCATTGTCATTAACATAAATAGATACGCCTCTCGTATTAATATCTACATCAAATTTTTTATGTAAAGGAGGAAAGGCTCTTTGTGAACAATCTAATCTATCGCACGTTCTACATGAGACACCTATTGGAATTTCTGTCTTTTTATCTGTGATATCTAAATTTTCTGTATAAACAAATTCTTTTGCGTATTTAGCCTCACATCCTAGTCCTATAGATAAAATACTTTTTGATTGACCATATCTTCCAACACCTTTTTCCACAGTTCTTGCAATGCAAACATATTTTTCACCATTCGTCATTTTGCTAACTGCAGCTTGAATAACGCCTGGTCTTGTAAAAGCAGAATAAACATTCCATCTTGGGCAAGCGCCACCGTATCTTGGTATTTCTATTCCAGAAAGTGAAAACCTTTTTGAAATATTTCCTGCAATATCTGTTCTCAACATATGAAATGGAATTCCAGGTAATTTTGGATCTTGTAAGCAAGTAACCCTATGAGCTACTTGTTCAAATGAAGTTGCAAAAGTATTTTGCAAAAGTTGTAAATCGTATTTAAGTTTTTTACATTCTGTGTGGAATAATTTATAGGGCATGAGAATTGCTGCTCCACAATAATTTAAAAGGGCAACCTGTGTTAATCTTTGAGACTCTTTTGAGGGAAAATTAAATTCTTTCAAATATTCATTTATTATATCAATTGCCCCCTCTTGTGCTATTTGAGCAGCTGCATGAAGTTTTTTTGTTTCTAATGAATTATAGTCACTAAGAAGGAGTTCTTTCCTTTTTTTGTTATAGATTTTTGAAAATGGTTTTTGATCTTCAGGAATTATATCCCTCACAGTAATAGAGTATTCTTTTTTTAAGAATTCACATAAAGCAATGTATCTGGTTCTCTTATTTTTTTGCACTTTTTCAAAAATTTGATTAGCGAATTCCTCTAACCTAGGGAAATAATTTTTCTTTTCTTGAAGAAAATCTGATATTACTTCACCAGGAAAAGATGTCTTCCTACTATCAATAATCTTACCAGATATATTTTCAACTTTATTTACTATTTCATGATCTTTTTGTTTAAAATTATCACCTAATTTAATTAAAGCTCTAGCAATTTTTGGATTTGTATTTACTAAATCTTTAACCTCTGGTCCCAAGATATCTAAATCTTCAAATAATTGATCATCTAAAAGCTCCGATATATCATTTTCTAAATTAATATCGCTTTTGCTTGTGAGATCTGATAACTCTACCCTCAATTCTTTACTAATTTTAATTAATAAATCACCATCAATTTTTCTTTTACCTGCTTCAATTAAATTTAAATAACTTGGAGAAATGTTTAATTGCTCTGCAAATTTATTTGCTTGGAGACCTAATTGCCTTCTAAATGCTTTTATTTTAGGACCAATTTTAAGATCTGATTTAATATTATTTTTGTTAGCAAAAAATTTTGTGATAGCTATTCTAGAATTTTTAACATCAATATCTTTTTCGCTTTTAAGATCTGCTAATTCTATACGTAGTTCCTGGCAGATTTTTAATAATAATTCAGCATCAATGTTTCTTTTTCCAGCTTCAATTAAATTCAAATAACTTGGAGAAATATTTAATTGTTCAGCTAATTTATTAGCTTGAAGTCCAAGTTTTTTTCTAAAAACCTTAATATTTTCACCAATTTTCTTATCAATTGACATAAATTTGTAAATTTTGTAAATTTTAATTTACAAAAAATTAACTCAATTTACAAGTAAAATTGGGTATTTTTGTAGATTTTGTAAATCTTGTAAATTATAAAGTTTTCATGGACGAGAAATTAAAAAACAGTGAAAATGAGGCTCAAATCATAAGACATGAAGACCTTGCTAGACATAACAGCAAAGGTATTTACATGAGAGATGATCATTGTGATTGGGGTTCAAGTGGAATGAAAGATCTAGTTGAGACCCTAAACGACTCAAACTAATTCTAATTCGTTCAGCTAATTCATTTCTTACTACAAACTTAACAGCACAGGAAAAAAATAATGAGCGCAGAAAATATCTCATACGACTTAAAAAGATTTGCAGGAATTAAAAGAGACTATACTCCAGACGAAGTAGAGAGATTAAGAGGCTCGATTAAAATTGAGTATTCGATGTGTAAACATCAATCAATAAAATTGTGGAATTTACTTAATTCTGAAACTTATGTAAATACACTTGGTTCTTTATCTGGAAATCATGCAGTTCAACATGCTAAAGCTGGATTAAAAGCAATATATTTAAGTGGTTGGCAAGTTGCTGCGGACGCGAATAGTGCTGGTGAAATGTATCCAGATCAATCTTTATACCCATATGATAGTGCACCTAAATTAGTTGAATCAATGAATAATGCTTTAATACGAGCAGATCAGATTCAACATATGGAAATTAAAGATGGAGAGATGAAAGAAAACAAAAAAGTTGATTACATGTTACCAATTATTGCAGATGGTGAGGCAGGCTTTGGTGGACCATTAAATGTTTTTGAACTAGCAAAAAAATTTATTAGAGCGGGCGCCGCTGGAGTGCATTTTGAAGATCAATTAGCAAGTGAAAAAAAATGTGGTCATATGGGTGGTAAAGTTTTAGTGCCTACGGGAACAATGATTAAAAATTTAAAAGCAGCCCGATTAGCTGCTGATATAGCCGATGTACCATTAATTATATTAGCAAGGACAGATGCAAATGCTGCAAAATTAATTACGAATGATCATGATGAAAATGATAAACCATTTCTTACAGGTGAAAGATCTCCAGAAGGTTTTTATTATGTAAAAGCTGGAATAGACCAAGCTATTTCAAGAGGATTGGCTTACGCTCCATATTCTGATTTGATTTGGTGTGAAACAGCTACACCGAATTTAGAGGAAGCTAAAAAATTTGCTGATGCTATTCATGAAAAATATCCTGGAAAACTTTTAGCTTATAATTGTTCACCTTCGTTTAATTGGAAAAAGCATCTATCAGATGATGAAATAGCTTCTTTTCAAGATCAAATTGGTAAAATGGGTTATAAATTTCAATTTATCACTCTTGCAGGTTTTCATACTCAAAATATTGCAATTTTTGAGCTTGCAGAGAAATATAAAAAAGAGGGTATGACTGCTTATTCAAGAATACAAGAACAAGAATTTGCTAGAGAAAAAGATGGATATACTAGTGTAAAACACCAAAGAGAAGTTGGTACTTCTTATTTTGATGCAGTTTCAAACACAATAAGTAGTGGTAAAAGTTCAACCACTGCAATGGATGGCTCAACAGAGTCTGAGCAGTTTTAATAAACATTTCCTCTTATATATTAATAACAAAACTGACCCAGAAAATGGGTCAGTTAAGATTTGATGTTGTATCCCTTTTTAAGAAGCACTGATACGAAAATTACACAAATTACAAAAAACAAAACCATTAAACCAATACTTATCCATATATTAAAATCTGAAATGCCATAAAATGAGTATCTCAAACCATTTATGAGATAAACTACTGGGTTAAAATAACTTATTGTTTGCCAAATTTCAGGCAGCATATCTAGAGAGTATAAACTTCCCCCCAAAAATACCATAGGTGTTATAATTAAAGATGGGACTATTGACATTTGCTCAAAATCTTTACTTATAACCCCAATCAAAAAGCCAAATAAAGCAAAAGTGAAAGAGACTAATATCAATAAAAAAATCATCAATAATGGAAATTCAACTTTTACATCAACAAAAAACAAGGATGTGCAAAATATAACTAAACCTACTAATAGTGTTTTAGTAGCTCCTGCACTGACAAAAGCTAATACAATTTCAAATGTTGAAATTGGTGCAGCTAATATTTCATAAATTGTTCCATTAAATTTTGGAAAAAAAATTCCAAAAGAAGTGTTGCTTATTGATTGTGTTAATAAAGTTAACATCAACAGTCCTGGTACAATATAAGATCCATAACTAATACCATCTATATTTTTAACATACCCACCAATTACAGATCCAAATACAATAAAATACAAAGAAGTGGATATAACAGGTGATAGCAATGATTGACCTAAAGTTCTTCTAAATCTATCCATTTCATGAAGATAAATTGCTTTGAACGCCTGGTAATTAAATTTCATTATTTTCCCTCACAAGACTTACGAATATTTTTTCTAAATTGTTTTGTTCAGTCTTTAGATCTCTCAGTTTTAATCCTGAATCTTTGATATCCTGAAGGAGATTTGTTATACCGGTTTGTTTTTCTTTCAAATTATAAGTGTAATCAAGTGATGTTTTATTATCACCTAGGCTTAAACCATATTTTTTTAGTGATGAAGGAATTTCATTTATTTCTTCTTGTAATTGTACTGTCAATTTTTTATTTCCCATTTTTTTTAGTAATTCTTTTTTCTGTTCCACAATTACTATTTCACCCTGATTTATAACTCCTACCCTATCTGCGATAGCCTCAGCTTCCTCTATATAATGTGTAGTTAAAATTATAGTTACTCCTGTTTCTCTTAGAGTCTTAACTACTTTCCACATTTCTTGTCTTAATTCAACATCAACACCTGCAGTTGGCTCATCTAAAAATAATATTGTTGGCTCATGTGATAAAGCTTTGGCAATTAAAACTCTCCTTTTCATACCACCAGATAGTTGTCGTAATATTAAATCTTTTTTATCCCAAAGACTTAATTGTTTTAAAACTTTTTCTATATGGTGAGAATTAGGTTTTTTTCCATATAAGCCTCTTGAATAAGAGACATTATTAAATACTGTCTCGAATTGCTCTAAAGTTAATTCTTGAGGCACTAAGCCTATTCTTGATCTTGTTTCTCTATAGTCACTAATTATATCAAAATTTTCTACTAAAACTTTTCCAGCAGATGGTTTTACTATTCCACAAATAATACTTATTAATGTTGTTTTTCCAGCTCCATTAGGACCAAGCATTGCGAAAATTTCACCTTTTTTAATGTTAAGGTCTATATTTTTTAATGCTTTGAAGCCATTATCATACTCTTTTGACAAATTTTTAATAATAATTTGATTTTCTGACATATGATAGCAAAGTATATAGAGACAATTTGTAATATTACAATGAATTATAATTTAATTAAAAAGCTAATATGTTTAAAAGATTTTTAATACTCATATTTTTAATATTTTCACATAACGCCATTGCGCTTGATAAAGAGACAACCTTTAATAAAGAATTGTTTGATAAAGCTCAATCTGAAGGTAAAACAGTAATTGTAAGTTCTTGGATCAAATATTGCACATCGTGTGCTAGTCAAATGAAAGTTTTAAACAAAGCAAAAGATGAATTTGATAATATTGAATATTTTACTTTTGATGTAAGAAATGAAGAAATAGCAAAACTATTTAATGTAAAATATCAAACAACACTATTAATATTCAAAGAAAATAAAGAAATTTACAGAAGCATTGGTGAAACCACAAAAGATCTCATATACAAAGCTATAAAATCGTCTACATAAATTAAGATTTTTTAATCTTTAATATAATCATGGGCAAAAAAGTTGCTGTTATAAAAGATAAAAATAGTAATGACTGTACAATTGTAGGCTCAAATAATTCTAAAGGTAGTATTACCCCCACAAGTAAACTTTTAGAAAAATTAGGAAAAGGAAATATTAAAATACCTCCAATTAGACCTATAAAGATTGATATATAAGCAGTATTTTCATTCATATCTTTTTTATAAAAGCTGTAAAAGACAGTAAAAACAAAAGCACAACAGAATAAATCAGCAAGTAAAAATAAATATAAAATATCAAAACCTTTTGAAGCAATAAAAAAGACAATTAAGGATAAAAAAATAATAAAATATTTAGACAAATTTAGATAATCTATTTTTTTACTAAAACTAAATATTGCTTTACCGTCAACAATAAATAAACTTGAAATAGCGTTTACCAAAGTATCAACTGTTGAAATAGCTAAAGCTAATCCTAGAACAATTGTAATAAATGACAATATTTTTAAATTGTCTTTTAATAATAAGGAAAAAAATCCTAGATCTGGTCTATTACTTGAATCTACTGAGAAAGAGACCATTCCAATAAAACCCATAAAAAAAACAATAGGAATAATAACAAAAAAAGAGATGATTAAGCTTTTCTTTAAAATATTATAATTTTTTGCTGCATATACTCTTTGCCAATTACCTTGATGGAATAAGTTTGTAGCAGCAACAGCTATAAAAAAAGTTAATCCAGCAGTATAATTTGTTATATATGAGGAACTAAGTAATTGTGGGTTTTTTTTTTCAATAAATTTAAAGGAAAATTTTTCACCAGTTAGCGAGGAAATATATAAAAAGGAAAATAATAAAATAAATCCTATCACTATCATTTGTATATTATCTGTAAAAATTGATGCTCTTAATCCACCATATAAAGTATAAGTTAATGTTGTCAAAAGTATTATTAATGCTGTTATCCAAAGTTCAGTTCCTGAAATATAATTAATCAAAACTGCAACAGCAGTAACTTCTGCACATAAAAAAATAAACATATAAAATATTGTCATTATTAAAATAAGTTTAAATAAACTTTTTCCAAATTTTTTTCTCATAAATCCTATTAATGATGAACCATTCGGAAATTCTTTTCTTATTTTTTTTCCAAAATAAATTAAAAAAATCATCGGAAAGGCTGTACCAAGTGCATAACCAATTACTGCTCCTATTCCCCCCCAAGTAGCTGCTGAAACTGGCCCAAAAAGAATCCATGCACCTAGTGCGGAAGCTACTAAACTGGTTGTTAAAGAAAAAAAACCAATATTTCTATTAGCTGTTATATAATTATTTATACTCTTAAATTTTTTTGAATTATAAATTCCTAATATTGTAAAGATTAAACTAATTATAATTAATAATACTACAGATGTTGATTGTTCTATTATGTATTTTTGATCCATATATTCCCTTTCTGAATTACCGGACAGGTTCTTAGGGTATATTCTCAGTCTGTTAAGACACCCCTTAAAATTTTTTTATACCTTATTATCCATTATTTCAATCATACATTTAGTTGCATATTCTCTCCACTCAGATGAACTTTTTCCTTTAAGGCTATTTAAATGATTGAGATTGTTTTGAATGTCATCTTGATGTTTAATTTTGTCTTTATCAACTAAATTAGCCTCCATATTTTTCAAATTAGTCTCCATTGCTTTAATCCAGTTATTCCCAAGTTCAACACATTTTTCATCATCTTTTTCATCACATATCTGTTTGAAAAAGTTAAATATTACATCGTCTGTTTTAATTGAATCATCCATTAAAATGAGATCTTATCTTTTAAGACAACTATTAACCAAAATTGCCATTAATATCCAAATTATAAAAACTTCCCCATTTGTAAAAGTATAATCTGCCCCTTTAAATCCTGCTACTATATTTAAGCTATAAATGATTACCGTTGATGCTATTAAGCTTATTACTAAATCTTTAAGTGCACACAAATATCTCATTAATAAATTTTATACAGATTTGAATCTTATGTAAACTTTAATTAAGAACTTTAAATCTTATTTTATTCTAGTTCGAGTGGAAGTTTTAATTGATGTCGAGAATCTACTAAAACAAAAGGTTGTATTCAAGAAATATATTTTATCGAAATATAAATTTATTATTTGAATACAATCTATAAAAATTTTAATGTTTTATTAAGGAGGTTAATGATGAAACAAATGCCACCTGACACTTAGCTGGGTAGCTTTATACTTCAAAATATTAATAAACTTAAAATCCATTTGGATTTAAATGCCCAAGAGGCTATTTAGAGGAGCTCTTTTGGTGACAAAGCTAAAAGAGCGAACCTCTCAATTTATATTTTATTTCCTTTAACTAAAAAATAACAACCACCAACTAAAAGGAAAATTTGAATACTTGTAAAAAGTTGTTTTGTTATAAACCAATCTCTATGAGCTACTACAAAAATACAAACCATCAAAATGACTATATTAAGACCAGCTAGTCTAGTAAGAGTGTTTCCAAGAGAATTTTTTATAAAATGGGCAATTATCAAAATAAAACCAGTGGATAGCTCAGATATAGCTACTAAGCTTGCGAGTAGAGGTGATAAACCAAAATATTCAGTAAGACCCTCTGGTGGCAATGGAAATTTGCCATAACCATAAATTATAAACGCAACCCCAATTATAAGTCTAAATAATAGAGAGCCAAGGGCTTCAAAATTTGAAAAAAAATTATTAAATTTTAAAAAAAATTGATTCATTCTTCAACTTTAGTCATTTTTGATAATTATACAAATCAATTTATCATCAAAGTTTATATTTTTTTTATATTTAAAGTTTATTTCATCTATACCATTAATAATTTGTTTTTCGTTAAAATTCAAAATTGTAGAGATATATCGGTTTGAAATCATATCAATATATTTTTTTTTACTTATTCTTACCTTAAAAGAAAAATTTTTTAATATACTTTTAGGAAATAATTTCATTATATAATTTAAAATTTTCTTATCCCTAACCATAGACTCTGATAATTTAATTTTCATCAATTTAAAACTAGGTATCTCATTCCTATGTGGATTAAGGTTAAGAATAAAAATTTTTCCTTTTGGATTTAAATTTTTTTTCAATTGAGTTAATAAAAATTTTATTTCCTTAAGTTTTAGTAAATGAATTGTTTGTTTTATTAAGACAAAATCAAATTTTGTTTTATTTTTAGATATGAAAGATAATGCATCAATTTTTTTAAAATTAATTCTTTTATCTCTATCTTTATGATTTACTAGATCTATACCAATTGGTCTAACATTTAACTTCAATTTTGAACATAGTGATCCTATAATTTTTCCTCGCCCACATCCAATATCTAAAATTTTAGAATTAGAGTTTAAATTAATTGATTTTGTTAAGAATTTGTTAAAGGAAAAAATATATTTTTTCGATGAAAGCCAAGTTTTATTATCCCAATTCTTTAATGACACGAAATGTTAAATTTTTTTAATCGCCAATAATTATATGGCCATGGTGTTATAAATCCAGCCAGAAGCATAATTGGTACAACCCACCAAGTTAATATTGCTCCACCAGTTAAATAATAATCAGTTAAATTCATTGCAGCTTCCATACTTATCATCGATATAAAACTCATCCCAATCGCAGTTTTAAATGCTGTAAAAAAAACAAAATTTTGCCTCATCAATATTATTGTTTCTAAAATAATACTTGTAATTAGACCATTGATAATGGCTAAAATCATAATTCCTAAAATTGGAAATGGAATTTTTGAAAGTTGAAAAAATAAAATTGTACCTAAGTCACCTATTGCACAACCAAGTAAACACCATCCAGTATTTTTAGCACTTTTCTTCCAGGTATTTTTACATGACCAATGAAAATTGGTTTTAGCAATACTTTCCATTAAGTTAATTTATATCAACTTTAGCAATCATTCCTACTTGATAATGACCAGGAACATTACAAGCTACTTCAATATTTACTGCATTATCAAATTTCCAAATAATCTCACCTTTTTGTTTTGGCTCTAACAAAACACTATTACTATGTGAATGACCCATTGCCTTATCCATTTTGGCCATTTTTTTCATTTTTTCTTTATCAATTGAGTCAGCTAAGAGAATTTCATTTTCAACCATTCTTTGCATTTCTGGTTGGTGTTTAATATGCATCATTTTGTTTGCAATATTAAATTCGTGTACAAGCATACCTGCATTTTCAATTTCGAATTTTATTGTCTCTCCTGATTTAATTTGAAAAAAGTTTGGTTCATAGTAGTTATCATGCATAACAACTTTTATTATTCTTGTTACCTCATTTTCATTACCTTTAGAGCCAATCTTCATATTCTTGTCCGCATAAGCAATTGGGCTAAAAAACATAATTATTAATAATAGTTTTAAAATTTTCATGTTTAAAAATTAATATTTTAATATATTTTAACAATGGGTCAATTTGTACTTATATGGTAATATACGAAAATGATTTTCAAACAATTATTTGATACAAAATCTTCCACTTACACTTATTTAATTTCCTCAGGAAAAGGGAGAGAAGCTTTAATTATTGACCCAGTTATTGAAAATGTTGGTGAGTATATAAATTTATTAGAAGAATTAGATTTAAGATTAGTAAAAGTAATTGATACACACATCCATGCTGACCATGTGACAGGTGCATCTAAACTCAAAGATATCACAAAATGTACAACAATTATGGGAAATCATACACCTACAGATGCAGTGGAATTAAAAGTGAAAGATAACGAAATAGTGAAAATAGACAAACTATCAATAAGAGCCATTTATACCCCTGGACACACCTCGGATAGTTTTAGTTTTTTAATGGATAAGTATTTATTTTCAGGTGATACTTTGTTAATTAATGGTACTGGTAGAACAGATTTTCAAAATGGAAATGCTAAAGATGCCTATAACTCAATATTTAATAAACTTTTAAAATTACCTGACGAAACTCTTTTGTACCCTGCTCATGATTATAAAGGTGAAAAAGTAAGTACTATTGGTAAAGAAAAAAAATTCAATCCGCGACTTCAGGTTAAAAGTGTAGATGAATACATTGACATAATGAGCAACTTAAATCTAGAGAAACCAAAAGCCTTAGAGTTTAATGTGAAAAGTAATCTAAAACTTGGATCAATTTAAAATATTGTTATTCTCTTTAGTATTATGATTTTAAAACCTTAAATTTACTATGTTTTAAAGAGCTAAAACCTCCTTCAATATGTGAAATTTTTTTAAATCCCATATCTTTTAAAGATTTTGTTGCTAAGGCTGAACGTAATCCACCAGCACAAAAAAGAACTAGCTCTTTATTTGGATCAATTTTTCCATTCTTAAAATAAACACTTTCAGGATCAAGCCAAAATTCCAACATTCCTCTTGGAATATGATGTGAACTTTCAATTCTTCCCTCTTTCTCTAGCTCTCTAATGTCTCTTATATCTATTAGATTACAATCATTATTTTGTGAAAGTTCGTATGCTTCATCAGAATTAATTGTTTTTATTTCTTTTAAGGCCTCTTGGACTAAAGTTTGAGATGATTTTATAGGCATTTGAAAATTATATAACTTAAAAAATAAAAAACAAATGTTTTATTTAAAGTATCAAATTCTAAAAAATAAAAATTATAATCCAATAAGAAAATAAACCAGAAAATATTGTTGCTAAAATATTTCTACTTAAAATTCCAATGACCATTGCAACTATTGAGGCTAAAATTTTGGGATTATCATTCATAAGTATAGATCCGCTACTATCTAAAAATATTGCAGGAAAAATTATTGCAGGGAAAATTGCAGAGGGAACATAAGATAAGACCATTCTAGTCTTATCATTAAACATTTCTTTTTTTAGTAAAGCAATCATTGAAAATCTTGTCAAGAAAGTAATAAGACCACAATAAATAATTAATATTATATTACTCATCTTTTTTTCCAAAACTTATTAAAATAAATGCTACTAATAACCCAACTAAGGCTGCTACAATAACGTAGGCTTTAAAAGGAATTAATTGATACCCAAAAGTTGCTACTGACCCTGATACTATTATTACAATTACATTTGTTAATTTTCTAAAATCATTCACTAACAAAGCAAGAAACGTAAGTGGAATCGCAAAAGTTAAACCTAGTTTTTCGGGAATAATTGATCCAAGATATATACCAATTATAGTTGTTATTTGCCAAACAATCCAACAATTTAAACCTCCCCCAATTAAATGAAAATATTTATCTTTATCTTTTATATTTTTTTTGAAAAAATCATTTGAAACTGCAAATGCCTGATCAACTAAAAAATATGAGACAATTATTTTCCAAGTAAGATTTAAATCAGAAAGGTGCTCTGATAAAACAGTGCCATATAAAAGATGTCTAGAGTTTACAGCAGCGACTGAACTTAAAATTACAAATGATGAAGCGCCTGCTGAAAATAATTGAAGAAATATAATTTGTGACGCTCCTCCAAAAATAATAATTGACATTGCAATTGTTGTTAACGGTGTTAAACCCAAATCAATTGCTAAAACTCCGAAAATAATACCAAAAGGTACTACTGGGATCATTAAAGGACTTGTGTCTTTTACACCTTTGAAAAAATTTTTAGATTTATTACCCATTAACAATTTTTTTTTAAAAACAAACTATATGTTCTAATTTAATAGGTCTTTTTATACCAAATTTCTCATTTATTTCATGTAGCTCATGGTGATGTGTATGTACAAGAACTGGTATTAAAATATTATTAATAGTTTTCAGGGTATAAATAAAATTCGTACCCCTAAATTTTCTGTCAATAACTTCTAACTTGAGATTACTATTATCATCGTGTTCCAAGTCTTCTGGTTGTAATAAAAGCTGAACCATCGAACCTATAGGATATTTTTTAATAAAGTTTCCTTGTATCAAACCCAGGTCATCATTTTCTAAGGAGTTTACACCAGTAACTTTTGCAGGAATTAGTATTCCTCTGTTTAAAAAATTTACGACTTCTTTTGAATTAGGGAAATGATAAACTTTGTAAGGATCATCAAATTGTTTAAGTTTTTGATTTAGAATTATTCCACATTTTGAACCTAGATAAAAAGCTTCATATGAGTCATGTGTAACAATAATAGTTGATATCTTTAATTTGTTTAAAATTTTTTTTAAACGTACTTGAATTTCCTCTTTAAAACTCTGATCAACATTTGATAGGGGCTCATCCAATAGCAAAAGATCTGGCTGAGTTAGTAAAGATCTTGCAAGTGATGCTCTTTGAGCCTCGCCAGCACTTACTTCATGAGGGTATTTTTTCAGAATTTTGGATATGTCTAATAGCTCAATAATTTCATCGAAACTTATTTTATCTTTTTTTTCAGTTTTTCTTTGTATTCCTAAAGATATATTTTTTTTAATTGAGTAATGAGGGAACAAACTATTTTCTTGAAAAGCTAAAGAAATATTTCTGTCTTCTGGTTCAATATTTTCATTAATTGAAGATAATAATTTTCCTTTTAATTCAATTGATCCAGTTTTTATTTTCTCAAGACCAGCTATTGTTCTAAGAATTGTAGTTTTACCAACGCCTGACGGACCTAAAAGACAAATAATGTCACCCTCATTTTCTATGGAAAAAGAGACATCTTTGACTTTTGTTTTTCCACCTATCGTAAAGTCAACATTTCTTACTTCAAAAAAATTTTTAGTCATTTGTTTCTCTTAAAATATATTTTGATGATAGCATAATGAAAATTGAAGCGATTAAAATCAATATTAATGATGGTACGGCTGCAGCCTCTAATAAATCTTCAGATGCAGAAATATAAGCAGTAGTTGCAAAAGTTTCAAAATTAAATGGTCTAAGAATCAACGTTATTGGTAGCTCTCTTATTATTTCAAGAGAAATAAGTATAAATACAAATACTAGTGAATTTCTTAAAAAAGGAATATGTATTTTCATAAATGTATTTTTTTTTGAATAACCAAGTAAGTAAGAACTTTCATCAACTGCTATATTAATTTTTTCATATCCTGATTTAATTCCATTGAATGCTAAAGAATAAAACCTAACAAAGTAAACTATTACTAATCCAATAATAGAACCAATAAATATTTTTTTAATTGAAAATAAACCCACTTGTTTAATGATATTATTATCTAACCAGGAAATAAAAGTTATAAAGGCTACCGCTAAAATAACCCCAGGAATTGCATAACCTGAGATCGATAAAGTAGATAGAAAGTTTAGAGCTTTATTATTAGATACCCTATTGCCATAATTAGAAATAAGGGAAAATATTATCAGAAATAAACTTGATATTAAAGCTAGGTATAATGTGTTCAATGTTAAACCTAAAATGTTTAAATCATAAAGATTTTCTGGAAACTTAATTGTCCAGTATAACATTTGACATAATGGAAATAAAAAACTTAAAAAGAAAATAGAAAAACAAAATAAACTAGCAAACAATGAATATTTTGTAGATAATTTTATTTTTTCTTTTTTTTTAAATCCACCTCTTGTATTAAGATGGTACTTGGCTTTTTTTCTTGATAAATTTTCTAATATAAAAAGACAGAATATAAAAATTAATAGCAAAAAAGATAAACGATTTGAAAATGCCAAGTCATCAAATGATATCCATGCATTATAAATACCAGTGGTTAATGTATTAATTGAAAAAAAATCTACCGCTCCAAACTCAGCTAAAGTCTCCATAGCAACAAGAGATAATCCAGCTACTATCGCAGGTCTTGAGGCAGGTAATATTAAGGAATAAAAAGATTTAAATTTTGAAAATCCTAGATTTCTACCTAAATCTATTAAGTTTTGTGATTGATATAAAAAAGATGCTCTAGCAAGAATATATACATATGCAAATAAAGAAAAAGAGAGTGATAAAATGGCGCCTAATACACCATCAAATTTAGGAATATTTTTATTATAATTTCCTTCTCCAAAAAAATTATTTAAAATAGTAAATAAAGTTCCATAATTCTCAAAAAAAGCCGTTAAGGAGTAAGCATAAATATAAGGCGGGACTGAAAAAGATAAAATTAAGGACCACTTAAAAAAATCACATAATGGAAACTGGTAAAAAGAGACCAAATAAGCAGATGAAACACCTATTAAAAAAGTCAAAATTAAAACAAATAATAATAAAGTTATCGAATTAAAAATATATTCTAATAAGAAAGTTTTTTTTAAAATTTCATAATAATTTGATGTTTCTTCAAAAAAACTAAAAAAAACTGTAAGTATTGGAATTAAAACAGCTATGGAAACAAATAATGATAGAAAAAACCAAATATTTAAATACTTAAACATAAAATGGTCTTATTATATAAGATAATTAATTGATACAAATTTACTTCTTGCAAATTCTTGGTAATACGTTTTTTGAGCGAAAAAGTAAAGTATCATCAAGTTAAGCATAACAAATTCTTGGAAAATTTACTTTTTTAAAGTTTTTTTATTGTGCCCAAAACCACTTTTAGGAAAGGGTAAAAATCCTAGGAGAAAGACTTTGAGCACAATTATTAAAGAAAAATTTATCTATACTTAAACGGGGTAAGGATATCTAAAACCTCTTCGTCTTTTATATCAGATAATTTTCTATTATTTATTTTACTCTTCATTTTTTCACACTCTGATGAGCATGGTTCACACGTTTCCTGACCATATGAACCATTCCCATTATCAGAAGAATTATTTAAATCAAAAGTAAATAAATTCTTTTTCACTTAAATGCTACTTCCAACCAGCAGCTGTCATTACCTCTACAGCAGCAGCTTGATTTTTTCCATACGAAGCTAGTTTAGTTTTCATGTCTTGTTTAAAATCTAAACCTAAGTTGTTTACCACTAATGGACTTGGTGAAACACCATCAATCATTGGAAACTCAAAAGTATTATTTGTAAAATGCTCTTGAGATTGTGGAGTTAATAAAAACTCTACAAGTTTAACAGCATTAGCTTTATTAGGAGCTCCTTTGACTAAAGCTGCACAACTAACATTCATGTGTGTCCCTCTATCATTCTGATTAGGAAAAAACGCTTTAACTTTTTTAGCAGCTTCTTGTTGTTCTGCTCCTTTTTTGCCAGATAACATCAGAGCTAAGTAATATGTGTTGGCTACAGCGATATCAGCTTCACCAGCTGCTACTGCCATAATTTGAGCTCTGTCATTGCCTTTTGGTGTTCTTGCCATATTAGCAACAACTCCTTCTGCCCATGCTGCTGCAGCTTTTTTACCATTATTAGCTATTAATGAAGCTACAAGAGATTTATTATATATGTTACTAGATTTTCTTATTACTAATCTTCCTTTCCATTTTGGATCAGCTAAACCTTCATAAGTCATTCCAGATAACTCAGCACCAGTAACTCTTTCTGGTGAATAATAAATTATTCTAGCTCTTTTTGCTATTCCAACCCATTTGTTTGTTCTAAAACTTTTTGGAACAGCAGCTTTTATAGCTTTAGATGATAGACCATTTTGCAGAAGACCTTTTGCATCCATAGCTCCACATCTTCCAGCATCAGCAGTTATATATAAGTCTGCAGAAGAATCAGCTCCTTCCTCAGCTATTCTTTTTTCTAAAGCACCTGATTTTCCATTAATTAGATTAACTTTAATTCCAGTCATATTTGTAAACTTAGAATAAAGCTCAGAGTCTGCCTTATAATGTCTTGCATTAAAAATATTCACTTCATCCGCGAATGCAAAAGCAGAGACAAATAAAGATATTATTAATGTTAAAATTGTTGTTTTTTTCATATTTTCCTTTGTTATTTATTTGCGAATGAGAATTATTCTCAGTGCGAATGATTATCAATCGCATATAATGTCGCATTTGTAAAGTATTTTTAGTCTAAATATTAACTTAATCTTAGATCAGTACGGTTTATTTCCAATCACCTATTTTACTAAATAAAAAGTTCCGAAATGCTTGAACCCTAGCTGTATTTTTTAGTGACTGAGGGTAAACAAAGTGTGCTTCGGTTATTGGTCCCTCTACTTTAGGAAGTACTTTAATAATATTGTTTGAATTTGACACTAAATATTCTGGAAGAGCAGCTAATCCTACTCCAGATTCAACACCATATAGTAATCCACTCACGCTATTAACTTTCATTATTGATTTTCTTTTTTTTCCATCATGCATTCCTATTTTGAGTGCCCAGTCAGGATTATAGACTGGAGAGGGCGCACCTTTTCCAAAGGAAATAAACTTATGTTTGTTAAGATCATTTACGGTTTTTGGCATGCCATTTTTCTCTAAATACCTGTTCGAACCATATATAAAGTATTTAATATCTATGAGTTTTTTTTGAATATAATTGAGCTGTTTTGGTCTTCTCATGAAAATCCCTATATCAGCCTGTCTAGTGCTAAGATCTAATTCTTTATCATCAAAAACTAACTCTGTTTCAATCTCTGGATTCAACCTCATAAATTCCTCAATTCTAGGTGTCAACCAATGTGTCCCAAAACTTCTTACGGTAGTGATAGTTAATTTTCCTGATGGTTTATTCTTTTGGTCACCTAATGTGGTTTCAACTTCTTTTAATTTAGTTATAACTTCGTGAGCTGTTTTAAAAACATATTCTCCATTTTCTGTCAATGTTAAACCTCTGGCATGTCTTTCAAATAATTGAACTTTTAAATCTTGTTCTAAAGATTGAATCTGTCTACTAATTGCAGATTGACTCAAATTTAAATTAATCGTTGCATTTGTGAAACTTCCTGCTTCCGCAACAGCATGAAATATTTTTAATTTATCCCAATCCATTATTTATTTAAATTTAAAATATATCTTCCTAATGTTTCTCCTTTTAACATCTTAGGATATATCTTAATTACCTCATCTAAATTAATTTCTTTGATAGATTTCTCTAAAATATCGAAATTGATTAAATTTGCAGCTTCGTTCCATAAAAATTGTCTTCTTTTTATTGATGCATTAACAGAATTTATGCCCCAAAGTTTTACACCTCTAATTATAAATGGCATTACAGTGGTACTCAATTTAATATCTGCAGCATTACCGCATGCTGCAACTATGCCTGCGTCTTTTGTTTGCGAGAGAATGTTTTCTAACACCTTGCCTCCAACAGTATCAACTGCTCCATCCCATAATCCTTTATCTAAAGGTCTTGCATCTTTCATTAATTCACTAGTATTTACAACGTTTTTAGCACCAATTAATTTTAAATAATCTTTATTGTTATCTTTTCCTGTAAGTGCTGTTACTTCGCATCCAAGATTATTTAATATCATTACTGCCATACTTCCTACTCCACCAGAGGCACCACTAACGATTACGTTTTTAACTTTTTCACCTAACAATAACTCTTCTCTTGTAGTCTTTGTAGTGAATGAACATTGTAAAGCTGTGAATCCTGCTGTGCCCAATATCATCGACTGTCTCAGTGTAAGATTTTTAGGTTTTTTAACTAAAAAATCTCCATTTACTTTTGCATATTGTGAATATCCTCCAAAAAAAATTTCTCCTACTCTCCAGCCTGTAAGTATTACTTCATCGTCGACTTTAAAATTTTTATGATTACTCTCTTTTACTACACCACTAAAATCAATGCCTGGGATATGGGGAAACTCTTTGACTAATCGAGCACCATTTTTTAATATTAAAGCATCCTTGTAATTAAGTCCTGAGTATTCAACTTTTACAGTAACGTCTCCATGCTTTAAATAATTCTTATCAATTGATTTTATCTCTCTCGTAAATTCTTCACCATTTTGATCAAGAATTAATGCTTTAAATTGATCTGACACTTTAATCTTTTGGTATACCTATGAATCTTAAATATCTATTTTGGAAACTTAAGTCTTCTTTAAATTGACCAAGATAATAATTAGTAACTGTTGAAGCTTGTTCTTTTTTAATTCCTCTCATTGTCATACACTGGTGTGTCGAGTCAATTGTTACTGCGACGCCTTTTGCATCTAATGACTTCATGAGTGTATTCGCAATTTGCATAGTTAATCTTTCTTGAGTTTGCAATCTTTTAGAAAAAATTTCCACTACTCTCGCCAGCTTACTTAAGCCAACAACTCTATCTTTAGGTATATATGCGACATGCGCTTTACCAATTATTGGTGCCATGTGATGTTCACAATGACTTTGAACAGAGATATTTTTTTGCACAACCATATCATCATAACCCTCCACGTCACCGAAGGTTTTATCAAGCACCTCATTTGGATTTTCTTTATACCCTTTAAAATATTCTTTGAATGCTTTTACGACTCTTTTTGGTGTCTCTAATAATCCCTCTCTATTTGGGTCTTCACCCATCCAAGCTAAAATAGTTTTAAATGCTTCCTCTGCTTCTTTGTCAGAAACTGAATTTATATTTTTTTGTGGATTTGTGTTTTTTGCTAATTTCATCGATGTGTTTTATACATATTATTTTATAATTTTAAAATATTTAAAATATACTTATATATGCTACATAATTACATATTATGTTCAAAAAAAGAGAAAATGTTAAAGAAATAGAGGAAGGAAATCTTCTTTCACCAAAATTTGACAATGATGGGTTAATACCTGTCATTACAATGTGCTCAAAGACAAAAGAAATCTTAATGCATGGATATATGAATACTGAAGCGTTAAAAAAAACTATTGAGACAAAAGAAGCACATTATTTTAGTAGATCAAGAAATGAAATCTGGCATAAGGGTAGCACTAGTGGATTTACTCAAAAAGTATCTGAAATTAAAATAGATGATGACCAAGATTCAATATGGTTATCAGTTGACATAGGTGGCGGTGCTAGTTGTCATGTTGGATATAGATCTTGCTTTTACCGATCTATCCCATTAGGTAAAATTGAGAATGGTAGAAAAGTACAGATGAAATTTACTGAAAAAGAAAAAAAATTTGATCCAGAAAAAGTCTACAAAGGACAACCAAATCCTACAAAAATATAATAGAAATGAAAATATTAAATCCTTTTGGTCCTAAGATTGCTATAATTAAAATACCAAAAATAATAGTTAATAAAATGAATAAAGAGGTCGACAATATCTTAAACGATAAACGAAGATTAAAAAATAGTGACTATTCAAATAAATTAGTTGGTCAAGTAAAACATGAAATTAAATTAAATGCAAAATTTATAAAAAAAAATCTAATTAATTTTATTGGATATAATGTAAAAAAATATGTTAAGCAAAGTACAAAAAGAAATGTTAAGAAGATAATCTTAAAAAATCTTTGGGTAGTAAGACAATTTAAAAATGAGTACAATCCAATTCATTTTCATAGTGGAAATATTTCTGGTGTCGGTTACTTAAAAATACCAAAAAATATAACAAAGAGCAGAAAAAGATTAAAAACAAATGGTACAATAGATTTTATTCATGGATCTAAATCTTTTTTAAGTAATAGTTTATTTAATCATAATCCTAAGGTAGGTGATTTAATATTATTTCCAAACTATTTAATGCATACCGCTTATCCATTTAAAAGAGAGGGTGAGAGAAGATCTTTTTCTTTTAATATAGATATAGATAAAAAAACATTTGATGTATTTAATGGATAAAATTCAAAAAAATGTTCTTGGTGAAGATTTAGAACTATGCTCAAATAATCCATTAACTGGTTGGTATAGGGATGGCTGTTGTAATACAGATGAGAATGACCACGGATTGCATACTGTTTGTGCAAAAGTAACTACAGAATTTTTAAATTGGTGTAAGGAAGCAGGAAATGATTTAATTACACCACATCCTGAATATGGATTTCCTGGTCTCAAGGATGGTGATGGATGGTGTGTATGTGCGACTTGGTATGCTAAAGCAGTTGAAGCGGGGAAAGGTTGTCCAATTTTTTTAAAGAGAACTCATGAAAATACACTCAAAATACTTCCTATAGAAACGTTAAAGAAATTTGCAATAGATTTATCTTAACTACATATTACCGTATTTTGGTCCACCTCCACCTTCAGGTGTAACCCAAGTAATATTTTGAGAAGGTTCTTTGATATCACATGTTTTACAATGAATACAATTTTGGGCATTTATAATAAATTTGTTAATTTCATTTTCTTTTTGAATTTCATAAACACCAGCAGGACAATATCTTTGTGCAGGTTCGTCAAATTTATCTAAAGTAAAATTAATTGGTAAATCAGGATCTTTTAATTTTAAGTGCACAGGCTGATTATCCTCATGATTAGTCCCTGTCAAATATACTGAAGATGTTTTGTCAAAAGTGATGATATTGTCTGGTTTAGGGTAGTCAATTTTTGGCATTTTATCTGCAGACTTAAGTGTCTCATGATCTGCATGTTTATGTCTCAAAGTGAATGGAAGTTTTCCCCTAAATAAAATTTGATCAATTCCAGTAAATATTATCCCAAAAATTAAACCCCAACTAAAACTTGGTTTAACATTTCTCGCCCTAAATAGTTCATCATATAACCAGCTTTGTCTTAATTTTTGATCATAATTTGATAAATCCTTTTGATTTTTAATATGTTCATCAATAACTTCTGCAGCAATCATTCCACTTTTCATAGCTGTGTGAGAACCTTTAATTTTTGGCATATTTAAAGTTCCAGCATCACAACCGATTAATAATGCGCCAGGCATATACATTTTTGGTAAACTTTGAAAACCTCCCTCTATTAATGCTCTCGCTCCATAAGAAATTCTTTTTCCTCCTTCTATAATTTTTTTTATAGCTGGATGTGTTTTAAATCTTTGAAACTCATCAAATGGAGATAAATATGGATTCTTGTAATCTAAACCAATCACATATCCTAAAAATATTTGTTTATTTTCTGCGTGATACATAAAACTACCACCATAAGTATTATTATCTAACGGCCAGCCAGCTGTATGCATTACAAGACCTTCCTCATGGTTTTTTTCATCTATTTCCCATATTTCTTTAAAACCAATTCCATATTGCTGAGGATCTTTTCCTTTATCAAGATCAAATTTTTTAATTAATTCTTTACCTAAGTGTCCTCTACAACCTTCAGCGAAAACAGTTACCTTTCCCAATAGCTCTATACCAGGTTCAAAACTATCTTTTTTATTACCGTACTTATCAATACCCATATCTTGAGTAGCTACACCTTTAACAGATCCATCTTCATCATATAAAATTTCACTAGCAGGAAATCCTGGAAAAATTTCAACACCTAAATTTTCAGCTTGTTCAGCCAGCCATCTACATAGATTAGCAAGACTAATTATATAATTTTTATGATTCTTTTGAACTGAAGGTAATAACCATGTTGGCCAACTAAGTGATTTTGTTTTTCCTAAAAATAAAAATTTTTCTTTGCTAACTTTTGTTTTAATGGGCGTATTGAGCTCTTTCCAATTAGGAAATAATTCATCTAAAGCTCTAGTTTCAAAAACATTTCCACTGAGAATATGTGCCCCAATTTCAGAAGCTTTTTCTAATATACAAACGTTTAAATTTGAGTTGAGTTGTTTAAGCTTTATAGCTGTGCTTAGTCCCGAAGGACCTCCACCTACAATAACAACATCATATTCCATTGACTCTCTGGACATAATCTATTTTTTTACAGATTCTATTATTTTTGTATAGTGTTTAATTTGTTCAATTCTTCTAAAAATTTTGGCAAAGCATCAAAAAGATCAGCCTCTAGACCATAATCCGCAACACTAAAGATAGGTGCCTCGCCATCTTTATTTATGGCAACTATGACTTTGCTTTCTTTCATTCCAGCTAAATGTTGGATTGCACCTGAAATACCAACAGCAATATATAAATCAGGAACAACAACTTTTCCTGTTTGACCAACTTGATGATCATTTGTTATGTATCCAGCATCAACAGCCGCTCTTGAAGCACCAATAGCAGCATTTAACTTATCTGCAACAGCAGTTATTAATTTAAAATTTTCTCCACTTTGCATACCTCTTCCACCTGAAACAACTACTCTTGCTGTTCCAAGTTCTGGTCTATCTGTTTTTATTTCCTCTTTTTTTATGAATTTTGATAACGTAGTTGCATCTGAAGGGTCGTTGTTTTGAATTTCAGCTGATCCTCCTGATGATGGAGCAGGGTCAAATGATGTTGGTCTTATTGTAATACATTTAATCTTGTCATTAGTTTTTACTGTTGCAAAAGCATTACCTGCATAAATTGGTCTTAAAAAAGTATCTTCTGAGATTACCTTTGTAATGTCGCTAACTTGAGAAACATCTAACAAGGCAGCAACTCTTGGCATTAAATTTTTCCCAAAAGTATTTGCTGAGCAAATAATATGTGAATAATTTTCTGCTATTTTGACTATGACTGAAGTGTAGTTTTCAGCCAAATAATTCTCATAGATTGAATTATTTATATGGACTACTTTTTTTACATTTGGAACTTCTGAAATAGACTTAGCTACACTATCTGAATTTGAGCCTAAAACTAATACATGAACATCTTCATTTATTTGAGATGCTGCAGAAATTGCATTTAAAGTAAAAGGTTTAATTTCTTTATTATTGTGCTCTGCTATTAATAATACTGACATTATATTACTTTAGCCTCATTTTTTAATTTTTGAACTAATTCTTCAACACTTGCGACCTTAATCCCTGCTTTTCTTTTTGGAGGCTCTTCAACTTTGATTTGTTCAATTCTTGGTCTTGTATCAACACCTAAATCAGATGCATTTATTTGCTCGATAGGCTTTTTCTTTGCTTTCATTATATTTGGTAAAGAAGCGTACCTGGGCTCGTTTAATCTTAAATCACATGTAACTATTGCAGGAATATTAACCTCTATAGTTTCTAGGCCCTCATCTATTTCTCTTGTTACTTGTAATATTTTATCTTTAACCTCAATTTTTGATGCAAATGTTGCTTGAGGCCAATTTAATAAGGCTGCTAACATTTGTCCTGTTTGATTACAATCATCATCGATTGCTTGTTTGCCCATAAAAACTAAATCTGGTTTTTCTTTATCAACGACTTTTTGTAAAATTTTAGAGACTGCTAAAGGTTCAATAATACCTTCAGTTTTTACAAGTATCCCTCTATCTGCTCCAACTGCTAAAGCTTTTCTTACTGTCTCTTGTACTTTTTCATCTCCAACTGAAACTGCAACAACTTCTTTTGCTTTACCTGACTCTTTTATTTTAACTGCTTCTTCAATTGCATTATCATCTGGAGGGTTTGTTGACATTTTAACATTGTCAGTGACCACACCTGATCCATCTTCTTTAACTCTAATCTGAACATTGTAATCAATTACTCTTTTTATAGCGACCAAGATTTTCATTAAGCTCTCAACAATTTATTTTCAGCATCATAAGGACTTTCCTCTAAAATTGTAGCTTCATACATCTTTCCAAGAATATCAACTTTAAGTTTCTCTCCTACATTTGCTAAATCAGGTTTTACCATTGCTAAAGCAATGGATTTATCCAGTCTAAATCCATATTCGCCGCCTGTAGCTCTTCCAACAACTTTATCATCTTTGTAAATTGGATTGTTTCCCAACACGTCTGAATCTGTAGTATTATGAACTTCAAGAGTAACCAATTTATTTTCAAAGCCTTTTTCTCTCCATTTATTAAGCGCCTCTAGTCCAATAAAATTTCCTTTGTTTGGATGAACAAACCTATCTAAACCAGACTCATAAGGGGAATACTCAATTGATAGCTCAGTACCCACAAGTTTATATGATTTTTCTACTCTCAAACTATTCATGGCTCTTATTCCAAAAGGTTTAATTTCAAATTCTTTTCCTGCTTCCATTAGTTTATCAAAAATATGATTTTGATATTCAATTGGATGATGCAATTCCCAACCAAGTTCTCCAACAAAATTTACTCGCATTGCATTAACGGGTGCATAACCTACATTCACATTTTTTGCCGTTAACCACTTAAAATTTTCATTAGAAAAATCATCTGCTGAAACTTTTTGCATTAATTGTCTGGCTTTTGGACCAGCGATTACCAACACTCCTGTACTATTAGTTAAATCTTCGAAAATTACAGAACCATCGGTAGGCATCCATTTTTGGATCCAATCATGGTCTAATCTTAAATTAGCACCAGCAGAAACTAAATAGTAACTGTTTTCTGCCTCTTTCATTATTGTGAATTCTGAGTGAACTCCTCCCTTTGTATTTAAGGCATGACAAAGATTGATTCTTCCCACTTTTTTAGGAAGTTTATTTGCTACTAAATAATCTAAAAACTCTTCAGCTTTAGCCCCTTTAATACGACATTTTGCAAATGCTGTCATATCTAGTATGCCAACATTTTTTTTTACGTTCTCGCATTCTTTTTTAATTGCATCAAACCATTTTGATCTTCGAAAGGACCAATCATCTTTTTGCTCCATACCATCAGTTGCAAAAAAATTTGGTCTTTCCCAACCAAATTTTTGACCAAATACAGCACCTAAATTTTTCATTCTTTCATAACATGGTGATGTTCTTAAAGGTCTTGCTGCGGGTCTTTCTTCATCTGGATAATGTACAATAAAAACATGGCTATAAGCTTCTTCGTTTTTTGCTTTCAAATAAGATTTTGTTGCATAATTTCCATACCTTCTTGGTTCAACTCCTAACATGTCGATTGTTGGTTCTCCATCTATAATCCATTCAGCTAATTGCCACCCTGCTCCACCAGCAGCTGTTATTCCAAAACTATGTCCCTCATTTATCCAAAAATTTTTTAATCCCCACCCAGGGCCAACAATTGGATTTCCATCTGGAGTATAACAAATAGCTCCATTATAAACTTTTTTTACACCTACTTCACCAAAAGCTGGTACTCGATGAATTGCTCCTTCGATGTGTGGAGCTAATCTATCGAGATCCTCTTGAAACAATTCATACTCTGAATTTTTTGATGGACCTTCAACGTAGCAAGCAGGTGCCCCATCTTCATACGGTCCTAAGATTAATCCACCTGCCTCTTCTCTCATGTACCATCTGCTATCACTATCTCTTAATACTCCCATTTCTGGAAGGCCCGCTTTTTTTCTTTTTTGTATTTCTGGATGTGGTTCAGTTACAATATATTGATGTTCAACAGGAATGACAGGAATATCTAAACCAACCATCTCTCCTGTTTGTCGTGCAAAGTTTCCTGAACAAGATATTACGTGTTCACACTCAATTGAACCTTTATCTGTTTCGACAATCCAACCATCTTTATTTTGTTTCATTGAAAGCACAGTTGTATTTCTATATATTTCAGCTCCCATATTTCTTGCACCTGTAGCCAGAGCTTGTGTTAAATCTGCTGGTTGTATGTAACCATCCTCAGGATGTTGAATGGCACCAACTAAATCATCCGTATGACATAACGGCCAGATTTCTTTTACCTGTTGTGGCGTTAAAAATTTTACATCAACACCAATAGTTTTAGCTACACCAGCGTATTGGTGATATTCATCCATTCTATCTTTAGTGCTAGCTAATCTAATATTAGAAACAACACTAAAGCCAACATTTTTCCCAGTTTCTTCCTCTAATTTCTTATATAAATTGACAGCATATTTATGAAGTTGTCCAACAGAGTAACTCATATTAAATAATGGTAACAAACCAGCAGCGTGCCAAGTTGAACCTGAAGTCAACTCTTTTCTCTCGACCAAAACCACATTTGACCAACCTTTTTTTGCTAAATGGTATAAAGCACTTACTCCAACTACTCCACCCCCAACAACAACAACTTTTGCTTTTGATTTCATTAAGCGATTTCTACTAAATTTTTATTAATAACGATACAAAATTGTAAATTCATATTTATATTGAACTTCCTAAAGAAATCGGGCTTGAAACCATAGTTGTAAGCCAGCAGTCTTTGAGAGGACCTCCTAATAAATATTTTTCAACTTGCCAATTAAATTTGTGATATTTTTTCTCTTTATCAAGTATAATTACCTCAAATTGAGCCCAATTTTCTCCTCTTTGAAGCTGTGTAATCGTATGACTTAAATGGCCAATCATCATTTTGTAAGAAGCTCCTTTAATCATTCGCTTAAAATTGTCTAGTGGACCAGTAGCTTTTTTATTATTGGGATGTGCAAAATTCCAAGTTTGTTCTATTCCACTATCTTTAAAAGTATTATCATTTTTTTGTAGTCCTGAAAGTTGAATTTCAACTACATCAATTGGCTTGATATCACTTCTTGGTTTGATTAATTCTGCATTCGAAGTTGAAATAGAAATAAATAAAATAGCAAAAATTTTATATATTATTAGCTGTTTGTTTAACATCCTCTAAAAATTTTTTTCTTTTTTTATCGTCAACAAATGGTACAGCAAAGTATCTACGATATACTATATCCGTTATGCCGCATATATTAAATACCCCCCTTCTCAATCTTTTAGTAGGCATGTTTAAAAAAAAAGTTCTGACTGCAAATTGAGGGGAGCCATAAGTACAAAATACCAACGCTTTCTTACCTTTAAGATTTCCTAATGGGTAACCATAATTTCCGAAAAGTCTTTTAAATCTAAATGCCCAGGGAGGAGCAAGCACTTTATCAATCCAACCCTCAACTATCGCTGGCATTCTGAAATTCCATATTGGAGCAATTAAAACTATTGCATCAGAATTTTCAATTCTTTCTCTATGATCTAAAACATTGTCCTCAGGTTCTTCACCTGTAAATACTGGGTCAAATTTTTCTTTATATAAATCAACTACATCCACTTGGTGCCCATTTTTTTTTACTGTGTCTATAAATGTTTTTTTTATGGCAGCATTAAAAGATTTATCATCATAATGACCATAAACTATAAAAATTTTTTTCATTGGTTCCAAATTTTATTTAATCTATTCTCCCGTCCACAAACTTTTTTATATTTTAAATAATTTAAAAATTTCAATTGATAATAATTTTGATGAAAATCTTCTGCTTTATAAAAAATATCAAATTCCCTTACATATGTAACTATTTTTCTATTAAATTTTTTTTGAAGTTCTACAATGCTCTTTTCTATTAATTCTTTTTGAGTTTGATTTTTATAAAAAGCAACTGACCTATAACTGTAACCTTTATCACAAAATTGGCCATATTTATCGAATGGATCAATATTTACCCAAAAGTGGTCGAGTAATTCAGCAAAAGAAATTTTGTCTTGGTTGTAAATAATTTCAACAACTTCAAAGTGTCCTGTATTTCCATAAGTTACTTCCTTATATGTTGGATTTTTTGTTTTCCCCCCTGAATAACCAGAGATCACTTCAATTACTCCTTCTTTATTTTCGAAAGATTCCTCCATACACCAAAAACAACCACCTGCAAAATAAGCTTTTTCAAAATTTTGAGCGTATACAGATGTTTGAAAGATGAAAATTAAAAAAAGTAATCTCTTCACTATATCAGGTAAGATATTTTTCGAATTCAATTTTTGTGCATTTATTTTCAACATATAAAATATTATTAGACTCAGCAATTTTTTTTGCCTCAGTATTTTTAATGTCTAATTGTAACCACAAAACTTTTGCACCAATTTTTACAGCTTCTTTTGCAATTTCTATTGTCTCGTTTGATGGTCTAAAAACATTAATAATTTCGACTGGGCTTCTAATTTCTGAAATGGTTCCAAAGACTTTTTCTCCTAATATTTCCTGTCCTTTCATAGATGGGTTTACTGGGTAAACTTTAAAACCAGAATTTTGTAAATAATTCATTACAATTGATGATGTCTTTGATAAATCTTTACTAGCACCTACTAGAGCAATATTTTTAAACTTTGATAAAATTTCTTTTGTAGAGCTCATTTAACTTAATCTTTATTCAAAATTTTATCCTCACAGAATTCTTTAGCTTCTTTAAGGGTCATTGGTTTATCTAATTTTTGGCTTCCAGCTACACAAGCGTCTATAGCTCTTTTAAAGTTATGATCTTTAAAGTTAAAAATAAAATAAATACCAATTATTATTAAAATAATAGTTATCATATTTTTTAGCTTCACTTGTTTTTCCATTTTGGTTTTCTTTTTTCAAGAAAAGCAGAGATACCTTCTTTCGCATCCATCGCCATCATATTTAATGTCATCATCTTACTGGTATAAGTGTATGCTTTCCTTAAAGGCATTTCTAATTGTTTATAAAAAGCTTGTTTACCAATTTTAATGGTAAGATTTGATTTAGAAGCTATTTTATTAGCAATCTTTAAAACTTCACCATTTAATTTTGATTTTGGAAAATAGTCGTTAATTAAATTTATTTCTTTAGCGTATTTAGCTTTTATTGGCTCCCCTGTAAGTAACATTTTCATCATAGGTTTTCTATTAACTTTTCTACTAATAGAAACCATTGGAGTACTGCAAAATAGTCCTATGTTAACTCCGGGCGTTGCAAATAAAGCATCTTTTGTACTGTAAGCTAAATCACAACTTGCAACTAGTTGACATCCGGCAGCATATGCGGCACCATGAACTTTAGCTATTACTGGTTTTCGTCCTTCAACAATTTGCAGCATTAATTTTGAACATAGATTAAATAGTTTAAGATATTTCTCTTTTTTTTTTAATTGCTTTACTTCTTTTAAATTATGGCCTGCACTAAATCCCTTTCCAGCACCTTCTAGTATTATTACTTTAACTTTTTCATCATTATTAAGTTTTTTAAAAACTTTTATTAAATCAAGAAGATTTTTTGTTGATAAAGAATTATATGTGTTAGGATCATTAATTATTACTCTTGAAATATTATTTCCTTGATTAACAATTTTTACATTCATTAAGGATTATTTTAGTTTTCCTTCTTCTCTCATCTTTGCTCTTATTTTAGTAGCTGAAATTTCTTGTATTTCCTTTGAGAGTTCGATCTCTTCAATTTTATAACCTACGCCTCTGCCATAACAAATATTAGTTATATTTGGCACCATCATAATCTTGAAACGCCCCTCAAACTCTGGGTTCAGTCTATCTTCAATATTTTTTTTTACTGTCTCAAAATCAAATGGATTATCATCAACTCCCTGAACATCTCTAATTTGAATACAGACCTGACCTGTTTTTTTTAAAATTTCTTTAAATAAAGTATAATGACCATCATGAAACGGTTGCCATCTTCCTAACATTTGTGCTGTTGGTTTTTTATTATCCCATTTGTAAGTCATTATTATTTTATTTCCTTAAATATTTTTGGTGCCCAATTTTTAGCATCTTGAGTTGTAACATGATAGTTATACTTCGCAGGTTTTACGAACATCTTATTGGTATCATCAAATCTACCCTCTTTAATAGTGTCAACCCATATAACAAAATCTGCTGGAAACAGAGCTCTTGCAGCAGGAGTTGGACAAATAAAGTCTGCAACCACGTGATTACCTTGATTTTTATATTCTTGAGCTTTTGACCACATTCTCTTAGCTTGTCTAGTTCTCCCCTCAGCAGAAAAATCCCAATCATTTGCCTCCTTTCTAACCTCATCAGCATTAAGCCATTTAGCTTTTAGTAAAGGTACTAACTCAGAGGCTAAAGTCGTTTTGCCTGATCCTGGTAAACCCATAATTAATATAATCTTCATCACTATAAATAGTTAACAACCCCCATAATTTTAAGCAACAAATTTCATTGCGTCATTTAATTAAATTCTTTGACAGCTTTTTTAAAAAAGATAATGATCTGATATATGAATTTTTCTCTAGAAATCAGTCCAACAACAGATCTGTCAACTGTTCCACCTGTAAGTGATATTTATATTACAATGTTACCTGGAGGAGACTATAAAGAAACTGCACAACAGGCAGTTGAGTTAGTTAAAAAAGGTTTTAATCCTGTTCCTCACTTTCCAGCTAGGTCGATGCATAATGAGAAAGAACTTAAAGATTATGTTAATATCTGTAAAGATGGGGGTGTAAAACAAGCTCTGATTATTGGTGGTGGTAGAGAGCCTGTAGGAAAATTCGATAGTTCATTTCAACTTTTGGAGACTGGTTATTTTGAGAAGATGAAGATAGGAATTGCTGGACACCCTGAGGGTAGTCCTGATATATCCGATTCAGAATTAGAAAAAGCTATGATAGATAAAAAGCCTTATGCTGACTATATAGTAACCCAATGGTTATTAGATCCCCAGCCTATTATAGATTTTATTTCTAAACAAAGCGTACCAGTGCATGTGGGAATTACTGGACCTCTAAAAATATCTAGCTTAATTAAATTTGCTAATATTGTTGGAGCAAAAAATTCCCTTAATTTTCTTAAATCTAATTTTACTAAGGCGTTAGATTTATTGAAACCTAAAGACCCTAATGATTTAATTGGGAAAGTTAAATCGCATACTGATTTCTTCCACATTTATACATTCGGCGGCTTGAAGGAAACTAACAAGTGGTTGAAGGAGAATAGTTATGTCTAAAGAGTTTGATTATACTAAACTAAAGCATGTTACTTCGGTTGATCAATCAGATCGAGAAGTACCTTATAATTTAAGACAAAGTGGTCCAACAAAAGTTGAAATGTTAATTTCAACAAGGGTTAGAAAATCACCATATTGGCATTTATCAATGCAAGCTGGTTGTTGGAGAGCAACAGTTTACAATCGTATATATCATCCAAGAGGTTATGTAAAACCAGAAGATGGTGGAGCAATGGTTGAGTATGATGCAATTGTAAATCATGTAACAATGTGGAACGTTGCTGTAGAAAGACAAATTAGAGTTAAAGGTCCGGATGCAGAAAAGTTTACAAATTATGTAATTACAAGAGATGCTACTAAAATTTCACCTATGAGAGCACGATATGTAATTTTATGTAATTCCTATGGTGGTGTATTAAATGATCCAATTCTATTAAGAATTTCAAAAAATGAGTTTTGGTTTTCTTTATCAGACTCTGATATTGGTATGTATCTTCAAGGAGTAAATGCTGATGGAAGATTTAATTGTACAATTGAGGAAATTGATGCTTGTCCTGTCCAGATACAGGGACCAAAATCAAAAGCGTTAATGAAGGATCTACTTGGTGATCAAGTAGATTTGGATAACATGCCATTTTACGGCTTAGCAGAGGTTAAGGTTGGTGGTAGAAGTTGTGTAATATCTCAATCTGGTTTCTCTGGCGAAGCTGGATATGAAATTTATTTGAGAAATGCAACATTATATGCTGATGATATGTGGAATGCTGTTCTTGAAGCAGGAAAAAAACATAATTTAATGGTTATTGCACCTGCTCATCACAGAAGAATACAAGCTGGTATTCTTTCATGGGGACAGGACATGGATATGCAACACAATCCTTATCAATGTAACTTAGGTTATCAAGTTTCTTTGTCTGGTAAAGGTGAATGGAATAAAAAATCAGATTATGTTGGAAAAGCAGCTTTAGAAAAAATGGGCAAAGAGCTTAGGGAAGGTAAAAAACCTTATAAACTGCAATTAGTTGGTCTTGAGTTAGGTGGAAAACCTATTGAAGATTATGCTCCAGATTTTTGGTTAATATCAAATGAAAATGGTGGGGACCCAGTAGGTTTTGTTACTTCACCATGGTTCCATCCTGAAAAAAAAACAAATATTGCAATGGGATATGTTCCTTTTGATGGAACTTTAAACGCTAATGGTTTTCCAAAAGGTAAGGTGGGATCTAAATATAAAGTTCATTTACCTGAAAAATACTCAGACAAAGCTGGTCAGCCCGTTGATGCAGTAGTAGTTGATATTCCTTTTAAAGAATCTTTCAATGCAAATACTAGAGAAGTTGTAAAAGGTTAAATTCATTTATGGGGGAGTTTAAATACTCCCCTTAAAATAATGACTAAAGGTTTTTTAATAGCTGTTTGCATTATCATTGCTCTTGCTTTAATACTGTTTCCATTAATTGTTTCATATAATGAACAAAAAAAAAAATAAATGTTAGGTGAATTTTTAAATATTATATTTAAATCAATAAAATTAGATAAGTCCCTTTATAGTGATAATAGAAACTTTGGTGAAGCTGCAATATATTATGCCGGCATAATAATGATTTTAGATGGAATTGCTGGGGCTGTAGCAGCGAATACCATCGTTAAAACTGCAGTAGCAATGTCTGGCATTACTGCAATACTAACTTGGTTTGTTTGGGCATTATTAATTTTTGTAATAGGTGTAAAACTTTTTCCAGACAAACAAACTAAGGTGCCTTTCAAAAAAATTTTAACTGCTGTGGGGTTTGCACACTCTCCTGGTTTAATTCGTTTTTTTGCTGTAACACCAGAATTAATGATACCAATTATTTTTTTTACTCAGTTTTGGATTTTCGCATCCTTAATTATATCAACAAAGCAAATCTTAAACTTAAGATCTAACTTGAAATCTTTTGGAATCGTTTTTTTATCTTTTTTGATAATTGTTTTTTTATCGATTTCATTTGTTATGAGCAGAATGAATATGCTGCCAGTTAATAGCGTCTAAATTGGAAATATTGTTTTGGAAATTCTGCATGACTCGCAAATTTTAAACCCTGTTAAAATAATATTTTGAGTAACAGTTTCATCAATTTTTTTACACTCACTACAAATATCATTCAAATCTTGAAAAATGTCATCTTCAGAAAATTTTTTTTTATCATCTTTAGTCATTATCTGTCAATCCAGCTCCAGCAGCACTTTTTTTAAGACTTTCAGTTTCTTCCACAAATGTTTCTTCAGAAAGTTTATATAAACTTTTCCACTCTCGCTCTGAAAAATTATCTTTATTTTCAATGATATTTATTTCAACGTTGTTAGCAAGTATAGGGCAATCATGTTTTGCTAAATTTGACAAAATATTTAAGTTCATATTGCATAAAAATTTAAAGTTATTAAATTTTAAATAAATCTTTTTGCCAATTATTTCTGAACTTCTGCTTAAAAATGGCAAAAATAATAATGGAAATGAAATTTTGTTAAATTTTATACTACTAAGATTTTCGAGACTTTTAATTTGATCCAAGAAACTTACACCTAATACTATTGGACAGAAAGTATTTTTCTTAGGTTTGTTATTTTTTGTAATTAAATTTAAATTTTCAAATTTTTTAGTTTTTCTTGAAATAAAATATTGATTTAAATTTTTTATTCCGGCTAGTCCAAATGATTCTAGAAGACGAATATTTTTACCAATTTCTTCAGCTACACCCCAAGAGAAACCTGCTGCTTTACTTGCTCTTTTTGAAGTAATATCTATTTCGCTTAACGATTTCATTTATAAATTAATTAATTATAAATCCATTGCTGATCAAAATTCTTCAATTGATGTGGTAGTGGGGCTCCTTGAAACATACATATCCTTAGCCATTTGTCTGATCTTGGATCAAATTTTAATGCACCAAAAAAAGATAACTTTAATCTCAACATATCAATTGGGATAACATTTTCTCCGATTGTATTATCTTGGATTTCTGAGTAAGGAAAGTTTTCTATAATAAATGCTCTTCTGACGACGTGTCTTAAATTGCTATTATGAAATAAAAACTTATCGATTGTTAAATCGTTTTTTGTAATTAAAAGTTTATCATATAATCTCTTTATGTCTCTAGCTATTGCCAAAGGTTGTTCTAAATCTGCTCCATCCTCTACAAATCTATCTGCATACCTCGGTTCCTCCTTATTTTTTGAAATAAACCAAAAATTTTTAAGATTTTCTCTCTTTTCATAATTAATTTTTAGTATATCGGGGTATCTTTCTTCAATAATATTTTTTAAATCACCAATAGTCCGATGTGCTGGTATTGTAAAATATTTATCTTCATTTGAGCTCATTAATTTAATCAAAGGTTCAGTTATATGATCAAATGGCTCCATCATCATAGAAACTATATACTCAATACATTCATCACATGCTTCTCGCTCCAGCCATAAATAAATTTTATTAAATGGATAATTAGACTCAAAGTTTAATTCAGTTTCAATAAAATTTAAAAATCTTTTTACATCTTTTAAAAGATATTTAATCTTTTTTTTTTGGTAATCACTTTGAGTGTTCCAACTAGTAATATTTTTAAGTGAATTTTTTAAACTTTTTTTAAATATTTTTTTTTCACCAATTTTTACTTCTTTTATTTCTCTTATCTTTTTTAATGCCATTTCTCTACTCATTACCCAATTGTTTAATAATGTGGGGTGATTAACAATAAATGGTGCCATTCCAAGTCCGGTAGAGTTACCAATACCTAAATTCTTACAAATATCTACATCTAGTCTTACTGCTTTTTTTGGATTTTTAGATTTTGCAATATGATTTACTTGGTCAAATGTAAATTGCCTAACCAAATATACCAACATCATTTCTAATCTAAATGGTCCATTTATTTCTTCTCTATTCTTTATTCTAAAACGATCCGCTAGTCCAAATTTTCCCGAACCATAAACAGCTGTAGTCCTATATAAATATCCAACCTTTTCTAACAAATTTAAATCTGGTTGATTTCCATTAGTTAATCTTTCAACCACGTGGTTAAATACTCTTACAGATTTATTAGCTCTAGAAAGCGTTAATTCTTTATAAGTTAATCTTCCAATTTCTTGTTTCGGAACTTCGTTTTTTAATCTCTCAATATCTTTTTTAGATGGCACACCATCATGCAATGTGAAGGCAGCATCCCATTTTGTTGCTATAACCCTATCTGATCTTTCTTCATCACTTATTTTATTTGCAAAACAAATTAATGAATACACTCTTTCATTTTTTCTAAATGAATATATGGCTGTTCCATAACCATCAGCATTCAAATCAAATAAATCATTTTTATATTCCCAATCTTTAAACTCTTTTAAAAAACTCCTTAGGAAGGATAATTTTGATTGATGAAATGATCCTAATCTTGATAATTTCATTACTGTGTTAGGACTTCTTAATTTTACTTGCATTTAAAAACTCTTATAAAAATTAAACCAATTATTACCAAGTATTCCTTTAGTCTCATCTGAGGAAAAACCAACATTTTTAAGACCAACTTCTAAATTTTCAAATCCTCTTGCGTCCTTGAACCAAATTGGCTGTTTTGGAAAACCTGGTTTTTTTTTAGACCCCTCTCCGTAATTTTTACTTTTAGACCAAGATCCATTTCTCATCCATTCTACAACACTATCAGGTTGTTCCAAACAAAGATCAGAGCCAATACCAATATTTTTTACACTCATAATATCTGCAGTTCTAGCTGCCATTTCACAAAAACTTTCTAGGGTACAATTAGTATTATTTTTTAAATGGTGTGGATATAAAGAAAGTCCCAACATTCCACCACTTTCTCCTAAAGTTTTTAATAAATCACTTGATTTGTTTCTTTTTGCAGAATGCCAAAATGCTGGATTTGCGTGAGTAATTGCAATTGGTTTTTTGCTTATTTCAATTGCTTCCAGTGTGCTTTTTTCTGCAGAATGTGACATATCAACAACAATTCCAACTCTGTTCATTTCTGCTATTGCCTCGCGACCAAAATTAGTTACTCCACTATCATTCTTTTCATAACAGCCTGTTGCTAATAATGATTGATTATTATATGTCAATTGCATAAATCTACATCCAAGCTCATGTACTTTTTCTACTAAATTAATATCATCCTCAATTGGAGAACAATTTTGAAAACCAAAAAAAATTGCTGTTTTTTTTTCTTGGTGTGCTTTTTGAATATCAGTGAAATTCTTGCCAGGAAATATTAAATCTGAATTTTCATTGAACAGTTTTTCCCATTTTTTTACTTCAACTAAAAATTCATCATAATCCTCATGATAAACTACTGTGACATGAACAGCATCGAGATTAGCCTTTCTATTTATCTCAAAAATTTTCCGATTCCAATTGCAGTATTGAAGATTGTCTATTCTGTAATTCATGTATTGATAGATAAACCATATCAACATGTATTTTTAATTTCTATTAATTTTATTGAAATTTTTACAATATTTTGAAATAAAGTTTCTTCACTAACATGAACAAAAATAAAACACTTAAAGTATCAATAGTAATGGGCAGTCAGTCCGACTACAAGATAATGAAATTATGTGAAAAAACTCTTAAAAACTTAGGAGTTTTGTTTGAAACAAAGATAATTTCAGCTCACAGAACTCCAAAAAGAATGTTTGAATATGCTTCAAATATTGAAAAGAAACGCGTTGGCGTAATTATTGCGGGTGCGGGAGGATCAGCACACTTGCCTGGCATGATAGCAGCATTAACACATTTGCCTGTTCTTGGTGTTCCAATAGAAAGTAGAAAATTAAAAGGATTAGACAGTTTACTGTCAATAGCTCAAATGCCCAAAGGTATACCTGTTGGCACTCTTGCTATTGGAGAAGATGGTGCAATTAATGCTGCGCTTCTTGCAGCATCAATTATAGGAAATAACAATGAAAAAATTAAAAATAAATTAAAAAGTTGGAGACTCACTCAAACAAAATCTGTTAAAAAAACTCCTAGATAAATGTCTGAAATTACTCTTGGAATACTTGGTGGCGGTCAACTTGGCAGTATGCTTTCTATAGCTGCTAAAAAACTAAACATAAAAACAATTATTTTATGTGATGATCAAAATGCACCTGCACAAAATTTTTGTGATGAATTTATTAATGCGAAATATAATGACAAAAGTAAAATTTATGAATTTGCAACCAAAGTTGATTTTATAACCTACGAATTTGAAAATATTCCATTTGAAACATTAAATGAATTGAATAAACTGAAAACTGTTTCACCAAAGCCGTCTGTGAACCGTCTTATTCAACACCGATTAGCTGAGAAGGATTTTATCAATAAATTAAATATTAGAACAACAAGATATGTGCATATTGAAAATAAAGATGAACTTTTACCTTTGGAAGATTTCCTACCGGGAATTCTAAAGACTACAACAATGGGTTATGATGGAAAAGGACAGTACCCAATAAATAATATTAAAGAAATTGATTCTTTAGATATAGATTTTAGAAAAGAATATATTTTAGAAAAACTAATTAAATTAAAAAAAGAAATTTCAATAATAATTACCCGTTTTAGTAATAATAAATATGAAATATATGAACCAATTGAAAATACTCATCAAGAACAAATTTTAATTAAATCAAAAATTCCAGCAGATATAAACGAAAAAATATTTAACCAGTCAAAGGAATGGGCTATTCAAATTGCAGAGGAATTAAAATATATTGGAACAATGTGTGTAGAATTTTTTGTAGATCGCAATGATAATCTCTATGTTAATGAAATAGCTCCAAGGGTTCATAACTCAGGGCATCTTACTATAAATGCATACAATATAAGCCAATTTGAAAATCATGTGAGAGCAGTATGTTCTTTAGAAAAAATTACAATCAAAAAAATTTCAAATGCAGAAATGATTAATATAATAGGTGATCAAATTATACCTTATCGTGAAAATGCTCAATTAAGTGACAAACAATTTTTTTTTGATTATCTTAAAACAGAAATTAAAGAAAAAAGAAAAATGGGTCATCTAACTACTTTAAAATAATGCTTAAATCTATCGAGGGAAATTTTGATCATCCTGAAGTAAATCAACTTTTAAAAAAACATTTTATTGAATTAAGGGCTGCATCTCCAGAGGGAAGTGCTCATGTTTTAGATATTCCAGGATTAAAAGTTAAGTCTATAAAATTTTGGAGCTTATGGAGAAATAATCAATTAATTGGTTGTGGTGCTTTAAAATTTTTAGATAAATATCATGGTGAATTTAAATCTATAAGAGTACATGATGATTTTAGAGGTAAGGGATACGGCATTCAAGTTATTAATCATTTAATTGATGAAGCTCAAAAACTCAAAATTAAAAGGTTAAGTATTGAAACTGGTGCAGGTAAATTTTTTTACCCTGCTAGAAAATTGTTTGATAAATGTGGTTTTAAGGCATGTGCGCCCTTTGCACATTATAAAGATGATGTTAATTCCTTGTATTTAACCAAACTTTTATACAACATTTAGAATTTAAAAATTCTAAATTAATCAATTTTGTTGACAAAAGCCCTAATTTTCTAAAGAAAGCACCTGTTACTTAATTATAAGTAATAAATTAATATAACTAAAGATAGAAAAATATGAGTCTACAAGGAAAAGTAAAGTGGTTCAATCCAACCAAAGGTTTTGGTTTTATTGAAAGAGAAGATAAGGAAAAAGATGTGTTTGTACATGTTTCAGCAGTGAGAGATGCTGGTATGAACGGTTTAGATGAAGGTCAAGCTTTGACTTTCGATGTTGAGGATGGTCCTAAAGGTCCTTCAGCAGTTAACTTAAAAACTGCATAATTTTCACGATTTCATTTATTGGCTATAATTTATAATAAACTCTTTTAAGAGATTTATTTTTTTGTAGCCAATAAACAATTCTCTAATATATTAAATATATGATTGGTATTCTTGGAGGAATGGGAACACAAGCTGGTTTAGATTTTTGTAATAAACTAGCTATTCTTAATAGAGGAAAAATTGATCAAGAATACCCCATTTTTTTATTATACAATAAATCAAACATTCCAGGTAGACCTGAATCTATTGGTGTTCAAACTAGCAGTTTATCAAATCAAAGAGTTAATAAAAAAAGTAAAAAAAAGTACTTAGCTGTTTTAAAAAGTTTATTAAAGGGGTGTTATCAACTACAAAAAAATAAATGTAAATTCATTGTGATACCCTGTAATACTGCTCATTATTGGTACGATGATTTAAAAAAAAAAATCAAAATACCTATAATAAATATGCCAAAGGAAGTATTTAAACAAACTCAAAAAACTTGTAAAAAAAATTCAAAAATCGGACTTCTAGCTACAGAAGGTACATTGAAAACAGGTGTTTACAATAATTTTTTTGATAAAAACTTTAACTTATTGTTTCCAAAATATGATTTACAAAAAAGATGTGTAAACAAAGCGATTAAATTTGTGAAGATGGGAAATGTGAGAGCAGCAGAAAAAGCAATTAAACCAGCAATTAATTATCTTCTAAAAGAAAAATGTAAAAAAATTATTTTAGGATGCACTGAGTTGCCTATAGCAATATTTGCATTCAAATCATTTAAAAATGTTAAATCCTCAAAAATATTTCTTGATCCAAATTTGATACTAGCAAGTGCTGCTATGAAAAAATACAATTCATAATTTATGGGTTTAAAGGAAAGACCATACATATTATTTGTTGCTGAATTAATTTATTCTAAGATTTGTGAAATAAAAAAAAATAATCCTAGTTTTACAAATATAAATGCTATTGAAGGTTTTATTGGAACAGAAACTTATAAAACTATAAGTAGTGGTAAATTTCATGATATGTGGTTTGAGGATTTAAAAAAAAATAATTTTATAGACTCAAATACAAAAAAGAAAATTCCCAGAGAAACTTTAGAGTTATTAAAAATTCAAAAAGATATGGTAATTAAGCAACTAATGCATATTCCAAGTTTATACTATACGAAAAGTCATTTTCCTCTTGAAGTTTCACAAAGGGCATTTGATCATTTATGGAGGATGTGTGAAAGTTATGAGTTATGGTGTAAAGAAACGAAACAAAAAAAACTAATAATTCTAAATATTATTGATTAATATTTTCTAGATTTAATTGTATTCTTGCTAACTTAATTCTTTTTTCAACTAATAGTTTTATTTGTTCATTTAATTCGTCATTACTATCTTTTTTTTCAATTTTTTCTTTTACAAATTCTAATGAATTTTTGCCTGTTTTTTTTTGAATAGTTTTATCTATAAAAAATTGTGCACCAGCTTTATAAAAATTACCTGATGTAAATACTGTAACGCTCGGTCCAATTAATGAGAATACAGGTATAAATCCTGTTAAACAGACAAACGATGTTAAAAAACCAATTATTTTTACAAATCTTCCCACAGCTTGGAAAATATAGGTGATTTGTGGATACTATTCTATTAATTAATTGTTCAAATTAGGGTTTAATTTTAATGAATTCACCTGATTTTTAAGTCTATAAAGTATTATGATAAGAATTTTTCCATTATTATTTGTAATTCTTTGGTCATCTGCATTTATAACAACTAAACCTATAATAGATAATAGTGATCCTTTTTCAGCATTGGCTTTTAGGTTTTCAATAGTAACGATCGGATTTTTTTTATTTTCTCTTTATTTAAAACAAAAAATTTTAGTCAATAAAAAAAATTTAATTGAGGCATTTTTTAGTGGTGTTCTTTTTCACGGATTGTACCTTGGTGGAGTTTTCTTTTCAATTTCAAAAGGAATGCCAACAGGAATTGCTGCGTTAATTGTAACGCTTCAACCTATTCTTACAAATGTGCTTAGTGGACCAATATTAAATGAAAAAGTAACTGCTAAACAATGGGTTGGTGTTTTGTTAGGTTTTACTGGTGCTACTTTGGTTCTTGGTTTTGATTTAGGCACTAAAATACCATTAGATGGTTTAATTGCTACCATTATAGCTTTAATTGCTATTACATCTTCAACTATCTGGCAAAAAAAATTGAGTAATAATTTGCCTTTATCTGTTAGTAACATGTATCAAGCTTTAGGTGGAGTAATTTTTCATATCACTGTAATTGGTTTTTTTTCAAAACCATATATCGATTTTACTCAGACATTTATAATTGCAATGAGTCATCAAATTTTTTTAGTTTCTTTTGGAGCATTTACAATATTGATGTACTTAATTAAAAAAAATTCAGCGAGTAAAACTGTCTCAATATTTTTTTTAATACCAGCAACTTCTGCTTTAATGGCTTGGCTTTTTTTGAATGAAAATTTAACTAATCTAGACTTAATAGGATTTTTAATAACTACAGTTGGGGTCTATATAGCAACTAGAGAATAATTATTCATATGGATTGATAGCCAAACTCTAAAGATGCATCTGTTATAGAGTGATATAAAGACTCACCAAAACTTCTTAGAGTAAATAATCTTACTTTTTCAGGATTGTCATTAAGCATATCAACTGTGAAAGCTATACCATTATATGTAGAATTGATTGAACTATCTTTTTTTAAAATATTAAAATTAAAGGGACACCCTTTTTTTAAAACTTCTATCGTTTGTTGTCCTTGTATTTCAATAATTGCTCTTGAGTGAGATAAATCAGTAACAGCAAAATCTTTATCATTAAATTTTTCTAAAATATTTTTTAGTAAATTTTTTTTAGTTGAGACCAAAAGCCAGTTTTTTGGTCCATTCCACAAAATTCTTGTGTCACTATTACTTGAAATACTTAAAACTTTGTTCTTAAGTTTTAAACCATCGATATCGATCCCATCATATGAAACTTTAGAATTTTTATATTGAACAATTTGAATTATTAATAAGTTTTTTTTTTCTGAAATTTTTAAAAGATTATTTTCATTTTTACCCTCATGATCACCAAATAAACCCGGGTAATGAACATTTGCTAAAGGTGATATCAGGCTCATGATCTTACCCTTTCACCTTTTGGATCGACATAGTGTGAAGAGACTATCTCAACTGGTATTACTTTATTTTTAAGTGGCGACATTACAAATAATTTTTTTCCTATCATATTTTTTCCATCTTTTAGGATGGCTAAAGAGAATGGATTATTATGTTCAACACTCCAACATGATGCTGAGATATAACCTAATTTGGGATTAGGTAAAGGCGCGTTTGAATCTTTAACCAAATGCGATCCCTCCGGAATACTTGTTTTTTTATCTAGCGGAACAACCCCAACAATCTTTTGTCTATCGTTTGCCATAAATGCTTCTCTTGATAAAGATCTTTTACCAATAAAATCTTTTTTTTTACTTAATAGTCCTTCAAGAGAGTTGTCATATGGAGTTGTTCTTCCATCTAGCTCTGAACCTGCAACGTGTCCCATTTCTATTCTCAGTGTAGATAAAGCTTCAGTTCCATATGGTTGTATTTTAAATTCCTTCCCAACTTCCATAATTTTTTCCCACATAAACTTTCCATTATCAGACTGAACATTTACCTCATATGCAAGTTCACCTGAAAAAGAAATTCTAAAAATTCTAGCTTTTACTCCAAATAAATCTCCTTCCATGTAACCCATAAAAGGAAATCCTTCATTAGAGACATCAGAATTTGGAAATAATTTTTGTAATACATCTCTTGATTTAGGACCTGCAATAGCTGCTCCTGCCCATTGTTCAGTAGTTGAAACTACATTTACATTTAATTCTGGCCAAACTAATTGCAAATAATACTCTAAATGAGAAAGAACATTAGCTGCTTGAGCTGTTGTAGTTGTCATATGATAATGATTTTCTGAAATTCTTGTTGTTGTTCCATCATCCATTACAATTCCATCTTCTCTCAACATCACGCCATATCGTGCTTTGCCAACTGGAAGTTTTAACCAGGCATTTGTATAAACTCTATTTAAAAGCTCCGCTGCATCCGGACCTTTAATATCAATTTTACCTAAAGTGGTGACGTCACAAACACCTACATTAGTTCTTACATTTTTAGCTTCTCTTTTTGACGCCTCAAATAAATTTTCTTCACCACGTTTATAATATCTTGGTCTTAACCATACACCTGCATCAACAAAGACTGCATTATTTTTTTCATGCCATGAATGCATTGGAGATTTTCTAGTTGGTTTTGAATGTTTTCCTACTTCCCTTCCAACAATTGCTCCAATAGAAACTGGTGAATAAGGTGGTCTAAAAGTTGTGTGCCCGACTGCTGGAACGACTTTATTCTCAATTTTCGACACTAATTGTAAACCGTTAAGATTACTCGTCTTACCTTGGTCAGTAGCCATGCCAAGTGTGGTGTATCTTTTTACGTGCTCAATAGACCTATATCCCTCTTTAAGAGCTATCTCTATGTCGGAAACTGCAACATCATTTTGAAAATCTAAAAATCGCTTGTAATTTTTTCCCTTTGGTAGTGGTACGCACCAAAATTTATCGTGCACTGTAGATTTTTTTTCAACAACATTAGGAAAAGAAACCTTGTTATCATTATTTGTAATTTCTTTTGACAATTGATTTCCTTTTTCAAAAGAATCTTTTAAAGTCTCTTCTAAGGTGTAGATCCCATTAGCAGCCCCTAAAGTTTTTTCATTTTGTTTAGATGTTCCAGGAACAAATGCATCGATTTTCTCGTTAAATTTTGTTTTATTTCCAGATTGTGATGCCAAATGAATTGTGGGAGTCCAAAAACCAGAGACGCAAATACAATCGCATTTTATATTTTCAACTGATCCAAGTTTTTCTTTGTCATCTGAAATTTTAGCTATATCAGCAGATTTTACTTTTTTATATCCTTGAGCAGCTACGACTACATATGAATTTTTTATATTAATATTCATATTTTTTGCTTCATCAATGATTTCAGATTGGGGCTCTTTTCTTGTATCTAAAATTATTGGATCGACACCATTCTTTTTAAATTCAATTGCTGTTTCATAACCACTATCATTATTTGTAAAGACAATGGGTTTTTTTCCAACTAGTACTCCATACACTTTCATGTATTCCTTGGCAGCCGAGGATAACATAACACCCGGAGTATCATTATTACCAAATACAATTGGTCTTTCAATTGATCCTGATGAGATTAAAACTTCTTTTGCTCTTATGTACCAAAGTCTTTGCTTTGGATGATATTTTTTCGTTTTTGGTAAGTGGTCACTTATTCTTTCAGACATAACTAACATGTTATGATCATAATAACCAAAAACTTGAGACCTATTTTTTATAGTAACATTAGACATTTCCTTAAGTTCAGAAACAATACTGTCTGCCCACTCTTTACCTGATTGATTCCCTATATTAACATCACTTGTTAATAGAGTTCCTCCAAATCTTGATTTGTCCTCTGCGAGAACTACTTTAGCACCATTTTTTGCTGCTGAGTAAGCACTCGCTAATCCAGATGGACCTGAGCCTGTGATTAACACATCACAATATTCATATTTGTGTTCATATCTTTCTTTATCATGTTTTATAGACACTGTGCCTAAACCAGCAGCTTTTCTGATGAATGGTTCATAAATTTTATACCAAAAACTTTTTGGCCACATAAAGGTCTTGTAATAAAAGCCAGCTGGAAGAAATATCTTTAAAAAATTATTTATAGCTCCGACATCAAAATTCACACTCGGCCAACAATTAACACTTTTTGCTTCAAGACCTTCAAAAAGTTCTTGTTCAGTAGCTTTAATATTCGGCTCTGTTTCACCGTTTCTGTATAATTGAACTATTGCATATGGCTCATCAACCCCAGCTCCAAAAAAACCTCTGGGTCTATGATATTTAAAACTTCTTCCAATTAGATGAACTCCATTTGCTATTAATGCAGATGCAAGAGTGTCTCCTTCATAACCAAAATATTTTTTACCATTAAATCTAAAAGAAATTTTTTTATCTCTATTTATTAATCCACCACTTTTCAATCTAAAACTTTGTGTCATAATGAAATTTCTTCATTAGCTTTAAGAGTTTTAAAAATTTCGTGAGTAGCAGTATCTCGTTCAACTTTTATCCATTGTCTGCAACCTGATATATGTTGCCATAGTTCCCAATGTTTCCCTCTCAAACTTTTTCTATTGTAAACAAAATTATCCCAATCTTGATCAGATATTTCTTTTCCTAATTCTGGTCGTTTGATAGTTGCATCACCACCATATGAAAACTCGTTCTGTGATCTCATTCCACAATGTGGACATTTTATATAGAGCATTTATGAAATCCAAGTTTTTGTGCCTAGTCCCTTTTCATCAAGTAAGTGACCGGTATTAAATCTATTTAAACTATATCCTGAATTTAATTCATGAACTCTATCTTGTGCAATCGTGTGTGCAAATGTCCAACCAGATGCAGGTGTTGCTTTAAATCCACCATAACACCAACCGCAGTTCAAATATAAACCTTCAATGTGAGTCTTGTCTATTATTGGCGAACCATCCATAGACATGTCCATTATTCCTCCCCAAGTTCTTAACATTTTTAATTTACTTAAGAATGGCATCATTGCAATTCCCTCAGTAAGAACATGTTGTAGAGTTGGAAGATTGCCTCTTTGTGCATAACTATTGTATCCATCAAGATCACCACCCATAACCATTTCTCCTTTATCAGACTGGCTTATATAAAAATGACCAGCACCAAAAGTAACTACTTTATCTAAAACTGGTTTTACCGGCTCTGATACACATGCCTGTAGTAAATGAGTCTCAATTGGTAATGTCATATTTAATTTTTCAGCTAAAATATTCGTACTACCTGCAACACATAATCCAATTTTTTTTGCTTTTATGTCTCCACGAGAAGTTCTTACTCCATTAATTTTTCCTGCAGATACATCAAACCCAGTTACTTCACAATTTTGAATAATGTCTACACCCATATCATCTGCTTGCCGTGCATAACCCCAAGCAACAGCATCGTGCCTAGCTGTTCCTGCGCTAGGCTGCATTAGTCCTCCAAAAATTGGAAATCTTACATTCTCAGAGAAATCAGCCATAGGAATAATTTCTTTCACCTCTTCCCTATTTAGAAGTACTGCATCGATTCCATTTAATCTCATCGAATTCCCTCTTCGAGCATAAGTATTCATTTGTGCATCTGAGTGAGCAAGATTTATTATTCCTCTAGGAGAAAACATTACATTATAATTTAAATCCTGACTCATTCTTCTCCAAAGATCCATTCCAAATTCACTGAATAATGCGTTGTCATCATGCATATAATTCGATCTAATTATTGTAGTGTTTCGACCAACATTACCTCCACCAATCCAGCCTTTTTCGATTATAGCAACATTGGTGATATTATGTTCTTTTGCTAAATAGTATGCTGTTGCTAAACCATGTCCACCACCACCAATAATAACAACATCATATTCTTTTTTTGGAGTTGGATCTTTCCAAGCCAAGTCCCAATTTTCGTGATTTGAAAGAGCGTTTTTAATAAGACTGAAAACTGAATATTTTTGCATGAATAAATTTTATAATAATGAGTATAAATAGTTCATATTTTTTTTATATATAATTTTTAGATATTTCCAAAGGCATTAAAAAGAGATACTAATCAACCAGTTTTTAATTAAATTCAATGAGCGACATAAAATCAGATATTCAAATTGCTCGTGAAGCAAAAATGCTTCCAATTAAGGAAATTTTAGCGAAAGTAAATGTTCCAGACGAAAGTTCAGCTTTTAGCCCGATGGGTAGACATATTGCAAAAGTTAATTTGGAATACTTAAATACATTAAAAAGTAAACCAGATGGTAAATTAATTTTGGTAACAGCAATAACTCCTACTCCTGCTGGTGAGGGTAAAACAACCACTTCTGTAGGATTAAATGATGGACTTAATAAAATTGGAAAAAAATCTATTGTATGCTTAAGAGAACCAAGTTTAGGCCCATCCTTTGGAATGAAAGGGGGTGCAGCAGGAGGTGGATACGCACAAGTAGTACCTATGGAACAAATTAATCTCCACTTCACTGGGGATTTTCATGCAATAACTTCTGCGCATAATCTTTTGTCAGCATTAATTGATAATCATATCTACTGGGGAAATAAATTGAATATAGATGTAAGAAGAATTGTTTGGAAAAGAGTTATTGATATGAACGATCGAGCTTTGAGATCAATAAATATTAATCTTGGTGGTGTTGCTAATGGTTTTCCTAGAGAAGATGGTTTTGATATCACAGTTGCCTCTGAGATAATGGCTATCTTTTGTCTTGCTAATGATCTTGAAGATTTAGAAAAAAGGATTGGAAATATTACAATAGCATACACACGAGAAAAAAAACCAATTTTCGCTAAAGATTTAAATGCTCATGGACCAATGACTGTTTTGCTTAAAGAGGCAATCAGACCAAATATTACACAAACGCTAGAAAATAATCCTGCAATAATTCACGGTGGACCATTTGCAAATATTGCACATGGATGTAATTCGGTAATTGCAACTAAAGCTGGATTAAAGCTTGCTGATTATGTTGTTACTGAAGCAGGTTTTGGTGCAGATTTAGGAGCTGAAAAATTTTTAGATATCAAATGTAGGAAATCAGATTTAAAACCGAGTTGTGTTATTATAGTTGCAACTATAAGAGCTTTAAAGATGCATGGTGGTATTGCAAAAGATGATTTAAAAAAAGAAAATGTTGAAGCACTTAAGAAGGGATTAATAAATCTCGAGAGACATATTGAAAACACAAAAAAATTTGGTTTACCTGTCGCTGTAGCTATAAATCACTTTATAAAAGACACTGATAAAGAAGTAGATGTCTTAATTGATTTTTGTAAAAAGCTAGGAGTTAAAGCAAGTATTTGTAAGCATTGGGCAGATGGTGGTGAAGGAACAAAAGATTTAGCTAATCATGTAGTAGATCTATGTGAGAAAAATGAAGCTAAATTTAAATTTTTATATGAAAGTAAAACTCCGCTTTTTAAAAAAATAGAAACTATAGCAAAAGAGATTTATAGGGCAGATGAAGTTATTGCTGATAAAAAAATTAAAGATCAACTAAAAAACTTTGAAGAAGCTGGTTATGGTGAATTACCTATATGTGTTGCAAAAACTCAATATAGTTTTTCTACAGATCCAAGTCTAAAAGGTGCTCCAACAGGACATTCATTGCCTATTAGAGAGATTAGGCTTTCATCTGGTGCAGAATTTATTGTTGTAGTTTGTGGAGCGATCATGACAATGCCAGGACTTCCAAAAGTACCAGCAGCTGACTCCATTAAGGTAAATAAAGATGGCGATATAGAAGGTTTATTTTAAACTTTTATTTTAAGTTTTTTATTTTCTTTAAATGTTTTTAGTAAATTAATCATTAATGGAATTTTTTTCTTATCAATTTTTTTTAAAATAAATGGTGTGATCTCCCTTGCAAGTTCTTCACCTTCTACAGTTTCTTTGGGCATAAATCTTTTTTTTGCAGTTTTAAATGTAAATCCTTTTCCTAAGAAACTACCCATCTTACTATTTCTTCCACCAGCAGCACTAACATACAAGTCACCTACTCCGGCAAGCCCTAAGATTGTTTCATCTTTACCTTTGAAATATCTATTTAAATATTTCATTTCAAGAACTGCTTTTTGAAACAGGTTTGATGATGAATTAAGACTTTGACCAGCTCCAATAATCATTGAATATATGTTCTTTATGGCTGAACACACTTCTACTCCAACTACGTCTTTAGAGTATTCTATTAAATAATATTTCGTAGAAATTTTCCTTCCAATAGATTTGGCCATACTAATATTTTTATTTGCTATAATTACGCTAGTTTGATTTTTTCTGGCTAATTCTTTAGCCAAACAGGGTCCTTTTAAGACTGAAATATTTTTTAAATTATAGTTTTTTTGAAGCAGTTCTGAAATTGTTAAAATCTTGTTATTTTTTTTCTCAAATTTTAACCCTTTGGTCAAAACTAAAATTGGTGTTTTAATTCTTAGGTCTCTCAATTCTTTGCCTATAAAATCAATACCTGGTAGACTTAAGGCTATTACTATTAAGTCAAATTTTTCTTTTAATAAGTTTTTAGAAAATTTCCTAAATTTTAATTTTTTTGGTAATTTTATTTTAAGAGCAGAGTGTAATTTTTTTTTAGAAGATAAATCTTTAATAAATCTTGTGTTATAAGGTTCGGTAATTGTAACATTATTATTATTTTCTAAACTTGGGATTGTAAATGCAGAGCCCATTGCACCTCCACCAATAACTAAAATATTTTTCATAACGAATGATTATTTTATTGTAATTGTCGTCATTTTGTTAGTAAAATACAAAATTATTTAATTGAATAAATTAATGACAAAAGTAGCAATAATTGGTGCAGGACCTTGTGGATTATCAATGTTAAGGTCTTTTGAATTAGCAGAAAAAAATGGTGAAAAAATCCCTGAAGTCGTTTGTTTTGAAAAGCAAGAGAATTGGGGTGGTTTATGGAATTATAGTTGGCGAACAGGATCTGATCAGTACGGAGATCCTGTGCCTAACAGCATGTATAGATATCTTTGGTCAAATGGACCAAAGGAATGTTTAGAATTTGCAGATTATTCTTTTGATGAACATTTTGGAAAACCAATACCATCTTTTCCACCTAGAGAAGTTTTGTATAACTATATTGTTGGAAGAGTAAGTAAAGGAAATTTAAGAAACAAGATAAAATTTAATACAAAAGTTTTAAATACTATTTTTAAAAATGACAAATTTGAACTTAGTTATCAAGATAAAGTTAACAATAAAATATTAAAAGATAATTTTGATTTTGTTGTTGTATCAACAGGTCATTTTTCTGTGCCATTTATTCCAGAATACAAAGGGATGGATTCATTCCCAGGAAGAATAATGCATTCTCATGATTTTAGAGATGCAGAGGAGTTTAGAAATAAAAATGTAATAGTGCTAGGTAGTAGTTATTCGGCAGAAGACATCGCACTTCAGTGTAATAAATACGGAGCCAAAAGTGTTACCATTGGTTATCGACATAACCCGATGGGATTTAAGTGGCCCAATGGAATGAAAGAAGTTCATTATCTTGATAAATTAGTAGGAAATAAAGCAATCTTTAAAGATGGTACTGAACAAGAAGCTGACGTTGTAATTTTATGCACTGGTTATCTTCATCATTTTCCTTTTTTAGAAGAAAATTTACAATTAAAAACTAGAAACAGACTTTATCCACCAAAATTATATAAAGGAGTGGTTTGGCAAGATAATCACAAACTTTTATATCTTGGTATGCAAGATCAATTCCATACATTTAACATGTTTGATTGCCAAGCTTGGTACGCAAGAGATGTTATTATGAATAAAATCAAAATCCCTAGTAATGGCGAAGTTGAAAAAGATATTAATAAATGGGTTGCAATGGAAGAAAATCTGGAAAATCCAGATCAAATGATTGATTTTCAAACTGAGTATACAAAAGAGCTTCATGAAATGTCTGATTATCCAAAAATTGATTTTGAGTTAATTAGAAAACACTTTAAAGAGTGGGAACACCATAAAGTTGAGGATATTTCAACTTATAGAAACAAATCTTTTTCATCTCCTGTAACTGGTTCAGCTGCTCCTATTCATCATACGCCTTGGGCAACTGCAATGGACGATTCCTCAGAAAATTTTTTAAAAGAGAAATAATTTATATTTAAGCAATATTAAGATGTTTTTTTCTTTGATTAACCCAAGTTCTAATTAAATTATCAAATATTAATCCAATAAAAGCAACACAGATACCCAGTGTCAATCCAATACCCGCACCATTTTTATCAGATAAAGCTTTTAATATGTACTGTCCTAAGTCTTCTGTTCCTATAAATGCGCCAATAATAACCATGAATAATGCAAATACAATAGTTTGATTCAAGCCTAACATCATATGAGGAAAAGCAAGTGGGAATTCTATTTTAGTTAATCTTTGAAATTTATTTACTCCTGACATTGTAGCTGCATCATGTAAAGCAAGTGGAACACTTCTTAGACCCTCAATAGTATACCTTGTTGCAGGAATTGTTGCATAAACTATGACTGCAATCAAAACTGATGTATCAGTTATACCAAAAAGCATCATAACTGGTATTAAATATACAAAAGATGGAAATGTTTGAAAAATATCACAAACACCTAACATAAAATTTGCTGCATGTTTATTCTGAAAACAAATAGTTCCTACTGTAAAACCAATTGCACAAGAAACAATAACTCCAAAAGTTGCCATATAAGTTGTTACTAAAGCTCTATCCCACCAAGGGCTTAAGGCTATAAATAATGTCAATCCACAAACAACCAAAGCTGAACGAATTCCACCTATTAAATATCCTGCTCCAACAACTAAAACTAATGTAGCTACTGCAGGCATTCTTAGATATAAAGCACGCATAGGCTGAAGAACTTCAACAATTAACCATGTATTAAATGCTTTTATATAAACAAAAAAAGTATCAAAAATCCAATCAACTCCTTTATTCCAAAAATCTGCTGTGGATATTCCTTTGTTATGAGGAACTTCAAATAAATAATTGTATCCCTCATTAAAATAAAAAGATCCTAAATATGCAAGTACAATTCCGATTATTACAGCGATACCAAAAATATATGCATTTTTATTTCTTTCAAAAAAAGTGAGATTTCCAAAATAATCAACTTGTTTATTGGCCCAAGCCAAAGACATCTTGTCTAACAATATTGCAATAAGGCTAATACATAATCCTGCCTCTAATGCCAGCCCAATATTAAGTTGGTTAAGAGCTAATAATAAATTAAATCCTAAACCTTTTGCCCCTATAAAAGCAGAGATAACAGCCATAGAAAAACAAACCATGATAACTTGATTTACTCCTATTAATATATCTCTTCTTGCAGTTGGTATTAATACCTTAAACATTAGCTGAAAATTATTACACCCACTCATCCTGCCAGCTTCAATTACTTCTGGTGGCACTGCTCTTAATCCTAATAATGTTAATAAAATCATTGGAGGTACAGCAACTATCATAGTTATGATTACTGCAGCATGATCACCAACTCCAAAAAGAACTAATGCAGGAACTAATACTGCATATTGTGGCATTGTCTGCATCACTAGTAATATGGGATATAAAGCTTTTTCTACACGCTTATTTTTAAATGCTGCTATGCCTAGACCCAAACCAAAAACAAATGATAATGGTGCTGCGACTAGTATAAAAGATAGAGTTTGCATTGATGGTTTCCATTGGCCAAATATTGAAATATAAATCATGACCAAACCTGCAAATAAAGCGAGACCTTTGCCGCTCAATTTATAAGCTAATATTGCTGCACCTGAAGCAACTATAGTCCATGGAAGACCTGGCATTTTTGCCCAAGAATTAGATCCTACAAAATCCCAGCTTGTAAAAGCTACAATAGTTTTAAGACCTCCTAATAAAATGTCTCTGATTAATTCAATCAAAAATGTCATGATTGAGGTTACTTCTCTTGTTATCTGGAGAACTAAAGGTCGAGTTTTATATGATTGAGTATCTTCGTTCCAAAATTCCATTGGCAACCATTCATTCATTAAAAAAAATAATGAATCATTTATCCAAATAGGTAACCATCCAAGTAGTGGTGGCAGCCTCCAAAAGACATCGAAAGGATAGTATCTTACCTCTTTACCTAGAAAAACATAAAAATTTTGATTAGGATCTTTTACAAATTCTGCCTGACCACGTATAAATTTATAAGTTTCAGGAACTTCAATTGCAAAACATAAGGCAAAAAAAACAATTAATAAAAATAGCCACTGCAATGATTTTGGATATTTTTTAATAAAATTCATAAACTAATTATTATTCCTTCTTCCTCCAAAAACTGTATTAATTATTTTCGTCGGATTTATAGAGCCCACAATATTATTATTATTATCTACTACGGCTACTGATTTATCTTGTGAAAGAATTTTTTCAGCGACATTTTCTATAGTTTCATCTTTTGAAACTTTTAATTCACTTAAATCTTTAACATCAAATTTATCCATTACGTCTTCAATTAATAAAACTTTTTCTCTTGGCACTTCTTCAGTAAATTTTCTTACATATTCTGTTGCTGGATTTAAAACAATATTAGCTGGCGTATCTAACTGTTCAATTATTCCATCCTTCATAATTGCGATTCGGTCAGCAAGTTTTAAAGCTTCATCAAAATCGTGAGTTATAAACATAATAGTTTTTTGTAATTTTTCTTGAAGTCTTAAGAATTCATCTTGCATTTCTTTACGAATTAAAGGATCTAAAGCAGAAAATGGTTCATCTAAAAACCATATGTCAGGCTCTACAGCTAAAGATCTTGCTATACCTACTCTTTGTTGTTGTCCACCTGAGAGCTCTCTTGGAAAATAATTTTCTCTTCCTTCAAGACCTACTAATTTGACCATATCCATTGCTTTAGCAATGCTGTCTTCAATTTCTATTCCTTTGATTTGAAGTGGAAAAGCAATATTTTCAACTACAGTTTTATGAGGTAGTAAAGCAAAACTTTGGAAAACCATTCCCATTTTATTTCTTCTAAGATCTATCAGTTCTTTATTGTTTAATTCTAATAAATCTTTACCTTCAATAAAAATTTTTCCTCCAGTTGCGTCAGTTAATCTAGAAATACATCTCAATAATGTTGATTTACCTGAGCCAGATAAACCCATAACAACTAACATCTCTCCTTTTGCAACTTCAAATGAAGCATTATTAACGCCTACAATGCATCCATTTTCTTGAAAGGTTTTTGCATTAACATTTCCATCTGATTCTTGAAGCATCTTTTTTGCATTAACTCCAAAAATTTTAAAAACATTTTCGCATTTAATTACTGGGCTAGACATAAATTTTAATAAAGTTATATGATATTAAGTTAAAATTAAATCTATATAATTATTTTTTCCTCCTAAAAATTTTTAATAAAATAAACCCTTGTATCAATTCCTGTACTCAAAAAACTTAGTGCTTCACCGCTAACAGTAATTGACTCATTTACACCAACATTTTTCCCACTAACTGTAAAACCAGCAAAACACTTGTTCTTTTCTTTATCCCACTCAACAAAAGTATCGCTGATTTTATTTCCATTAATTGTATAAATTTCATGTGCTCTAAAATTTAAAAAATTAGCACCCATAATTGCTCTTTGAGGTATAAGTTTTGTTGCCTTACAGACTTTTTCATATGTATCATTGGTTAACTTATAATGATCAGTACCGTCAAAAGTTACAAGTATTCCTGATGGAAGTTTTGATATTAGTTCACCCAATTTTTTTTCCTCAGCTATTCTCTCTTCCTCTAATTTCATTTTTTTAACTAATTCATCACCTTCTCCAAACATAACATTCAAAATAAAAAAAAATGAAATTATAATTATGATTAACACAAACAAACCACCAGTTTGTTTTGTAAACTCTGGTAATTCTTTTATTTTATTTAAATAATTTTCCTTTAACATTAATCCTGTATCTTTCCATTTTTCCAAGTCCCAGATTTTTGTGTTCCATCAGATGAAGTAAAGGTTCCAAATCCATTCATAAAACCTTTTTCCCACTCTCCTTCATAAATTGACCCATCGGGAAAAGTTAAAATGCCTTCGCCGCTCCATTCACTATTTTTAAATTCACCTTTATAGATATATCCATTGGGCCAAGTCTCTACACCTTGACCATTTTTTTTTGTACCCACCCATTCACCTTCATATGTAGTTTTATCCGTATAAACCCATTTACCATAACCATTCTCACAATTTCCTTCTTTGCATCCCGTGCTACGAGCTGAGGCACTACTAATAAATGATAAGGTTAAAATAAAGGTAATAAGTAATTTTTTCATTTTAATATCTTACACAAATTAATTAAAAAAAAAATCAGACTTTTTCCCTCTCACTACAGGAATAAAAAGTAATATACTTTTCTGAATTTTCACTTTTTATATTTTTTGAAATTTCATGTATTAATTCACCTGTTTTTCTATTGATAATACCTGACTCTGAATAGCTAGAATTGTTATCAATTGCTTTAAACAAAACTACATCTATGTTTACAACTTTAACACTTAGCTTAAAAGATTTGGATAAAAATGATGATAGGCCATTTATATAAAGAGTTTCTGGTTGTTGCGATTTAATTTCAAATTTATCTAAATTTTTTTTATCTAGTTCTTTAGCTAAGAATACTTGATAGTTATATTCTGAATTCTTAATTATTTTTTTTTCTAATTCACATTTAAAACTAAGATCTATATTTTCTTGAATATTAATATCTTTTGCTATCGAGTGATTTAAAAATAATAAACTAATTAATATTCCTACATAATATTTAATCATGAAATCTGAATTAAAAAAAATCCCCCCCAACATTGTTGGGGGAGATTTATAAATTTAATTGTAATTTACCTTACTTAGTAAATGGTTTCCAAACTGACTCATTATCAGCTAACCATTTTTTGGCAGCATCTTCATGTGTCATTTTATCAATATCAACTAAAGCTGCCATTGCTCCAATATGACTTGTAGTGAATGACATCTTTTTGAAAGCTGCGGCTGCGGCTGGATGAGTTTTTGGAAAGTCTTCGTGAACTGCTTTCTTTAAATACCCATCTGGAGAACCACATTTACCATCTCCACCATCTTCTGGTCTGCAACCTGCTGTGTAAGGTGGAAAGTCTATAAATGTAAAACCAGCACCATCTGTAAAGTTTGGCGTCCAGTTAAAAATAATAGTTCCTCTTCCTTCTTTCTCTGCTGCTGCTAATTCAGCCCAAAGTGCGTCCGCACTTCCAGCAAATTTGACCATCCAAAGATCGCCTAATCCTAGAGCATCTACTCTTTGAGGAATTAAGTCACCGTGCCAAGTTTGTGGACCTTCTAACATACGTCCTTTTCCGCCTGAGTCAGGTGTTACAAAGTTTTTAGCGCACTCTGGATTTTTTAAAGCTGTCCAGTCTGGTAGACCTGGGCACAACCCTTTATCAGTAACCCAATTAGGATAACCCATGTCCTCAAGGGTTCTTGCCTCGTGATCACCCCAATCTAATAAACCACCTTTATCTAAAGCAGTTGTGAAAGATTTACCGAATGCAGACTCCCATACTTCGTGAGAAATAGTTACATCTCCAATTCTAATTGATTCGTAAACAGCTTGTGAGTCAGCATTAACATAACTCACGTTGTTTCCCATACTTTCAAAAATTCCACCTATAACATAAGCCATTACAATTTGGCTTGACCAGTTATGTGTTGGAATAACTATTGGTTGGCTACTATCGCCTGATTTTTTTGCTGTTTTGTCTCCTCCACCCATGAAGAAAACTAAACCCGCAATTACAACAATTGCACCGATTAATAACGGTAATTTGTTTTTCATTTTTCCTCCTAGTACTATTTGATGTCCACAGTATCTGCTTAACTTATAGGATAGTCAACAGATAGATATTTATATATTATAAACATAAATTTTTAAAAATGGCATTAACCACATTAGATATTAATGAACCAGGTCTAAACACCTTACCACCTGGAGTTGAAAGATATGTAGTTGAGGGAGGTGGTCTTACTGGAATTCAAATTTTTCCTGATGATGAAATAGAAATCATCAATAATGAGGGTAATCAAATTTGTGAAATTTCAGTATTTAATAAAGATGGTAAATCAGAATTAGCAATTTTAAACTTAAAAGAGATTAAAGATAATTCAGAAATAAAAAAAATTCTTCTAAAGAAAGATGAGACATCTTTACAGGCTTTGCTTCAATTAAAAAAAAGAAACTTAAATATAGAGAAATCTAAATCATCAGTAATTTTTGATAAAGATACTAAAGCAGGCGAAATCTTTAAAATAAAGTCTAAAGACAAATGCTATTGTATCTTTGCAGCCCCAGGAAATTCAATGATGGTTCATGAGCAAAATCCTTCAACAGAACTTACAATAATGGTCACAAGATCAGAAATTAAAAAAGAAAAGGAATTCTCTGTTATTCCTGATCCTGTTTATGATCCCAAGGAGGAAAGAAATATAGCAAGAACCACGTCAATTGGTTACCAAGTTAAAGAGGGAGATTATATTCAAATAATCACTCCAACAGGAAGACAATGTTCAGATTTTGTAGCTTACGATACATCCAAATTAGATAAAGGGAGAGAAAACGGACTTGATTGGCAAACTACTAGAACATTTATGGGTCATACTTTTCCAGGTCCTGGATTATTTTCAAAATTTTACGATGTTGATCATGAACCTTTGGTAGAGGTTGTGAGAGATACTGTAGGCATACATGATACATTTAATCTTGCTTGCACTTCAAAGTATTATGAGGACGCAGGATATTTTGGTCATGTGAATTGTTCAGATAATTTAAATGAAGCTATGGAAAAATTTGGAGTTCAAAAGAAAAAAGGTTGGCATGCAATCAATTTATTTTTTAATACATCTGCTGGAGGACAAAATTCAGTTTTATCTGATGAATCTTTTGCAAGACCTGGTGATTATGTGATTTTTAGAGCATTAAAAGATCTAACTTGCGGCACCACTGCTTGTCCAAGTGATATCGATAGTTGTAATGGATGGAATCCAACAGATATATTTGTTAGAACTTATGACAAAAAAAAAGAATTTACGAAATCATTTGCTTTTAGAATGAAAACAGACTCTGAAAAAAAACTCACAAGAAATACTGGCTTCTATGAAAGAACTTCAAAGTTAACAAGAAACTTTGTTGATGCTAGAGGTTTTTGGTTGCCAAATGATTATACAAAACATGGTGTGATAAATGAATATACAGCATGCAGAGAAAAAGCTGTTGTAATTGATTTATCTTCTCTAAGAAAGTTCGAAATTTTAGGTCCTGATGCTGAAGAATTGATGAATTATACGCTAACCAGAAATATTAAAAAACTTTCTGTAGGACAAATTGTTTACTCAGCGATGTGTTACGAAAATGGAACTATGTTTGATGACGGTACGCTTTTAAAACTAAGTGAAACAGGTTTTAGATGGGTTTGTGGAGATGAATATGCTGGTGAATGGCTCAAAGAACAAGCAAAAAAGAAAAAATTTAAAGTCATTATTAAAAACTCAACTGATCAAATTAATAATATTTCTGTGCAAGGTCCTAACAGCAGAAAAATTCTAGAAAAAATAATTTTTACGCCACCAACCCAACCAACTATTTCTGAACTACAATGGTTCAGATTTACTATTTGTAGATTAGAAGAATTAAATGGAATACCTTTAATTGTATCAAGAACAGGTTACACAGGTGAACTTGGATTTGAAGTTTGGTGTCACCCTGATCATGCTCCTAAAGTTTGGGACAAAGTAATGGAAGCAGGTAAAAATAATGGTTTAATACCAGCGGGATTTGGCGCACTAGATTTATTAAGAATTGAGGCTGGTTTAGTTTTATTTGGTAATGAATTTGATGGACAGCAAGATCCTTTTGAGGCCGGTATTGGTTTTGCGGTACCACTTAAAACAAAAACTGATGACTTTATTGGCAAAGAAAATTTAATAAAAAGAAAAGAGAATCCCCAAAAAAAATTAGTCGGTCTTGAACTAATTGGAAAAGAAAAAGCTAATCATGGAGATTGCGTTCATATAGGAAGAGCGCAAATTGGTATTGTAACAAGTGCCTGCTTATCACCTACTTTAGGGAAAAACATTGCTTTATGTAGAATAGATGTTGGTCATTCAGAAATAGGCACTGATGTTGAAATTGGAAAAATTGATGGCCATCAAAAAAGAATTCCAGCTAAAATAGTTGGCTTTCCTCATTACGACCCTCAAAAAACTCGTGTCAGATCATAATGGCTAAAACTACAAAAGATTTATTAGAGTTTTGGGAAGATCAAATGAAGCTCTCTCACATGTCTAGCAATTATTTTTTTAGGAAATCACCCTCTCATTATCACATGATGCTTCTAGTTATGCATGCCTTCAAGTATGAGGAAAATTTAACAGTAGAGGAATTAAAAACAAAATTATTTAAAACTTCTCGGCCAAAATCAGCTTTAATGATAAATGAAGCTTGTGAGAAGGGGTTCTTTTTTCTCGAGAAAACATCAGGCGACCAAAGAAAAAAACACATTAAACCAAGTCAGTCTTTCATTACAGAATTCAATCAATATCTTGAAACACTTAAAAATCTAAGTTTTTAAAGTTATATAATTTTTTACTTATAATTTTTATATATATAAAAAATTATATATTTAAGTTGCACGAAAAATAAAGTTCTTAATATGTCATTACCGACAAAAGCAAAAGTAGTAATAATTGGTGGTGGAATCCACGGTCTTAGTACTGCTTGGAAATTATCAGAAACTTATAAAAATCCTGGAGATATTGTTGTATTAGAAAAAAAAGATACTGCTGCTGGTGCAAGTGGAATTGCCTGTGGGGTAATTAGAAATAATTATTTTCAACCCGCAATGAGAGAGCTAATGGCTCATTCAGTTTCAGTTTGGGAAAGTGATCCTAAAGCATTCAAATATAATGCAGTTGGTTATTTGCAAATATCACCTGAAGTAATGCATGAAGATGTTGCAACAATATATGAACAACAAAAAGCTATTGGCTATGACTCTGAGTTTATTGAGGGTGAGAAAGATTGTATGAATTATATGAAGGGCATGTTTGATGACTGGCAAGCTCAAGGAATCACTTCTGTTCTTCATGAAAAAAAAGGTGGTTATGCATTTAATAAAGACTCAATTAAAGCATTGGAAAAAAAATCTACAACTAATGGCGTACAAGTTATCAAAGGTGTAAAAGTAAATGGGTTTAAAAGAGGTAGCAATAGTAAAGCAGTTACTGGAGTTGAAACAAACCAAGGTACAATCGATTGTGAACAAGTAGTCATAGGTGCTGGACCATGGGCTAGAGATTTTTGGAACATGCTTGAACTTCCTAAAACTGCAAACATCAAAGGTAAAGATGGAAAAATGCATACAACTGATATGTGGACATATTGGATGTTACAAGAAGGTGTAATTGGTGTTGATCCAGATTTTTTAAAAATGAACAACGGTGAAGCACCACCAGTAATTCATGTTGACTCCACTGCTCCCTTATATTCTGACAGAACAAAAAAATTAATCACTGATAAAATTTGGGGCATCTATTATAAACCTGATATTGATGGATTAGGTGTTCAAGGTGGTACGTCACCTTACATTGTAGACAAACATTTTGATCAAGTGAATGTAGATCCTTATGGAGTTGAATCGCCAGAATATCAGACTACTGAAGCTTTTAATGATATGTGGTGTTCTGCACTTGCACACTGCCAAAAAAGATTTGAAGGAAAGTCTGATCTTTACAGAAAAGGTCCATCTGGTGGTCTTGGATGTATGACGCCTGACTCGTTTCCAATATTTGATAGATTTTTAGAAAATGTTTATATGATTGCTGATGCTAATCATGGTTATAAAATGATTGGTGTTGGTGAACTGGTAGCGAAAGAGATTTTAGGACAAGAAAGTGACTTGTTGAAACCATTTAGATTCAACCGATACGAGAAGGGTGAACTACACCCTACTTCGAACAGTCCGTTTCCTTGGAGCTAGTTGATCTAAGTAGACAGACGTTTTTTTTTCAGTTACCTTTTTGTACTAAAAATTCTTAACAAAGGGGATTATGACTGATCTAGAAAAACATGTTAACCAACCAGGAAGAGCAAAATTAGTAAAAAAAGTTCGAGATAAAATTAATGAATTAGGAATAACTTATATTTATTTTCAATTTATCTCGGTAACAGGAAGAGTAGTTGGAAAAGGTATTCCAGCAGATCACTGGGAGAGAACTGCTGAAAAAGGATTTCAACTTGTTTATGGGGCAACTGCGAACTTATTTTTAGATCGTCACAATAATTACATTGGTTATGGTCCAGAAGCTAAAGAATTAGTTGGTATACCTGATCCAGAGACCTTTGTTCAATTACCTTGGGACAAGAGAGTTGGAAGAGTTTTTTGCACTTGTTTTAGAAATAGGGAAGAAAGAGAAAATCCAGGTGGTCATTTAACTTCTGATTGTAGAGGAAACCTAAGAATTATCGCAGAAGAATTTAAGAAAAAACATGGTTACCAAATGAGAGTTGGTACTGAACCTGAAATGATGTGGTTAACTAAAAATGAAGATGGTACACCAACAGGAAAAGGATTTTCAAAACCTTTCTGTTATCACATCGATCAGTTTGAATCACTAAGACCCGTTTTCATGAAAGTTATAGAATATGCAAACGCTATGGGTCTTGATATGATCCAGGGTGATCATGAAGATGCACCAGGTCAATTAGAATTAAACTGGATGTTTGATGATGTGCTAAGAAATGCTGACAGACTTTCCACTTATAGACAAATCTGTGCTCAAGTAGCAAGAGAACATGGCTTGATAGCTTGTTTTATGACTAAACCATTTATGGGAGTTTCTGCAAGTGGTTGTCACACTAACCTATCTTTATGGAAAGGTGGAAAGGATGTAGTCAACAAATTAGGACACAAAACATTACCAGGAGTAGAAGAGGTGTTTACTTACGTTCAGGGTGGAACAAACACTTTTATGCCTGATACAAAGGATATGCAGCTTCCAGGAAAAGTAGGATTAATGTCAATTGGTGGTATTATGAAACACTTGCCAGCTTTAACGGCTATTGGATCATCGACAGTTAATTCTTATAGAAGACTTTGGGATCAAGGTTTTTGGGCGCCAGTTTATGCAGACTGGGGATATCAGAACAGAACTTGTGGATTAAGAGTTTCAGCGCCTGGTAGATTTGAATATAGATCAGTTGATTCTATGCATAATCCATATTTAATGGGTGCAGCTTTACTTAAAACAATGGACGATGGCTTAACAAATAAAATTGATCCAGGTAAACCAGAGTCTAGAAATATATATGAGGCTCAAAAAGCAGGTAAAGATGTTAAAAAATTACCTTTAAGTTTAGGTGAGGCGCTTGAAAGATTGTCTGAGGATAATGTAGTTCAATCAGCGATGCCAGATGAAATGTATAAAATATTTCATTGGTACAAAAATGATGAATGGGAGAAATTTTTGGGAGCAACAACTCAATGGGATCTAGATACTTATCTAGATTGTTTACCATAGGTCGCAAAATTGAAGAAAGGGTAAAGTTTATGTGTGGAATAGCCGGTTTAATTCATAGAGGAAAATCTTCAAATGTTGGAAGTGAACTTCAAGGTATGCTTCAAGCATTAAAACATAGAGGAGAAGATTCAACAGGTTATGCTTTATATGGTGATACAGACGGTAAAAACTTTATAATGCGTTTTAAAGTTGGTGAAAATGTTGGAGAAGGATCTTCCTCAGTTATGGAAGATGTATCTGTATATGATGAAAGAAAAAAAATAGTAGACCAAACGTTGGTTGAACTTGGAGCCAAAATAATAAAAGAGGAGCGAACGCTTCCCTATTCATTAAGATATGAAATTGATTACAATGTTAAAGACCTTTTAAATTTCTCTCAAACTATTGAGAGTATTCCAGGTGTTGAAATTTTATCAATGGGAAAATCATTAGAAGTAATTAAGGATCTAGGAAATGCTAAAGCTGTTTGTGAAAGATATTCTCTAGATAAATTAGTAGGCACTCACGCAATTGGTCATGCAAGAATGGCTACAGAGTCAGGTGTTGATATTAAATCAGCTCACCCTTTTTGGGGTTATCCTTTTAGTGATGTTTCTGTAGTTCATAATGGACAACTTACAAATTATTGGAACAATAGAAGAGCGCTAGAAAACAAAGGGATGAGGTTTATGTCAGAATGTGATTCTGAACTTATAGCTGTTTATATTGCTCAAAAAATGAGAGAAGGTGCGACCCTTAAAGAGGGAATGAAAGATTCTTTAACTGGTCTTGATGGTGTATTTACATATTTTGTTGCAACTAAGGACTCTTTGGGGATGGCAAAAGACACTATGGCAGCGAAACCATTGGTTCTTTACGAGTCTGATGATTTGGTAGCGATGGGATCTGAAGAAATTGCAATTAGATCTGTTTTACCTCAAGAAATTGATACCTATGATCCTTTTGATGGGGAGGTTAAAGTATGGCAAATATAAAAACTGGCTCTAAAAAAACTAAAGCACAAGCTATGGGTATGCATACTGAGGTACTTACCGGTAGAACTCAACAAAAATTTTTCAACCCAGATGAAGCTGAAAACTTTTACTATTTTGGAACTTATGATGTAGATTTTAATAAAAGAACTGATTTGGACGTAAAAAATATGACTGCTCCTGAAGCTAATAAAGAAATAGATAATTTAATGAGCCAGGGTTATGGAACAATAGTAATCAAAAATCCTCAAGGAAAACATAGTTTAGGTGTTGGTATTTTAAATAAATTAAATTTGATTTTTGAGGGAAGCTTGGGTTATTTTGGTATGGGTTCATGTGATGGTCCAATAGTAAGGATAAATGGGAGAGTTGGTTGGTCATGTGCAGAAAATTTAATGGCTGGAAAAGTAGTGATTGAAAAAAATGCAGGTTCATGTTTTGGAGCAGCTATTAGAGGTGGAGACCTAATTTGCAAAGGTAGCGTTGGAGCAAGAACTGGTATTGACATGAAAGGTGGAACAATCATAATTGGAGGAGATGCTGGCGCATTCACAGGTTTTATGATGCAAAGAGGTAGAATAATCATACTTGGAGATGTTGGAATAAACTTAGGTGACTCAATGTATGATGGGACAATTTTTGTAGGTGGAAAAATTGGCTCTTATGGTAGTGATGCAGTAGATTCAGAATTAACATCAAGTGACCAAGATTGGTTGAGGAGAAAACTTAAAGTTGCAGAAATTGGTGAAAATTTTGATGTAAGTAAAATGAAAAAAATTGTAGCTGGTAAAAAACTTTGGAATTATGATAATTTAGAACCTACAGAGAAGAAGGGAGCAATTTAATGCCTAAGAAAAAAAGTAAGAAAATAAAAAAAAATGGAAAAGGTGTTGGAGGAAAAGCAGACGTTCATGTACACGAAGAGGGTAAGAGAAATAAAAGTTTATTAGGTCATAATGCAATTTTTACCCCTGAAGTAATCGACGACATACATATTAAATCGCAATTAGGAAGATATAGAATGCGTGGAATGGCGCTTATGAAAAAAATTCCTACATTTGATGATTTAGTTTTCTTACCTGGAACCTTAACAAGATTTGTAATTGAAGGTTACAGGGAAAAGTGTGAAACTAAAACTGTAATTGGACCAAGATGTGAAAATCCTATAGAACTTGACATTCCTGTTTACATAACTGGAATGAGTTTTGGAGCACTCTCTTACGAAGCAAAAACTGCTTTAGCAAGAGGAGCAACAATGGCTGGTAGTGCTACATGTTCGGGAGAAGGTGGAATGATACCAGACGAAAGAAGATATTCTGAAAAATGGTATTATCAATGTATTCAATCAAGATATGGTTTCAATCCTCATCACGCACAATTAGCAGATGGAATTGAAGTTTTTATCGGACAAGGACAAAAAGTAGGGATGGGTGGTCACTTAATGGGCCAAAAAGTTACTGACCAGGTAGCTGAAATGAGATCATTACCATCTGGTATTGATCAAAGATCACCAGCAAGACATCCTGACTGGTTAGGCCCTGATGATTTAGCTTTAAAGGTTGAAGAGTTAAGACAATTAACTAAAAACAAAGTTCCTATTCAATTAAAATTAGGAGCTTCTAAAGTTTATGATGATGTTCGAATGGCTGCAAAATGTGACCCAGACTCTATATATCTTGATGGAATGGAAGGTTCCACTGGAGCAGGTCCTCATATAGCTGCAGCTAACACTGGTATTCCAGGGATTGCTGCGATTAGAGAAGCTAGAAGAGCAATTGATGATGTTGGTAAAACTGGAAAAGTAACATTAATTTATGCTGGTGGGGTAAGAGATGGTGCTGATATGGCTAAAGCTTTAGCTCTTGGAGCTGATGCAATTGCTATTGGTACTGGTTCTATGATTGCATTAAATTGTAATAAAGATATTCCAGAGGCAAACTTTGAGAAAGAGATGGGTGTTAAAGCAGGTGAGTGTTATCACTGTCACACTGGTAGATGTCCAGTAGGTGTTGCTACCCAAGATCCTAAATTAAGAGCTAGACTAAATCCAGATGATGCTGCTTTACGAGTTTATAACTATTTACACTCTATGACCTTAGAGGCACAACTTTTAGCAAGAGCTTGTGGAAAGACAAATATCCATTCTTTAGAGCCTGAAGATTTAGCTGCATTAACGTCTGAAGCTTCGGCTTTAGCAAAAGTTCCATTAGCTGGCACGAATTATACTGTTGGAGTTGATAACTATCATAAAATATAAGGATAACAACCATGGCAAAGAAAAAGGGTAAAAAACTAGTTAAAGCAAATGGCAAAGAAATTAAAGGTCAACTAGGTAAAAAAGCAGAAACAGCCAGAGAAAAAATGATCGGTCAATCAATTGGTTACCGATATGATGTAAACCTTTTACCTGATTACAGTAAAATCACTCCATTTCTAAAAAAGTATATAGAAGCAATGGGATGGGATGATTTAAATTGGTTAGAGGATGTTCATATGGGGTATGAGGAGGATAGACCGGCAGTTTTTTGTAGAAATGCAAATGGCTGGGTCACAATACCAAAATCAATAAAATTACCTAACAATCAACAAGATAGAGATATGATAGCAAGAGAACTGCTAGTAAAATTTCAAATGTCTCCAAAACACCCTCTTGTTGATTTGAAAAAAGCATACCTAAAATTCTAATCCTTCAATCAAAAGTTGATTTTTTTTTGAAACCTGTTGTCTTAGTTGGGTTTTTTGCGCTTCTTTTATTTGTCACTTGTCTAAAAATTTAATAGGGTTTTCAAAACTAAATAAGGAGAGAGAGAATATGACTGATCAGTTAGCTGCTCTTACAACCATATTTACAGAATTTTACTACTGGGTGACGGTAGTACTGATGTTTTTAATTCACGTCGGTTTCTGTATGTATGAGGTCGGAGCTTCTCGATACAAACATCACCAACATACTCTTATGAAAAACACAATGCTGATACCTTTGGTAACAGTAACTTGGTTTTTATTTGGTTGGTGGATTTATTGGGCTTTCCCGACAGGACCGGGATTAGCACCATCAATAATGAATGAAAGTTCTGCATTAATTACAGATGATTCTGCTTTTAGTGCAACATGGTATACAGCAACAAGTGATTTAATGGCTGTCAACCTAGGAGACCATATATCTGGTGTATTCTGGGCGGCATTCTTATTATTCTCATGGACTGCTGCTTCCATTGTCTCTGGGGCAATCATCGAAAGAATAACTACATTTGCATTTGGAATTTTAGCAATTGCAATTGGATCTGTTTTCTGGGTAATAGATGCTGCTTGGGGATGGCACTTTGATGGCTGGATGTTAAAACTTTTAGGATATCATGATGCTTATGCATCAGGAGTAATTCACGCAATTGCTGGTGGATTTGCTTTAGGTGTTCTGATGGTTTTAGGACCAAGAATTGGAAAATTCTCATCAAGTGGAGAACCAAGAAACATTGGACCAAGAAATCCTTGGCTTGTAACTATTGGATTATTTTTGATCTATACTGGTTTCTGGGGCTTCTACGCAGCATGTAATATACCAATTTTTGATCTTGGACCTGAATACGGTATGGAAGGAATAAGTTATTGGACAGCTACAAACATATACGTAACCCCTACTACACTTAGTGGTATTACTTTTAACTTTTTGATGTCACTATCTGGAGGGTTATTAGCCGGTTATTGGATTGCTAAAGGTGATCCTTTCTGGACATACTCAAGTGGACTAGCAGGTATAATATGTGCTTCTGCTGGAAATGATTTATATCATCCAATTCAAGCAATGATTATCGGTATGATCGGTGTTGTTATTTCATACAAACTACATTATTGGGTTGAACGTAAGTTCAAAATTGATGATGCAGTTGGTGCAGTAGCAGTACATGGTTATGCTGGATTTATTGGTCTAGTCATTTGTGGTTTTGTCTTAAATGGTTACCCATCATCTGGTTACAGTGTTGGTGCTATGTGGGATGGAACAACTTATGCTACAATTAACCCATTAGGACAGTTCATAGGAGCATTAATAATGTTCGTAGTTCTTGGACTAATACCAGGTTACATTATAGCTAAAGTTCTTCACGGAATGGGTAAATTAAGAATTCCTCGTGAAGCGGAGATAGCTGGACTCGACTATGAAATAATGGAAGCTGCTAAAGATGATGAAAAAGCAGTAGCATCCGCAACCAGGTAAAGGAGGAAATATATGGCGACTGTTACAAACTGGATAGATCACCTAAATAAACCAGCAGAGGAAGTTGTTGGTGCTGTTTATCCTGGTGCTGGATCCACTGAGGGATTGCTAGTTATATTGGCAATTGTTTTATGGGTAGGTTGGCATGTTTTAACTGGAAGGTCTGAAAGTCAAGAACTTGATAGACTATCTAAAAAAAGACATAGCGCTAACGACTATAAAAGTAATATTACCGATTGGTAATTAAAAAAAATTTGGGCGCCACAGAGATGTGGCGCCCTTTTTTTATTCAATGTCAAAAGAAAACAAAAATAACGAGGAATTAAGACCAAGTAAAATGAGAGGTGTAGCCTTTCCAAAAGCAAAGTATGGTGTCTTTGCCGCAATAATCATTATTGTTTTGGTTAATGCTATTTACTATAAAGACTTCTTATTATCTTTAATTAAATAAAAAAATCATGTGTGGAATAGTTGGAATTTATTTAAAAAATGAGAAATTAAAAAACTCACTTGGATCCCTTTTATCAAAAATGCTAATTAACATGGGTTCACGTGGTCCAGATAGTGCAGGCTTTGCGATATATAAAAAAGAGGAAAAAGAAAGATTTAAATACTCAATATGTATTAATAAGTTAAATTTTAAAGATTTTGAGGAAAGAATCAATAAACATATTGAAGCTGAACTAAAAAAAAATTCAGATCATGTCATTTTAAAAACATCTTTAAAGCCTGAGGCTATGTTGGCTATTCTTAAAAAACACTTTCAAGATGTTTCATTGGTAGGTTATGGTAAATCAATTGAGATATTTAAACAAGTTGGGGATCCTAGTGAAGTTGTTAAGAAATTTAAACTTGATGATTACTCTGGTTCTCATGCTATTGGGCATACAAGAATGGCAACTGAAAGTGCGATTACTACTGACGGTTCACACCCCTATTCTACTGGAGAAGATGAATGCTTAGTTCATAATGGTTCTTTATCAAATCATAATAATCTGAGAAGAAAGTTGAAAAAAGATGGAGTAAATTTTGACTCAGAAAATGATACTGAAGTAGCAGCTGGATATATCTCAAATAATCTCTCTAATAAGAAAAATTTGAAAGAGACTCTTAAAGATAGTCTGAAAGACTTAGACGGTTTTTATACTTTTATTACTGGTACAAAAGATGGTTTTGCAGTTTTACGAGATGAAATCGCCTGTAAACCAGCAGTTATTGCTGAAACAGATGATTACGTAGCTATAGCATCTGAATTTCAAGCCATGGCACATCTTCCTGAGGTGAATAATGCTAAAATTTTTGAGCCAGAGCCAGGTGTAGTTTATTCTTGGGGCAATTAATGGAATTAGACTTAAAAAAATTAGAATTAAGAAACGTTAACGACAAATTACAAAATCTCGATAGAAAAACTAATGAAAGAGATTTTACTATTATCAACCCTGAAGGAAACCATGCAATCTGTGCAGGATTAGATAAAGAAATGAATGTAACAATTAAAGGTCATGTTGGTTATTATTGTGCAGGGATGAACAAGAAGGCAACTATTACAATTGAAGGAAACGTTGGCACAGGTGTGGCTGAAAATATGATGTCTGGAAAGGTTCATGTTAAAGGAAATGCTTCCCAATCTGCTGGTGCAACAGCACATGGCGGTCTTTTAATAATAGATGGAGATGCAAGTTCAAGATGCGGGATATCAATGAAAGGTGCAGATATTATTGTTAAAGGTTCAGTTGGACATATGTCAGGTTTCATGTCTCAGTCTGGTAATCTAGTAGTTTGTGGAGATGCTGGTGAGGCATTAGGAGACAGTTTATATGAAACAAATATCTATATTAAAGGAAATGTAAAATCTTTGGGTGCGGATTGTGTTGAAAAAAAAATGGATAAAAAACATATCAATAAATTAAGAAAATTTTTAAAAAATGCTGAAATAAAAAACCATAAAGCAGAAAGCTTTAAAAGATATGGTTCGGCAAGAAAATTGTACAATTTTAAAATCGATAATAATTATTAATAATGAAAAAAAATAATAAAACTCATCCTAGACAATCTTGGACTTTCGATGAATACACAAATTCTGAAATTAGAAGAGCAGCAGCTACAGGTATTTATGATATTAGGGGTGGAGGATCAAAAAGAAAGCTCCCCCATTTTGATGATTTATTATTTTTAGGCGCTTCAATGTCAAGGTATCCTTTAGAAGGTTACAGAGAAAAATGCACTACAAATGTTACTTTAGGAACTAGGTACGCAAAAAAACCGTTGGAACTTGATATACCAATTACTATTGCTGGCATGAGTTTTGGAGCCTTATCTGGTGCAGCTAAAGAAGCCTTGGGAAGAGGAGCAAGTGCAGCTGGTACGTCAACAACCACTGGTGACGGCGGTATGACACCTGAAGAGAGAGGACAATCAAAATATTTAGTTTATCAATTGCTTCCGTCAAGATACGGAATGAATCCTGATGATTTGAGAAAAGCAGACGCAATAGAAGTAGTCATAGGACAAGGTGCAAAACCTGGAGGTGGAGGAATGTTATTAGGTCAAAAAATTAATGACCGTGTTGCAAAAATGAGAACTTTACCTAAAGGGGTAGATCAAAGATCAGCGTGTAGACATCCTGACTGGACTGGTCCAGACGATCTTAAAATAAAAATTTTAGAATTAAGGGAAATTACTAAGTGGCAAGTCCCTATTTTTATCAAAATTGCAGGTGCAAGACCATATTATGATACAGCTTTAGCTGTTAAGGCTGGTGCTGATGTTGTTGTTCTTGATGGAATGCAAGGTGGAACTGCAGCTACCCAAGAAGTATTTATTGAAAATGTGGGACAACCTACTTTAGCGTGTATAAGACCTGCTGTTGATGCTCTTCAAGATCTAGATGTTCATAGAGAAGTACAATTAGTAATTTCAGGTGGAATAAGAAATGGGGCTGATGTTGCTAAAGCGCTTGCATTAGGTGCAGATGCAGTTTCAATTGGTAGTGCAGCTATGATTGCTATAGGAGATAATGATCCTAAATGGGAAAATGATTATAAAAAACTTGGTACTACTGCCGGAGCATATGATGATTGGCATGAAGGGAATGATCCAGCAGGAATTTCTACTCAAAATCCAAAATTAATGAAAAGATTAGACCCTAAAAAAGCAGGAAAAAAACTTACTAATTATTTAAAAGTTATGACTTTAGAAGCTCAAACGCTTGCAAGAGCATGTGGTAAAAATAGTTTACATAATTTAGAACCTGAGGATTTATGCGCATTGACTGTAGAGGCCGCAGCAATGGCACGAGTTCCACTTGCTGGAAGCAATTGGATACCAGGAATAAAAGAAAAAAAATGATTGCTAGGCATCTTTTAAATAATTAAGATTAAATATGCCAAAAAATTTATCTCAGATAGCAAAATCAAAAAAAATAAAATACTTTCTTATAAGTTTCGTAGACCTTTTTGGAGTCTTAAGATCTAAGCTTGTACCCGCGCAAGCAATAAGTGAAATGCAAAAAAATGGTGCTGGTTTTGCTGGTTTTGCAACTTGGTTAGATATGACACCAGCTGATAGTGATATGTTTGGTGTGCCAGACCCAAATAGTTTAATTCAATTACCATGGAATAAAGAAATAGGCTGGTTAGCATCAGACTTATATATGGATGGAAAACCTGTCAAAGCATCTCCAAGAATTATGCTTAAAGAACAAATTAAAAAATTATCACAAAAAAAATTACAAATGAAATCAGGTGTTGAGTGTGAATATTTTTTAATTTCTGATGATGGATCGTCAATTGCTGATCCACGGGATATTCAATCGAAACCTTGCTATGATCAATCAGCTTTGATGAGAAGATATAATTTGATCAAAGAAATTTGTGACAGTATGCTTCAATTAGGATGGAAGCCGTACCAAAATGATCACGAAGATGCTAATGGTCAATTTGAAATGAATTGGGATTATTCTGACTGTTTAATAACAGCAGATCGACATGTTTTTTTTAAATTTATGGTAAAAAGTTTAGCAGAAAAACATGGTCTAAGAGCTACCTTCATGCCAAAACCTTTCCATAACTTAACTGGAAATGGTTGCCACGCTCACGTTTCAGTGTGGAATGGAAAAAATAATAGATTTTTAGATAAGAAAGATAAATTAGGTTTGAGTAAATTGGCTTATAATTTTCTTGGGGGAATAATGAAAAATGCTCAGGCGCTATCTGCTTTTTTCAATCCAAGCATCAATAGTTATAGAAGAATTAATGCACCCCCAACTAAATCAGGTGCAACTTGGTCTCCAAGCAGTATTTCATATACGGGAAATAATAGAACTCACATGATAAGAATTCCTGATCAAGGCCGATTTGAGTTAAGACTAATGGATGGTTCAGCTAATCCATACTTACTACAATCTGGAATAATTGCTGCTGGACTCGAAGGTATAAATAAAAAAATTAATCCTGGTAAACCATTGCACTGCAACATGTATACAGATTACAAGAAATATCCAAATTTAAAAAAACTTCCAAATGACGTGAACCAAGCTATCAAAATGCTTGAAAATAGTAAGTCTCTTGCAGACGCTTTCGGGAAGGACGTGATACAAAGTTACGTAAAATTAAAAAAACAAGAGATAAAAAATTTTAATAATAAAGAAAACTTCAACAAAAAAAGACCTATCACTCAGTGGGAAAAAGACAATACTTTAGACTGTTAAAGTGAAAAGCTTAAAAGATCTTAAAAGCTGGAAATTTAGAAAACTTTTAAAAAATAATCATTATAGTTTTAAAAGAAATTATGTTTTAAAACATCTTCCATCAGGTTTAATGTTGAATGCCTATAAATCAATATCAAGTTGGAAAAATTATAAAGCAACACCTCTTTTATCACTTGATAAATTAAAAAAAAATTTAAGATTGAACAATATATTTTATAAAGATGAGTCTAAGAGATTTCACTTAAAGTCTTTTAAAGCCTTAGGAGGAGCATACGCTGTAGAGAGAATATCTAAAGGAAAAAAAAATATTGTTATTTCATCAGCAACAGCTGGTAATCATGGCAGGTCTGTTGCATGGGGTGCGAAAAGATTAAATTTAAAGTGTAAAATTTTTGTAAGTCAATATGTAAGCCAAACAAGAGTTCGTGAAATAGAGAAATTTGGTGCTGAGGTTATAAGAGTTAAAGGAGATTATGAGAATTCATTAGAAGAATGTAAAAGACTCTCGAAAAAAAATAATTGGCAAATTGTTCAGGATGTTTCTACCAAGAACTATAAGTATGTTCCCCAACTTACAATGGCTGGTTATTCCATTATAATTAAAGAAATATCTAAACAAACAAATCATTACATAACGCACATTTTTGTTCAAGCTGGTGTTGGAGGGCTAGCAGCAGGTGTAGTTGGTGGAGTGGCAAAATATTTTAAAAGAATTCCAAAAATAATTGTTGTTGAACCTGACAGAGCAGATTGTGTGCTTCAGAGTGTAAAAGCAAATAAACTAAAAAAAATAAGAATAAAAAAAGAGAGTATAATGGGTGGGATGTCATGTAATGAAATGTCACTTGTTCCATGGCAAATATTAAAAAAGACCTCTAACTATTGTGTATCTGTTGCTGATAATAATGTTGCTAAAACAACAGCAATGCTAAAAGATAAAAAATTTAGCAAAGGTTCAATTATAGGTGGAGAATGTGCAACCCCGGGGGTTATCGCGCTTATAAGTTTAGCTAATAATCCTAAAGTAAGAAAATCATTAAATTTGAATAAAGATTCCAACATTCTTGTTATTGGATGCGAAGGAAATGCAGATGTTAAACTTTACAAAGAGCTGCTATCTAAAGGTAGAAATTAATTTTTATATGACAAAAAATGCAATAACTTGGATAAGAGAAGACTTTAGAATTGATCACAACCCTGCTCTCTCAAATGCCACACAAAATCATGAAAATGTAGCTGCGTTATATATTTATAATAAAAATGATTTTGATAATAAAAGAGAAGCACAGAAATGGTGGTTGTTTAAATCTTTGGAAACATTCAAATCAGAATTGTCTAAATACAAAATAAATCTTCAAATATTAGAAGGTGATGAAATAGATATATTTTCTAAAATCAAAAAAAAAGATGATGTTACAATATATTGGAATAAGATCTATGAACCTGATGTAATTGCAAAAGGAAAAAAAATTAGAGATACCTTTTTAAAAAATGAAATTGAATTTAAATATTTTAAAGGAAATATCTTAAATGAATTTCAAGAAGTTACAAAAAATGATGGAACACCTTTTAAAGTATTCACACCTTTCTGGAGAAATGCAGAACAAAAATATCTTGGTTTACCACCAAGTAAAAATTATATTGTAAAGAAAAAAGCGAAAACCATCTCTTTCTTTAAAAATTGTATTGAACCTAAAAATATTTTACCAAAAAAAAATTGGTATAAAAAATTTGAGAATTATTGGAAGGTCTCAGAAAATGACTCAAAAAAAGTTCTTAACAGTTTAATTAATTTAAAAATTAAAGAATACGGTACAGCAAGAGATTATCCATCTATAGAGGGCACATCTAAATTATCTCCTTATATTAAACACGGTCAAATACATGTAAGTACAATTTGGAAAAAGTGTAATGACATTAAATCTAAAGGTATTGGTTATAGAAAATATATTAATGAATTAGGTTGGCGTGAGTTCTCTCATAGTTTGATTAATAATTTTCCAGAGTTCTTAAAAGGAAATTATAGAAAAGAATTTGATAAATTTCCGTGGGTAAAAAATGAAAAATTTTTGAAAGCGTGGAAATCAGGAATGACTGGTTATCCAATTGTAGATGCAGGAATGAGGGAATTATATGAAACCGGTTGGATGCATAACAGAATAAGAATGGTAGTTGGCTCCTTTTTAGTGAAACATTTAAGGATTAATTGGACCGAGGGTGAAAAACATTTTAGAAATTGTTTACTTGATTTTAATAAAGCTAATAATGTAGCTCAGTGGCAATGGGTTGCAGGTTGCGGGGCTGATGCAGCACCTTATTTCAGAATTTTTAATCCTATTCTCCAAGGTGAAAAGTTTGATAAAGAGGGAAAATATGTAAAAAAATGGATTCCAGAATTAAACAAAGTTCCGCAAAAATTTATCCATAAGCCTTGGGAAATGGAAATGAAGTATCAACAAGCAATAAATACAATTGTTGGAAAAGATTATCCAAAACCAATAGTGATACATGAAGAAGCTAGGGCTTCAGCATTAAAAGCTTTTCAAAGTTTAAAAAAAAATTAAACCTCTCCTAAAAAATGATGAACTATTGTTCTTGTTTGTGGGTTTAATCTGTGTTCAAATAAATAAATACCTTGCCAAGTTCCAAGTAATAGTTCTCCATTTTCAACACTTAGAGAAATTTGATTATTAGTTAAACTGGATTTTATATGTGCAGGCATATCATCTTTACCTTCAGTTGTATGGACATACAACTTGTTATCCATTGGCGCTAGTTTGTTAAAATAATTTATTAAGTCAGTTTGGACGTCGGGATCTGCATTTTCTTGAATAATCAAAGAAGCACTAGTATGTTGAATACTAAGGTTAACAATACCATTTTTGAATTTATTTTTTTTAATCCACTCAGTTGTTTGGTTGGTAAATTCGTATAATTTTTGTCCATTAGTATTGATTTGAAAATTATTGAATTTTTGTATCATAGATTAAATTCTGAAGATGTTAGTTCATAAAGACGACTAATTGTACGTTTAAATGATTCTTTTAACGATTTAGAAGAGGTTAATTCCTCTAGACTCTTTTCTGTTGTGAGTGCAATAGGTATTTTCTTATCATAAACTATATCAATTAAGGTTATAAAACGGTGTTGCTGATTAGAATTTATGTCATCAAACTGAGGTATATTATCAATAGCCATAAATTTGGAGACTTTAGCTATTTCAAGATAATCCTCAGCTCCCAAATTTTTGTCACATAATTCATAAAATGTTAATCTAACAACTCCCTCATAGAATTTTTTAATTAGAAATTCTCTCCCTTTAATATCAAGACTTCGAGTAGTTTTTTTTTTATTCTTTGAAATAATCCTAAAAAATTTGTTCATTTTAAAATTACTTTCTTGGTTCAGTGGAAAGAAATATCTATCATTTTGGTTTTCTTTTGATTTTCTATAATCATCCTCAATTATAAGTTCATGTTCGATTGTCTTTTTTTTCATAATCTCTATAAAAGGTTTAAACTGATCTCGTTGGAGACCATCTTTGTATAATTCAGAAATTTGAGTATTAGAGGTAAGAATAATTTTTATATTCTCATTAAAAATTTTATCAAATAATTTACCTAATATCATAGCATCTACTATATTGGTCACTTGAAACTCATCGAAATAAATTAATAAAGCTTTTGATTTTAAGTCTTTAACAAATAAATTAATGATATTTTCATCCTCTCTTTTTTTATTTTCATGAACAAAGTTATGAAAATTTAACATAAATTCATTAAAATGAAGTCTTAGCTTTTTTTCTGAAATAAGATCATAAAAAAAATCTAAGATCATTGTTTTTCCTACACCAACACCTCCATGAAGATAAAATCCTTTTTTATAATTTTCTTTTTTAAAAAAATTGAAGATCGAAGAATGAAAATTTTTATTATAGAAATCTTGAAGTAATTTAATTGTCTTTATTTGATTTTGATTAATTTCTAGATTTTTTGAATTACATAACGAACTAAATTTTTCCTCAAGATTTTTGGACATCAATTTTTTTTTGATTTAAAATCAATACCATATTCTGATCTTGGACCTTTCCTCAAGCCAAATGGACCAGAGATAAAGATAGTCATTGGTTTAGTTCCAGGCTCTAAATCAACTCTGTGATGTGCATTAGCAGATCTAAATCCAATATAACCTGGTCTTCTCCAAAATTTTCCTTTCTCCGTTGTTTCCCAATAACCACCCCTAATGACAATTGTGATGTATGGAAAAAGATGATTATGTACTCCTTCACCATGATCATCAGCTAACATTTCATGAATTAGTATATTAAATGGAAACCATTTTGGTCTGTATCTAAATATAAGATAGTATCTATTCATCCAAGGTTTTGCCAAATCAAATCTTGGATGAGATGGTCCTCGGTCTAAAACAACTTTTTTTCTACCTAATTTTTCCAAAAGTTTTAGTATCATTAGTTTAATCTAATAATCGCATTGTCTTTGATGACATATAAATTTTTGTCAGTAACAAATGGTCTTGAAATCTTATCATTATCAATTTTTAAAATAGAATTTGTTTTGCCTGTTTGAATATCAATTATTAACATCCTCCCATTATCTAAGCTCAAATAAATATTTTCAAGTCCAATAATAAAACCGATTGGTTTAATTTTTTTTCTTTTCTTTTTCTTAAAGTTAATGAATATATCTGTTATTCTTATTATATTGCCACTTTTTTTTTGAACTATAAATAAGTAACCCTCAGATGAAATTGTAAATAAATAATCATCGACTAAACTTGGTCTAAGATTTGAATTAATTTTATTTTCCCAATTAAAACTTCCCGTTTCAAGATCTATGGAAAATATTTGATTCTTATTATTAGAAAAAAATAAAGAAACTCCATCAGTTATAATATCTGAAGTCTCTAAAGAAAATGCTCCCTCATAAATAAGACTACTTTGCGTTGGAAGTTGCCACAATAATTCCCCTTTATCTATATTAACAGCACTAATATCTCCTATTGAATTGTTAAAATAAAGTGTGTCATTTACAATAACAATAGAAAGTTTTTTTTGGGATCTAATAAGTGAATTTTCTGTTTTGATATTCCATAGTTCTTCACCATTTAGAACAGAAAAACATCTGAGAGTATTTGAAAAATCAACAATGAAAAATTTTTCTTTATAAATCTTTATTTGAGAATTAAATGGTGCAAGATTACTTTTAGACCATAGTAAATCACCAGTATCTATATCAAGTGCATAATATTTAGCTATATTATCTGCTACTATTAAAGTTTTCTCATTATTTGTAAATTGAAGAATAGGTTTAGATTTTTTTTCTAATTTTGAATAATAATTTTTTTTCCAATTCAATTCACTTTTTTTATCGAAATTTAAAATTGAGCCTTTGTCATCAAAAAAAATAAGATTGCCTTTATTTAACAAAATATTTGGTTCAAACTGATAGAAATTTTTGATCCTCTTAAATTTAAATCTTGAAGATTTTTTTAATAAACCATTATAATTTAATCTACCTTCGTTATTAAAATAATATCTGATTTGCTGATTATTATTTAGATTTTTTCCTAAATTAATTGATAAATTTGAATTTAATTCTTTAATGTGAGTTTCTTCCTCAACAAAAATTTCATTATATTTTAGATTATCTTCCTCCAATACATCGCTTTTTGCTGTCCAGAATTTAGAATTTTTATTAAATGAACATCCTATAAATAGAATAGTTGAAATTAATAATATTGCTATTTTATTCACTTAAATCTCGATTTAATCTTTTTTGTGCCTCAACTTTTAAATTTTTATTAGCATTTTCTAAAATTATAATTTCATTATAAAATTCTTTTGATTTTTCTTTCTGATTTTTAGAAAAAAAATATTCCCCCATAAGATAAAGTGAATGAGACTTCCAAACACTTTTTGAATTTATTATAGGATTTAATATTTCTAAAAGCTCATTTTCACTTTTATGATCTGCATTATACAGCGCCTTTTTATAAATAATTAAATTTTTAATTTCTTTGTCTAAAGATAAATCTTGAATTACTATATCAAATAACTCATTTATTTTTGTTACTTCACTAATTAGATTATTATCTATTATATAAAACAGAGCTAAAGGTGAGTAAGTTGTGTTTTTATTTTCTACTAGTCTAATTAGATCAGTTATTGTTTTATCTTTATTTGTTTCAGTGTGGTTAATTATAATTGAATAGTATTTATCTGAAATTATAATATTTTGTTTCTTTAAATATTCTTTAAATGAAAAATAGCCAACTAATATAATTATTAAGGATGATATGATTAATATTAATTTTTTTTTATTATCTAAAAAAAAATTTTTTATTTTTTCATTTCTTGTGTTTGAATTAATTATTGATATATCCTCATCCATATCTAAATCATATTTCTTAAAACATATTGAAGTATTCCACCATTTTTATAATATTCCAATTCATTTTTAGTATCAATTCTACATAGAGCATCTATTATTCTGACATCACCCGATACATATTTAACCTCGACTTTTACTTTATCAGATGGATTAACTCCTTTTTCAATATCTAATATACTAATCAATTCTGAACCTAATAAATTCAGATTTTTTCTATTCATATTTTCTGTAAATTGTAAAGGCAATATTCCCATCCCAATTAAATTAGATCTGTGTATTCTCTCAAAACTCTCTGCAATTACTACCTTAACACCTAATAATTTAGTTCCTTTTGCAGCCCAATCACGAGAAGAGCCTGTACCATATTCTTTACCACCGATTACAACTAAATCAGTTCCTCTTTTTTTATACTCTACTACCGCATCATAAACTGACATAACTTTTTCCTCAGGATATAATTTTGTAAAACCACCTTCAGTTCCAGGAGCCATTTCATTTTTAATTCTTATATTTGCGAAAGTTCCTCTCATCATAACTTCATGATTTCCTCTTCTTGAACCATATGAGTTATAATCTTTAGGAAGAATTTGATAATTCATGAAATACTCTCCCGTAGGACTATCTTTTTGAATATTACCAGCTGGAGAAATATGATCAGTAGTAACCATATCTCCTAAAATCAATAATGGTCTTGCATTTTTAATCTCTTTAAAGCCCTCTGGCTCATCGCTAAGATTTTCAAAAAATGGAGGTTTTTTTACGTATGTAGAATTTTCATCCCAATTATAAATACTACTTTTTTCTGTTTTGATTTCTTGCCATTGTTTTGGTCCTTCGGAAACATTTGAATATCGTTTAACGAACATATCTGCATTAAGAGAAATCTTCAATGTATCCTCTATTTCTTTATTAGAAGGCCAGATATCTTTTAAAAATACATCTTTACCATTTTTGTCTTTTCCAAATGAGTCTTTGAATAAATCAAATTCCATATGACCTGCAAGAGCATAAGCTACAACAAGTGGAGGAGAGGCTAGATAATTTGCTTTAATATGTGGTGAAATTCTTCCCTCAAAGTTTCTATTACCTGACAAAACAGAGACTGCATATAAATTTTCTTTTTGAATAGCATCAACTATATTTTCTGCTAATGGACCTGAATTACCAATACAAGTTGTGCAACCATAACCGACTAAATTAAATCCTAATTGATCTAAGTAAGTATTTAGACCTGCCTTCTCTAAATAATCAGTTACTACTTGTGAGCCAGGAGCTAAAGATGTTTTTACCCATGGTTTAACGTTTAATCCTAATTCAATAGCTTTCTTTGCAAGTAGTCCAGCTCCAATAAGAACATTTGGGTTAGAAGTATTAGTACAAGATGTAATTGCTGCAATTAATATTGAACCATCTTTTATTTCATAATCTGTATCTTTTACTTTGGAAATTTTATAATCTTTTTTATCTGTGGCTTCTTTGAACACTTTTTTAAAATTAATTGATGCGTCAGTTAAAAGAACTTTATCTTGTGGTCTTTTAGGACCTGAAATAGTTGGAACTACAGTGGACATATCTAAAGAGATTTTATCAGTAAACTCAATTTCATCACTCGACCACAAGCCTTGCTCTTTCGCATACTTTTCTACAATTGCCACTGTTTCTTTATCTCGTCCTGAAAATTTTAAATATTTTAAAGTTTCTTCGTCTATTGGGAAGAATCCACATGTAGCTCCATACTCTGGAGCCATATTTGCAATTGTTGCTCTATCGGCTAAAGTTAAATTTTTTAATCCTTCACCATAAAATTCAACAAATTTTCCAACTACTCCTTTGTCTCTAAGTATTTTAACAACTGTTAAAACTAAGTCTGTAGCAGTCGTACCCTCTGGCATTTTTTTTGTAACTTCAAATCCAACAACCTCAGGAATCAACATTGAAATAGGCTGTCCAAGCATACCCGCCTCAGCTTCAATTCCACCAACACCCCATCCTAAAACTGATAAACCATTTACCATTGTAGTATGACTGTCTGTTCCAACAAGAGTATCAGGGAATAAATATTTTTCTCCTTTATATTCTTCTGACCAAACTACTTTTGATAAATACTCTAAATTAACTTGGTGGCATATACCAGTTCCAGGAGGAACAATTCTAAAATTGTTAAAAGCGCTTTGACCCCATTTTAAAAAAGAATATCTTTCGCCATTTCTTTTGAATTCTATATCTACATTCTTTTCAAATGAATCTTTTTTGGCTGACTGATCAACTTGAACAGAGTGATCAATAACTAAATCGACTGCAGATAGTGGGTTTATAGTATTTGGATCTTTATTTTTTTCTTTTACAGCTTCTCTCATAGCAGCTAAATCAGCTACTGCCGGTATCCCTGTATAATCTTGAAGTAAAACCCTGGCTGGTCTGTAAGCTATTTCGGTTTTTGATTTTTTTGAAGCAAGCCAGTTTTTGACTGCTTCTATTTGATTCTTATTAACTGATATATCATCTTCATATCTTAGTAGATTTTCCAATAAAACTTTTAACGACTTTGGTAATTTTGAGATACCTTTTAAACCATTTAACTCAGCTTCCTTCAATGAATAAAATTTATAATTTTTACCATTAACTTCTAAGTCAGATAATGATTTGTAAGAATTTTTATTTCCTGGTTTCATGTCTTATATATAAAATGTAATTATGCTCAAAAGAAGAAGCACTGACATAACATAATTAAAGTATTTAATAAATTTCTCATTTGTCGCGAATTTTCTAAGATATTTTCCAACAAATGTCCAAAAGGTAATGCTCGATAAAGATACTACAAAGGCAAATAAAACAACTTGAGTCGCATAATTAAGATAATTTTCCCCATATTCAACATATGTCGAAACTATGATAATTCCAATCAAGACACCTTTTGGATTTAAAAATTGAAAAATAAAAGTATCCAAAAAAGAAATTGGATTTTCATTTTTTTTCTCACTAGACGCTTCTGAAAAACTGATTTTATAGGCTAAGTATATTAAAAATAAACTTCCCAAATATTTCAAAATAGTTTGAATAATTGGAAATAGTTTAAAAACATTAACTAAACCAATTGTCAAAGCAAATACCACTGAAGTAAATCCAATTGTAACTCCAAAAATGTGTGGGATTGTTTTTCTTATTCCAAAATTAAAACCAGAATAAGATGCAACAACGTTATTTGGTCCTGGTGTATAAGCAGCTACAATCCAAAATAGTGCCATAGATAAAAATTCTGGATGCATATTTATGCTATAGGTAAACCATTTTCTGCTTGTTGTGAGGGGTGTACTAATGTAACCTTTCCCTCAGAGTCTATTGAGCCTAAAAGTAAAAATTGAGATTTTACACCTGCAATATTTTTTTCAGGAAAATTACAAACACCAATCACTTGTTTGCCAACTAAATTTTCTTCATTATAAAAATGAGTAATTTGGGCAGATGATGTTTTGATACCTATTTCTTTTCCAAAATCAACTTCAACAACTAAAGATGGTTTTCTAGCTTTTTCATTTTTTTTGACTGAGAGTACTGTCCCAAGTCTAATGTCTATTTTTTCAAATATGTCGTAAGTAATTTGTTCTTTCATAAATGAGATATTTATATTAATTATTACTAATGAGTACAGAAGTAAATTTAGATAAATTATACAATAATTCTATTAAGATTTTATCTGATTTAATTGGATTCAAAACTATTTCTGGAGAAGATAACAATGATTTAATTAATTATTGTGAGAAATATCTCAATGATTTAGGTGCTACCTCATTTAAAACTTATGATGTTAAAAAAAAAAGAGCAAATCTTTTTGCTACAATAAAAGCAAAAAAATCTAATGGAGTTAAACCAATAATTTTATCTGGTCATACTGATACAGTCCCTGTTTCAAAGAGTTGGAGTACAGACCCTTTTAAAGCAACAATTAAAAAGGATAAACTTTATGGAAGAGGTTCATGTGACATGAAAGGATTTATTGCATGTACTTTAGCGTTTGCTCCAGTTTTTTCTAAAGTTGATCTAAATAGAGATATTCATTTTTCATTTACTTTTGATGAGGAAACTGCATGCTTAGGTGCACCAATATTAATTAAAGAACTTAAAAAAAGAAATATTCAAGATGGAATTTGTATTGTGGGGGAACCAACAAAAATGAAAATCATAGATGCTCATAAAGGTTGTTATGAGTACACTACTTATTTTGAGGGGTTAGCTGGACATAGCTCGATGCCACATAAAGGTGTTAGTGCCGTTGAATTTGCATCAAAATATGCAACAAAATTGATAGAGCTTAGAGAAGAATTAAAACTAAGAGCTCCTAAGGATTCAATATTTGATCCTCCTTTTTCAACATTACAAGTTGGAGGAATATTTGGAGGAATAGCTCATAATGTAATAGCTGATAAATGTCGTGTTGAATGGGAGACAAGACCAGTTATTAAAGAGGATGGTATCTTTCTAAATCAACAAATAGATAAATATGCAAATGAAGTTTTATTACCAGAAATGAAAAAAATTTTTCCTAATTCAAAAATTACAAAAGAAATTATAGGTGAAGTTACAGGTTTCGATCGTATAGATAATTCAGAGGCATGTGAACTAGTCTCAAGTTTAACCGGTGATAATTCGAGAGAAGTTGTATCCTTCGGTACTGAAGCAGGATTGTTTCAAGAAATTGGTATCAGCACAGTTGTTTGTGGCCCAGGCTCTATTGAACAGGCTCATAAAGTTGATGAGTTCATTGAACTTAATGAACTTAAAAAATGTTTAAAATTTCTTGAGGGAATTAAGAAAAATTCAATACTTAATTAACTCCATCCACCAACAGATTTAACTTCTAAAAACTCTTCGAGACCATGTTCCCCGGCTTCTCTACCAATGCCAGAATGTTTGAAGCCCCCAAAAGGTGCATCAACAGCAATACCAGCTCCATTGACATCAACCATTCCTGATCTTAGTTTTCTAGCAACTCTCTGTACTTTTGCTTTATCTTTAGTTTGAATATAATTTGTTAATCCGTAGGGAGTATCATTTGCAATTTCAATAGCTTCTTCCTCTGTTTCAAAGGACATTACAGATAAAACTGGTCCAAATATTTCTGTTCTAGCTATTTCCATTTTATTATTAACATCTGCAAATACAGTAGGTTTTACAAAATAACCTTTTTCTAATCCATCTGGTTTACCTGGGCCTCCAGCTACTAATTTAGCCCCTTCATCGATACCTTTCTTAATTAAAGTTTGTATCTTATTGAATTGAGTTTCAGATATGACTGGGCCTATATGCTCTCCTTCTTTTTTTGGATCACCAACCTCAAAATTTTCTGTATACTTCTTTAATCTTTCAATAGCATCATTGTACATTGATTTTTCAACTAACATTCTTGTAGGCGCATTACATGACTGGCCTGAATTTCTAAAACATCTCAAAGCACCTCTTTCTATTGCATCTGGATCAGCATCTTTAAATATTATATTTGCACCTTTGCCACCAAGTTCTAAACTAACTCTTTTAAAATCTTTTGCAGCATTTTGGGAAATTAATGCTCCTGCTCTAGTTGACCCAGTAAATGAAATCATATTTATGTCAGGATGACTTGTTAATGTATCTCCAGTTGTTGCTCCATCACCATTTATTAAATTAAATACTCCTGGAGGAAATTTTGTTTCATCAATCAACTCTGCTAAAATCATTGATGATAGTGGCGCTAATTCAGAAGGTTTTAGAACCATCGTACAACCAGATGCTATTGCAGGCATTACTTTTAAGCAAACCTGGTTCATTGGCCAATTCCATGGTGTTATTAAAGCACATACGCCTTTAGGTTCATATATGAGTCTCTGATTAGGAGCATGTTCTCCTAATGGTTTTTCAAATTCAAAATTTTTCAAATATCTTATAAATGATTTTAAATGTGCAGCACCTGTTCCAGCTTGGAGTTTTGTTGCAAAATCTTTTGGTGCTCCCATCTCAGTTGTAATTGCACTTGCAATATCTGCCCATCTTTTTTTATAATTTTCGTAAAGTTTTTCTAATAATCTTATTCTTTCATCTTTTGATGAAAACGCCCAAGAACCGTAAGCTTTTTTGGCAGCATTCACAGCATCATTAACATCATCTTTATTGCCTAATGTAATGGCAGCACAGTTTTCCTCAGTTGCAGGATCAATTACTTTGATTTCTTCTTTACTTTTTGGTGTTACCCATTTGCCATCAATATAAAAATTTTTTTTATTTTCCATTGGAGATTACTAACCTTTCTTTACTTTTTTGCAAATAGATTTGTTAACTCATAAACTATAGTGGCAGCTGCAAGTGATGTTACCTCAGCATGATCATAAGCAGGTGATACCTCAACAACATCTGCAGAGATTAAATTCATACCAGACAAGCCTCTAATAACATTAACCATTTCTCTACTGGTCATACCAGCTATTTCTGGTGTACCAGTGCCAGGTGCAAAAGCAGGATCTAAAACATCAATATCAATTGATAAATATAATGGATTATCTCCCACTCTTTTTTTTATTCTTTCAGCAATTTTATCAGTGCCTTCAGTTTGAAACTCATCACAATGAATTATCTTAAATCCAAAACTTTCATCATTTTTAAGATCTTCTCTGCTATACAATGGGCCTCTAATACCTACATGCATTGAAGCATCATCCATGAATAAATTTTCTTCACGTGCTCTTCTAAAAGGTGTTCCATGTGTATAAGGCGCTCCAAAATAAGTGTCCCAAGTGTCAAGATGTGCATCGAAATGAACTAAAGCAACAGGGCCATTATTAATTTTATTTACTGCTTTTAATAAAGGAAACGCAATTGTATGATCTCCACCTAAACTAATTATACCTCCAGTTTTTTTAAGAAGATCCAATGCTCCTTCCTCAATTTGTTTAATTGCTTCATCTATATTAAATGGATTACAAGTAATATCACCTGCATCAGCAACTTGTTGAACTTTAAAGGGCTCAACATCATAATTTGGATGATAATTTGTTCTTAAATGTCTTGAAGCTTGTCTGATACTTTGAGGGCCAAATCTTGCGCCAGGCCTGTAACTTGTACCTGCATCGAATGGTATCCCGACTATTGCGACATCACAGTACTCAACATCTCTTAATTCTGGTAGTCTAGCAAAAGTTGAAGGGCCAGCAAATCTTGGAACCTTTGTGCCACTTACTGGTTGAATGGGTTCTTTGCTTCTTTTTTTTTTCATCACAAAAACTCTATCACATTCTAACAAATTGGAATATCTTGAATAATATTAATTATGAAATTATTAAAGCTCATTTTATTGTGTTTATTTTTAGTTTCTCCAACCCAAGCAGATACAATTTACGAATTAATAAAAATTCCAAACCTGGAGATTTATAATCTTAAAACTGAAAACAAATTAAGATACTTGAATGCTAAACAAGCATTTACAATAGGTATTGATAATAATATCAAATGTTTTAAATCATCAAAGCGAGACCTAGATAAAAAATATAAGATTATTGAAAAAAATCTTAATAGATATTCTCAAAACTTTTTAAAAAAAATAAATTTAAAATACATTGTTATGTGCGAGGATTTATCAATCTCAGGTATTAAGACTGCCGGGATACCTGATAATGTGATGAGAACTTTAATTGTAGATATAAAATTTAATGATAAATATTTTGAAAGAGTGTTGCATCACGAAGTATTCCACATAATAAACGATAGTTACAAAGATATATTTAATGAGCAAATTTGGTCTAGTTTTAATCCTAAAGGTTTTAATTACGCTGAATGTTCAACCTGCACAAAAAAAATAGGATTAGAAACATATTTTAAAACAGCTGGTTTTATCACTGAATACTCGCGATCCACCGCATCTGAGGATATGGCTGAGGTATTTTCTCATTTAATGTATGGAAATTTGCCTGAAATGGTTGATCCTATTCTTAAAAAGAAGATAGAATTCATCAAAAAAGGGCTCTTAAAAATTGATGAAAGTTTTATTTTATGATTGAAAAAATAAAAGCATCAAAATCTGAAAAAATAATATTTATATTTGTTGTAATTTTGGGTTTATTTTCAATTACTTCTTTTGTTTTATTAAAAGATAAATGTTTATTTGTTAAGAATTATGAGCCAAATAAAATTAATTTTGAAAATCCAAATAACATAGCAGTTCTAAACGTTGAATGTGGAAATGTAATTATAGAACTATATCCAGATATATCTCCAAATGGAGTAGAAAGATTTAAAAAATTAGTTAAGTCAAATGCTTATGATGATGTGGCGTTTCATAGAGTTATTAAAGATAAACTTGTACAAGCTGGCGATTTAGAATTTGGAAAAAGAGGAAACATTGATTATGGAAAAATTGGAACTGGAAAATCTGGTCTAGGCACAATCAAATCTGAAGTTGATAAAAATTTTAATTATACTAAAGGAAGCGTAGGACTAGCTCGATCTTTAAAATATGATACTGAGGATAGTCAATTTTTTATAATTCTTCAGGATGAACCTTTATATGAGGGTGAATACACACCTATCGGAAAAGTAATATTCGGCTTAGAAGCACTAGAAAAAATCAAATACTTAAATAAATCTGAATATGTTTTAAGGCCTGACTTTATAAATACTCTCAGGTTATTTAATTAACTAAAGGCTTTCCAGTAGTAAGAGTATGTTTAATTCTATCTTGAGTTTGTTTAGTTTCAATTAATCTCATAAAAGCATCAAGTTCCAATTTAAACAAATCATCCTCTGTAAGAGTTTTGTCTTTGGTAGTTTCACCTCCACTTAATACATAAGCTAATTCTTTTGCTACAGTCAAACCATGATCCAATATAACTTTATTATTATAGAGTTTTTCTAAAATTTTGTTCATGTCATCAATAACTGCTTTACCAGGTAAATTAAATGTAAGCTCATTTGGTGCTTTAAAGTCCTTGTTTTCATTTAAGATTTTTTTCGATACCTCAAGCAAACTATTTCTATTCATAATTCTTTTATTTTCAGGTAATAAGTATTTCAAAGGTTCTGCCTCAACTGGAGACGTAGCTGTTTTACCATAGCCAATTATATCAAATACTTTTAAGGGTGCATATTTTGGGTCTTTCTTAGCCTCTTCAGTATTTAACCATCTAGCCAGCATTTCTTTACATCCACCTCCAGCTGGAATTAAACCAACAATAGTTTCTACCAATCCGATTACAATATTTGTATGTGAGGCTACGAAATTACTTTGTACTAAAACTTCAAAACCTCCTCCCAAAGTTAATCCTGATGGTGCAGATATAACTGGGTATTTAGAGTACTTAAGATGTTTGCAAGTTTCTTGAAAATATTTAATAAATTTTTCTATCGATTTAAAATCATTTTTATTAGCAAATTCCATAGTATAGGTCAGGTTAACGCCAGCAGAAAATTGCATACTCTCATTAATTATTATTAAAGGTTTATCAGTTGCTTTCTTAAGTGCATCCATTGAGTCATAATCGAGTGCATTAGCTTTAGTCGTAAATTCAACAATATTAAAATCATTAAATCTATAAATTGAAGCTGAACTATTCCCGTCAACACTTGAGGCAGTTTTCTTGATCTTACCTAAAGTTTCAATTGATGTATATTTTTGCCTTTCACCATAAAAATTTTCATCTTTAGAATTTGACAAATTTTCTAAAAAGTTATTGCCTTTATATTCATCAACTTTATCGAAGAAATTTTTAACACCAATTTCTTCTAACATCTCAAAAGGTCCTTTCGCCCAGTTAAATCCAAGTCTCATTGCCTCGTCTATGTCATTAAATTCTTTGGTAATTCCAGGAACTAGAGATGAAGCATATTTTATTATTTTAGATAGTACTGACCAAGCATAATCTCCATACTTATCATTTCTATTAATTAGAGCCTTTAAATCTACTTTATCAGACTTAATATCTATTTTTTGACTTGATGAATACTCGCCAGTTTCAAGATTAATAGCTTCCATAATTTTTCCACTATCGGTCTTCTTCATTCTATAGAAGCCACCTTTGCCTTTTCTTCCCGTATATCCGGTTTCAATCAATTTTTTTACCAAAGGAATTTCTTTGGCAACTTCATGGAACTCATCAGATTTTGGAAGTTCTTTGATAAAACTTTTTAAAACATCTGCCATTAAATCTATTCCAATCAAATCATATAATCCAAAAACACCTGTTTTAGGTATACCCATAGGTCTTCCAAAGATTGCATCTGCTTCTTCAACAGACAGTTTCATCTTAAATGCTTCAGTCATTGCAATTTGCATTGCGTAAACACCTACTCTATTTCCCAAAAAACCAGGGGTGTCATTACAAACGATTGCTCCCTTACCTAACTCAACTTCACAAAATTCTTTTAATTGATTTATCTTATTTAAATCATTGTCTTCATTCTTAACTATTTCTAGAAGACCCATGTATCTAACAGGGTTAAAAAAATGAGTAATACAGAAATCTTTTTTTTGATCTTTATTTAAGTTTTGAGATAAAACTTTAATTGGGATTGAGGAAGTGTTTGATGAAACTATTGCACCATCTTTCCTGCTTTCAAAAATTTTATCATAAATTTGGTGTTTTATATCAATTCTCTCAACTACTGCCTCAACAATCCAATCAGCATCTTTAATTACATTAAAATCATCAGATATATTTCCAACTTTAATGTTATCAATTTTTGTTTTATCAATTAATAATGGTGGCCTTGATTTATGAATTCGTTCTCTTGCATTTTGACTTATTTCAGTTTTTAAATCTAAAAGTGTGACAGGTATATTGGCATTGCAAAGATGAGCAGCTATACCGCTACCCATTGTGCCTGATCCAATAACTACTACATTCTTAATTTTCATTTGATTATTTTACTATCGATTGATTCCTCTGAGCCTCTCTGATCGTCTTCTTAAAAGCTCAGCGGTTACTAAAATTAATGTCGATAATATTATTAAACAAGTCGCAACAGCTAGAATTGTCGGACTTAATTGTTCTCTTAAACCTGTCCACATTTGAATTGGTATAGTTGTGTTTTCTAATCCTGCTAAAAATAAAACAACAACGACTTCATCAAATGAGGTTACAAATGCAAACAATCCACCTGAGATAACTCCAGGTAAAATTAATGGTAACGTAATTTTCATAAAAGTATTTACCGGATCACTGCCTAAACTTGCAGCAGCTCTTGTTACACTGTGATCAAATCCTGAAAGTGTCGCAGTAACTGTAATAACAACGAATGGTGTTCCTAAAATTATATGGGCAAGAACTATACCTGTATGAGTTGCTGCCAAACCTGCCTTTGCCATAAAGAAAAATATTGCTACACCTGAAATAATTAAAGGTACGATCATTGGAGAAATTAAAACAGCCATTATCAAACCTTTGTAAGGCATATGTCTGCTACTTAGCCCTAAAGCGGCAACCGTTCCAAGTATTACTGATCCAATAGTAGCAAAAATTGCAATTATAAAACTATTCTTCGCAGCTAATCCCCAGGGATTTTTAGTCCCATAGATCATGTCTTTATACCATCTTAAAGAAAATGCATCAGGATCAAGACTTTTCATCCCATCTGAGAAACTTAAAAATTCTTCTGCGTTAAAAGATAACGGAAAGATTACAAATAAAGGAGCAATAAGAAAAAAGAATACAGCGGCGCAAATCGTTAAATAAATATAATGCCAAATTCTATAGTGTGGTTCTGTATATTTCGGTAAAGCCATCTTAATTATCCTAATTTAATATTATCTATTCCTACTATTTTGTTATAAAGCCAATAAATCACTAATACTCCGCTTAACAACATTAATCCCATTGCAGATGCAAAACTCCAGTCTAGGGTGCTTTTCATGTGAAAGGCAATCTGGTTACTAATTAAAGTCCCAGATGCACCACCAACTAAAGCTGGCGTAATGTAATAACCAATCGCTAAAATGAATACCAGTAAGCAACCTGCGCCTATTCCAGGGATCGTCAATGGGAAATAAACTTTCCAAAATGCTACAAATGGTGTTCCACCCAGTGATTTTCCAGCTCTCATTAAGCTTGGCGAGATAGTTTTCATTACACTGTATAATGGGAGTACCATAAATGGCAGCAAGATTTGTGTCATTGCAACATAACTCCCTGTCTTGTTATACATCATCTCAGGCCTATTATCGTCAGCTACTAATCCTATTCCAACAAAGAAATCATTTACGATACCTTGTTGTTGTAACAAAATCATCCAGCTGGCAGTTCTTACAAGTAATGAAGTCCAGAACGGCAACAGTACGCAGATCATTAATAAGTTACTATATTTCATTGGTAGAGTAGCTAACAAATGAGCTATTGGATAAGCCATCAAAAAACAAAAGACCGTCACAAAGAATGCAATCTCCAGAGTTCTTAACCATAATACTCTGTGAATTCTCCTATCCTCTTCAACGCTTACTATTTTCCCTTCTTCATTAACATACATATCCATTCCTTTTAGATATTTTTGACCTGTAAATTCAGGGGCTCTTCTTTGTATTGCTCTCCAGTACTCAACATCAGCCCATCTTTTGTGCACTGCCATTATTTGTTCTTTATAGTTTCCCTCTTCAAATTTTTTAGATGCTCTTCTTAATTTTTTAATAATACTTTTAAACCCGTTCTTTGTGTAATTTAATTGAGTAGATAGTTTACCTTCTCGTTTATCTTCAACGAGTTTTATAAAGTCCTCATGAAAAGCTGCGAAAACTTCTTCATCTGGCAACTCTTGCCCATCCCAATTTTCCATTGCTTTAAATGTTTTGGGTAACATTTGTGTTACCATTTTATCATCAACACTTCTAAATAACATATCGCCTATTGGAAAAACATAAGTGATAATTAAAAAAAATAACAAAGGGGCAACAAGCAGAAAAGCTTTAATCTTATTCTTTCTTTCTGCCTTCTTTAGGCTTACCTCAAGAGGTATACCGTCAGTAGTTAGAATTTGTTTAGTTTCTGAGCTCATTAATAAAAAAGGGCGGTTATAAATAACCGCCCTTAAATTATAATATATAATTAAGTTTAATAAAACTTAAATTATAGACCAGCTTTCATAGCTTCCCATTTTTCACCAAGCTCTGTACCGTTGTCAGCCCAGAAAATTGGATCTACTAGGAAGTAGTTTTTAGTGTTAGCCGGTGCAGTTGGCATTTGTGGTACCATGTTAGTCTTACCATCTTTATACCAAGGCTCACCTTTTTCCATAATACCAATTGAAGATTTTCTCCAAGGAGCATATGCGATGTATTTAGCACTTCCTGCTAACATTTCAGAACTAGTCATCATAGCTAAAGCTTTTTTAGCCATACCATTAGCATCGTTTGGTCCACCTTTAACTTGTACGAAATATTCGTAATCAAGACCTTGGCCATCCCAAACTTGTTTGATTGGTGCACCTTCTCCAATTTCTGCATTGAAGAATCTACCGTTCCAACCAGTAGCCATTACTACTTCACCTGATACTAACAGTTCTGGTGGTTGAGCACCTGCAGACCAAAATACACATCCACCTTGTGGATCTGTACATAATTCTTTGATCTTGTTCATCGCTCTTTCAACACCTTTTTCTGTTTCTAAAGCTTTGTAGATTTTTGCTCCGCCTTTACCTGGCTTGATACCATCTGCAGCTAAAGCGATCTCTAAATTAGTTAAAGCGCTTTTGTAGATAGCTCTTTTTCCAGGGAATTTCTTTGTGTTAAAGAAATCTTTGATAGTCTTTGGAGTACCTTTAACGTTTTCAGTGTTATAAGCGTAGTTCCAAGAATATAAAATATTTCCTACAGCACATTTACTTGGCATTGCAGTAAAGAAATCTTTACTTGCTGGAGTTCCATCTGGAGCTGGTGGAAAGTCTTTGTCAAAATCAAATTCAACAAATAAACCTTCATCACATCCAGTGATAGTATCCATTGCGAACACGTCGATTATATCCCACGTGATCTTTCCAGCTTCTTTTTGTGCTTTGATTTCTGATAAACCACCTGAATAATCAACCCAGGCAATGTTAATGCCTAGTTTTTTAGCAGTAGGATCACCATAACCTAACTTTTGAGACTCAGTATAAGCCCCACCCCATGACACTGCAGTTACTGTAGTTGCAAATGCTGAAGTAGTTAGTGAAAGTACAAAAGAAATAGCTAGTAATATTTTACTTAGTTTTTTCATTATTCCTCCGTTTAAACGTTTAAAAAACTAATTAAAACAACTTCAGAGAAGAGAGTCAACAGGCCTTTTTACTAATTATTATGAGAGAATTGAGGGTTGTCTATTTAGGGTCTAGAGCACGTGCGTCTTCACTGTTCCAGCCAATCTTAATTTCATTTCCAAGTTTAATATCCATATTTGATGAGCTGTTTGGAACTTTTAATATAAATTCAGGATTGCCTAACAAATTAATCCTTACTCTCGTATGATCTCCATGGTAAATTACTTCTTCAATTTTTCCAGCATGTATATTATCCATTTTTTCACCGGGGTTTATTAAAGCTCTTTCGGGTCTTAAGGAAACAGTTGTTCGCTCCCCTTTACCTTTAACAGAAATTGGATTTGCTAATATTTCTGCATTTGACAATTTGACTTTGCATTTTCCTCCAGAAATATCCGAAACTTCTCCAGCAAATGTATTATTTTCTCCAATAAATTCTGCAACAAATGAGTTAACTGGTTTTTCATACAGCTCATCAGGACTAGAAAGCTGTTGTACTTTACCATCATTAAATACTGCAATACGGTTTGACATAGTAAGTGCTTCACTTTGATCGTGGGTAACATAAACAACTGTTACCCCTATACTCTCGTGAATATGTTTGATTTCATACTGCATACTCTCTCTTAAATTTTTATCTAAAGCTCCAAGTGGTTCGTCCATAAGTACCAATTGTGGATCAAAAACCAAAGATCTTGCTACCGCTACCCTTTGTTGCTGTCCACCAGATAATTGACCTGGCATTCTTGATGCAAATCCCTGAAGAGATACCATCGATAAAGCTTTATCAATTTTTTTATCTGCATCATCTTTTGGAATTTTTCTAACCCTTAATGGAAATGCTAAATTTTCGTATACAGTCATGTGTGGAAATAAAGCATAGTTTTGAAATACCATTCCAATACCTCTTTTATGAGGAGGAATACTTGAGATTGCTTTTCCGTCTAAATATATCTCACCATGAGTTGGTGTTTCAAATCCCGCTAACATCATTAAACAAGTTGTTTTACCAGAACCAGAAGGTCCTAACATAGTTACAAACTCACCTTCGGCAATATCTAATTGTAAATCTTTAACAACTAGAACTTTTCCATCGTAACTCTTGTCTACTTTATCAAATTTGACGAATTCTTTATTCATTGAAATAATTTTTGAATTTAAAACATTTGTGGCAGTAAATATCAACCCTTAATAACTAGCTTTTAATGTGAAGTTCTTTAGAAAAATTACAAAATAGTTCAGAACCTTTATCAGTAACTCTAATTGCTTCAGATGCTTCTACTCCCCAATTTCCAAATTGCATTACAGCAATCATATGAAAAGTAACGTTAGGTTGTAATACGGTCATGTCACCTTTTGATATATTTAGAGTATGTTCACCCCAATCTGGTGGATAACCAATACCAATCGAATAACCAGTTCTTGAAGTCTTTTCAATTCCATATTTATCTAATACTTTCCAAAAAGCTTGAGCAACATCATCTGCAGTATTGCCAGCTTTTACTAAATCAATACCAGCTTGAAGTGCTTCATTAGTTTTCTTCATTGTATCTATTTTCTTTTGATCAGGTTTTCCAAGTAAAACTGTTCTAGCCATTGGACAATGATATTTCTTATTAACTCCTGATAATTCAATAATTGTAGCTTCTCCATCCACAAACTTATCTTCTGACCAAGTTAAGTGTGAAGCCGATGTGCCTTTTCCGGTTGGTATCATTGGCACTATAGATGAATAATCACCCCCAAATTCAGGCGTTCCTTTTATTAATGTTTTATAAATTTCTGAAACTGCATCGCACTGTCTTACTCCAGGACTAATAGCATCAAAAGCCTTCTTCATTCCTAATTCAGTAATTTGAGCTGCTGCTTTCATAAACTTTATTTCAGCATCTGATTTAACAACTCTCACCCAATTGACCAATCTTTCACAATCTAGAACTTTAGCATTAGGTAAACCTTGTTTAATTTTTTCATAACAATAAGCTGTGAAATAATGACTGTCCATTTCTAGTCCTATAGAAAGTTTGTCCCATTTTCTTTCTTTAATAAGATCTACAAGGGCATCATAAGGATGTAATGGCCAAGTATGAATATATTTCTCATGATACTTAATTATATTTTCATCTTTAAGACAAGTTTTAATATATGCACCACCTGCATCTTGATTTCTAACAAAACAAATTGGCTCTTCAGCATTAACATGTACTACTACACATTGAGCATAATAAAATGACCAAGCATCATAACCGGTCAAGTAATTCATGTTAGATGGGTCTTGTGAGATTAAAAGCTCAATACCTTTTTTCTGCATTGAAGCTTGAACTTTTTTTAATCTTGATTTGTATTCTTCATTGGTAAAATTCATAATTTAATTATTAAATAATTCACCAAATCCCTCAACTTTATCATCATAATTTATTTCCTTAAGAGTGTCCCAAATTAAAGTTTGGTTACTTGATAAAACAACTTTGCTAATTTTTTTTTCTAATTCATTAATTATTGTGAGTACTGGTAATGCAGTGCAAGAAACAAAAAGAGCATCACTGTTAGTTAAATCTATTTTTGTAAGTGTATCAAAAACATGTTGGGGATCAACTTTGCCAATATCTAAATCTGAAGCTATGTCAAAATAAGAAAGTTCAACAATTTCTATATTTTCTTTTTTAAAATAGTTAATCACAGATTGATTTATCTCATCTGTATAAGGAGTAAAAATTGATAATCTTTTAATCTTTAAAATTTTAAAAGCCTTTAAAGCTGAAGTTATTGGTGTTGTAACTTTGGTGTTCGGTTTTGCTAAATTTACTTTCTCAAAAATTGACTGATACCCTACAGCAATTGTTCCTGAAGTACATCCATAGGCAACACAATCCAATTTTTGATCAGGCAAAATATTTTCAGTAACCTTTGGAATATCGTCTGCCATTTTTTTTAATGTTTCATTTGTTAAAGGGTTATAAGATTTTATTCTATTACAGTATAAATCGATGTCCTTATCATAAATTATTTTATTGAAATCTTTTTCAATTCTTAAATCACTAGACAATGTGATTAGCCCCACTCTAGGATTATGCTTTTTTAGATATTTTGGTTCTACCTTAGTTAATTTCATTTAAAACTTGATTAAATATATATTGATTAAATAGTCTAGTTAAATTACAGTCTTCTTTAAGCGATACATAACTCGTCGATATTTACAAAATACGAAAGTGGGATCGATCGTCTTAGATTTAATTATTTAAGGAGGTTCGAATGAAATTTGGTTACTTTTGCAATACCACAAACTGGGATCATAAACCCTATCAACAATTATTAGATGAAACTAAGGAGATAACTACATATTGTGATGAAAATAATTGGAACTCTATTTGGTACACAGAGCATCACTTTAATCATGAAGGAATGGAGTCTTGCACAAACCCTATAATGATGGGTGTTGACGCAGCTGCAAGAACTAAACAAATAAGAATAGGGCAAGCTTGTAATGTTATCACTTTCCATAACCCAATAAGATTAGCAGAAGACATCGCTTTATTAGATCAATTATCAAATGGAAGAGTCGAAGTGGGAATAGGTAGAGGCATTTATGGAAGAGAAGCTATTAATATGAATAAAGAAGCTGACCTTAAAGATCAGGCTAAAAACTTTAGATTATTTGAAGAAACATTAACTATAATGAAAAAAGCTTGGACTGAAGAATTTTTTAGTCATAAGGGTGAATTTTATACTTATCCGTCACCAAATTTTATTTGGCAGCATGATATGAGTCCACCGAGTGAAAAGTTTTTAGATACAAAAACAAATGAAATTAAAAAAATAAGTATTGTTCCAAAACCAAAACAAGCGCCTCATCCTCCAATTTGGCAGGTTGTAGATGGTGCAAGATCAATTGAATGGGCGGCACAAAATGGTCTTAACACTATAATGTGGATACCTACTGTTAAAGCTTTAAAGAAAAGATTTGAGATATATAGAGATGCAAAATCCAAAGCGGAAAATAGAGATGTTCCACTAGGGGAAGGAATTTCTTTAGTTAGAGACATGTTTGTTGCAGAAACTATGGAGGAAGCAGAAAAATTAGCTGGAGAACACATTATAAATTATATGAGATGGGTTTGCCACTGGAGAGGATTAGGAAATCATATGGATCCAGGTGAAAAATTACCAGAGACAAAGCACAAATTAGATCTTCTTAATTATGATTTCTTACATAAAAGAAATCTATTATTTGGCACTCCTGAGTATGTAGTTAATAAAATTAATGAATTAAAATCAGAATTAAATTTACAAAACTTACAAGTTTGGTCAAACTTTCCTGGAATTGATCACAAAGCATGTATGAGAAGTATAAAACTTTTTAATGACGAGGTGATACCTAAAATAAACTTTGACAACGACGATATAGAGAAAGCTAGTTAGTGAAACTTGAATTAAGGAAATTTACAAAGTTTGTAGATAAAACCTTTATTGAAGGTGGAAAGGAAGCGAAAGAACCAGTTTTAATGGTTTCAGTAGCAGCTGTATTTAAAAATCCTTGGGCAGGACAAGGATTTGTTGAAGATTTAAAACCAATCATTTTAGATTTAGCTCCAAAACTTGGTGATACATTAGTTCCAGAATTAATTAAAGAAATTGGATCATCTGAAAAAATTTTAGCTTATGGAAAAGCTGGGACTGTAGGTTTGAATGGTGAAATAGAACATGCATCAGCTTTTATTCATACTTTAAGATTTGGTAATAAATTTAGAGATGCTGTTGGTGGTACTTCATATTTAAGTTTTACAAACACAAGGGGTCCAGCAGGATCTAAAATATCTATTCCAATGATGCATAAGACAGATTCTGGTTTGAGACCATATTATCTTACTCACGAATTTACTATTCATGATGCTCCATTTGATGATGAAATTGTAATTGCAATTGGTGGTGCATCAAGTGGTAGAGCACATGCGAGAACTGGAGATCGTTATCAAGATATGAAAGAAATGGGATTAGATCCCAAATAATTTGATGTCTCTAAATTTTGATCCAAATCAAAATTGTTATTTATTTAATGAAAAAGATACTGTCCCTCTCGTCTTTATCCATGGAGTTGGTCTTGATCATCAAATGTGGAATCATCAAGTAAATTACTTCAATGAATATTCAACTTTAACTTATGATTTATTGGGTCATGGAAAGACACCGTGTAAAAAAGATAAGTTAAATCTTAAAGATTTTTCTAACCAACTTTTGGAAATTTTATTACATTTAAAGATAGAAAAAATAAATCTTATAGGTTTTTCTTTAGGATCTTTAATTGCTATAGATTTTTCATCACATTTTCAAAAAAAAGTTGAAAAACTAATATTAATTGGCACTGCTTACAAAAGATCAGATCAAGAAAGATCTCTTGTATTGGATAGATATAATCAAGCAAAATTAAATAAACCAATTTCTAACCAAGCTTTAAAAAGATGGTTTAGTGAAAAGTTTCTTAAAGATAATCCAAAAACTTATGATTTATTCATGAATATCTTAAATAAAGGACCAAAGGATCACAAAAACTTTCTTAAAGCTTATGAGTTATTTGCTAATCATTATGATAATTTTGAAGCTGTTAAAAAGATAGATAGAAAAACTTTAGTAATGACTGGTTCGGATGATGTTGGTTCAACTCCAGCAATGTCTAAAAAATTGGTTAAAGACCTTGTTAATTCTACTTATATTGAAATACAAAATGGAAAACATCTTTGTAGTATAGAATATGCAGATGATGTTAATATAAATATTAAAAATTTTATTAATAATTAGATGTCAAGAATTCAAGATTTTAAAATGTACATTAATGGTGAGTGGATAGACTCATCCTCTGGAAAAAAAATTGAAACATTAAATCCTGAAAACAATGAAGTTTGGGCAACAGTTCCTGAGGCCAATGCAAAAGATGTAGATAAAGCTGTTCTATCAGCTCAAAAAGCTTTTGAAAATAATTGGTCTATACTTCATCCAAGAGAAAGAGCAAAATATTTGAGATTAATTGCTGATCAACTTAGAGCTAATGCAGAACACCTTGGAAAAATAGAAACTATTGATACTGGAAAACTTTATAGAGAAACAAAAACTCAAGCAAATTATATTGCAGAATATTATGATTACTTTGCAGGTTTGGCTGACAAAGTGGAAGGAACTGTTGTTCCGATAGATAAACCAGATATGCAAGTTACAACGACAAGAATTCCTATTGGAGTTGTGGCTGCAATTATTCCTTGGAACTCTCAAATGTTATTAACTGCTGTTAAACTTGCTCCAGCTCTTGCAATGGGTAATACAGTGGTAATTAAAGCTTCAGAACTTGCTCCCGTGACTCTATTAGAGTTTGCAAAATTAATTGATAAAGCCGGAATACCAAAGGGAGTAATTAATATAATTACTGGTTTAGGTGAGCCTTGTGGTAAAGCTTTAACTACACATAATCTCGTAGAAAGAATTGCTTTTACTGGCGGACCTGAAACTGCAAAGCATATTGTAAAAAATTCTGCTGAAAATTTATCTCAAGTAAGTTTAGAACTTGGTGGCAAAAGTCCAGTTGTAGTATTTGATGATGCCGAACAAGAAAATGCTTTAAACGGAATAACTGCAGGAATATTTGGAGCAAGTGGTCAAAGCTGTATAGCAGGATCAAGACTTTATTTACAATCTAATATTTACAATGAATTTTTAAAAAAATTAATTTCCAAAGCTGAAAAAATAAAATTGGGTGGCCCGATGGAAAAAGATACTCAGATGGGACCATTAAATAGTTTTAAACAATTAGAAAACATAGAAAAAAAAATTAAAGCTACTATTGAACAAGGTGGAAAAGTTAGATGTGGCGGAAAAAGATCTACTGATTTCAATAAAGGTTATTATTTTCCAGCAACAATAATTGAGTGTGAAAATCATAATCTCCCAGTAGCAGAAAATGAGTTATTTGGCCCAATATTATCTGTAATGAAATTTGAAAAAGAGGAAGAAGTCATAGATAAAATGAATGATAACAAATATGGTCTTTCTTCAGGAGTTTATACCTCTAATTTTGCCCGAGGTATTAGAGTTTCAAAAGCTATAAGAGCTGGAATAGTTTTTATAAATACTTATAGACTAATTTCCCCAATGGCTCCGTTTGGTGGAATTAAAGATAGTGGTTATGGTAAAGAAGCAGGAATTGAGTCTATCAAAGAATACACAAGAATTAAGACAACATGGTATAATTCATCTGACAAACCAATGGCCGATCCTTTTACAATGGGTTAATTTTTAAATGAGTGTTTAGCTTTAGGAAATTTTTTTGTTAATACCTCAGATTTATATCTTTTAACTGCAGAATTGATTATTTGATTTAAATCTACATATTTCTTTACAAATCTAAATCTATTTTGACTTAAGCCTATTAAGTCATCAAATACTAATACTTGCCCATCACAATTAGCGGAGGAACCAATTCCAACAGTTATAATGTTCAATTGTTCGGTTATTTTTTTTGCTAATCTAGTTTCAATACATTCTAATACTATAGAAAAAATACCAGCTTTTTCTAATAATTTAGCATCTTTTAAAATTTTATTTCTTTCTGTTAATTTTTTACCTTTATAAGTAAATTTTTTTTCAGTTTGAGGTAAAATGCCTAAATGTCCCATTACAGGTATTTTATTTTTAACTAGAGACTTGACTATAGAAATAATTTTCTTTCCACCTTCTAATTTTACTGCATCACATTTAGTTTTTTTCATTACTAATCGGGCATTCTTCAAAGCTTCTTTTGGATTTCGATAAGTGTTATATGGCATATCAACTACCATTAGAGATTTTTTTACTCCAAGTCTTACACTTTTAGAATGATTTATCATTGTTTCTAAACTTACTTCTTTTGTAGAATTGTAGTTGTAGAGAACTGAACCTAATGAGTCTCCTACTAAAACGAGATCGCAATGTCTGTCTAAAATAGATGCAACATTTTTAGAGTAAGCAGTCAAGCATATTACTTTTGATTTATTCTTTTTACTAAGAATTTTATTAATCTTTTTATTCATTTATTCTAACTCGATTGTACTAGGAGGTTTTGAAGTAATATCATAAACTACTCTATTAATTCCTCTAATGCTATTAACAATTTTGTTTGAAATCTCTTGTATAAATGATTTTTTAAAATCATAAAAATCTGCCGTCATACCATCTTCAGATGTAATTGCTCGCAATAAGCACAGATATTCATATGTTCTATTATCACCCATTACACCTACAGTTTTGACTGGAAGTAATGCGGCATAAGCTTGCCAAATTTTATGATATAGTTTGTGTTCTTTTAAAGCTTGAATAAAATAATGATCAGCTTCTTTTAAAATATTGATTTTTTCCTTTGTGATTGAACCTGGCATTCTTATTGCAAGACCTGGACCTGGAAAAGGATGACGAGAAATTATTTCTTTACCTAAATTTAGTTCTAAACCTAATTTTCTAACCTCATCTTTAAATAAAAACTTAAGTGGTTCAACAAGTTTAAGTTTCATTTTTTTTGGTAATCCTCCAACATTATGGTGTGATTTAATTTTGGAAGTTTGACTCCCAGTTACTGACTTGCTTTCAATTAAATCAGGGTAAAGTGTGCCTTGAGCTAAAAACTTTACATTTTTAATTTTTTTTGAATAACGCTCAAAAATTTTGATAAATAAATTTCCGATTATTTTTCGTTTTTTTTCTGGGTCATAAATATTTGTTAATTTTTTAATAAATTCTTTTTCTGCATTCACATAAATTAAATTTATCTTTAATTTTTTCTTAAATGTTTTAAGTACTTGTTTTTCCTCATTTTTTCGAAGTAATCCTGTGTTTACAAAGATACAAAACAGCTTTTTACCAATAGCTTTGTTCATTAATTGCGCAACTACACTACTATCAACTCCACCTGAAAGAGCACATATAACTTTATTTTTTCCTACTTGATTTTTGATATCATCTATCAATTTTCTCTTTTGCTCTTTAGAGGTCCAATTTCTTTTAATTTGACATATTAAAAAAAGGAAATTACTGATAATTTTTTTTCCATTTTCAGTGTGAGTTACCTCTGGATGAAATTGAACTCCGTAGAATTTTTTAGAATTATTCTCAACAATAGCAAACCTAGAGTTTTGACTTGAGGCAATAATATTAAAGTTTTTGGGTAATTTAGATACTTGATCAGCATGGCTCATCCAAACTTTAGTAAATTTTTTTTTATTAAAAAAGTTTTTAGTTAAAAGACTATCTTTTTTTTTTATAATATTAGCTAAACCAAACTCTCTATGCTTTGATTGTTTTACTTTTCCTCCATTTAATTTTGAAAGAATTTGATGTCCAAAGCAAATACCTAAAATGGGTTTTCCTTTTTGGATAATTTTTTTATCAAAAGAATATTTTTTGATTTCGTAAACATTCAATGGGCCTCCAGATAAAATTATACCTTTTGTAGAATTATCTATATCTTTACTCTTTATTTTTTTGTGACTGACTATCTCTGAAAAAACTCCTAGTTCTCTAATCCTTCTTGCTATAAGTTGGGTAAATTGAGATCCAAAATCTATAATTAAAATTTTGTTTAAAGTAATATCAAGACTCATTATTTTTTGGCTCAATATTTTTAAGAGACTCTAAAATACTTTTATTTTCTTCACATAAATTTTTACAAACTTTTTGAAAAGTATTTGATAAATTTTTTACTTTTGAATAATTTGATTTCTCTAAAGCTATTTTCATTGACATCAAAATCGCTTCTTCATTGCCTGGTTCAATCAGTAAGGCCGTTTCCAGGTTTTTTTCTTCCTTTTCTTTATTTTCTTTAACATTATAAATTTTTGCGAGGTATAAATATGATTTAGAGTCTTTTGGATTAAAAACTATGCTTCTTTCAAACATAAAAAGAGCTTCATCAAATTTTTTATCTTTATAAAGTTTTATTCCTTTGTTATAAAAATTTTCTTTTCCTAGTGAGATATTTGTGAAATTAGTCACTATAAAAAAATAAAAAATTAATTTTAAAACTTTACTCATTAGTATTTGTTGTCATTTTTTACTATATCAACATTGTGTACCATACTTTCGTAAAATCCAGCTTTGGTGATTTTAACAAATTTTGGTTTATCTCTTAAATATCTAATCTGTTTTGATCCGAGGTATCCCATGGAAGATCTTAAACCACCAATTAATTTATAGATTACATCATTCACTTTGCCTTTATATTTGGCAAACCCCTCGACCCCCTCTGGAACATATTTTGACATATCTTTTTGTTTTGATTGAAAATATCTATCTGCTGAACCTTTATTCATAGCACCTACTGAGCCCATGCCTCTAAAGCTTTTAAATAATTTACCATCTCTTTTTAATAATTTCCCAGGTGTCTCATTAGTTCCAGCAAATAATGAACCTATCATCACAGCATCTGCTCCTGCAGCAAAAGCTTTTGCTAAATCACCAGAATATTTAATACCTCCATCCGAGATAATTTTTATTTTCTTATTTTTAATACCTTTTCTAACACTCATGATTGCGCTTAACTGCGGTACTCCAATACCTGCCACTAATCTTGTTGTACAGATTGAGCCAGGGCCTATACCGACTTTAATAATATCTACTCCCAGCTTAATTAGAAATCTAGCAGCCTCGGCAGTAGCAATATTACCAGCACATAAAGCTGTTTTTTTACTTTTCTGTTTTTTTATAAATTTAATTATTTCTGAAACTTTCTTAGTATGACCATGAGCAGTGTCTACAACTATCATGTTAATATTTTCTTTTAAAATCTCTTCTGCTCTCTCAAATTCTTTCGGTCCTGCACCAACGGCAGCTCCTACTATTAATTTCTGTTTTTTTACCTTTTTAATTTCTAAAACCTGTTTTTTAATATCTAGATTTCTATGAATAACTCCAATTCCACCAGCTTTTGCGATTGCGATTGCCATTTTACTTTCAGTAATTGTGTCCATTGCCGAGGATAAAAGTGGAATTTTTAATTTTAAATTTTCAGTTAATTTTATACTTGTGTCGACATCAGAAGGTAAAATCTCAGAATATTTTGGAACTAGCGTTACATCATCAAAGGTAAGTGCTTCTTGTATGAGATCCATGATCTTTTATATACGATTCCTTTTAAATTTAAAGGGACTATCTAAGAATTTTACAAATTATAAAACTTTCTTTTGAGTCTTTTCGACTAGAATACGGTTTAAAAACCTTAACTTCTTTAAAAATACTTTTACCAAGTGCGACAATTTCATTAAAAGTGCTACCCATAAATATCTTTGAAATAAAAAAACCTTTTCTAGATATAATATCTTTTGAAAATTCCATGGCCTCTTTGCATAGTTCACCTGTTTGAATAGAATCTACATTCTTAATTCCAGTTGTATTGACCGCCATATCCGACATAATTACATCAATCTTTTTTTTGATTAAACTCTTAATCTTATCTTTTGTTTTCTCTTCAGTAAAATCTCCTCTAATTTGGATGGTATTTTCAATTTTTTCCATTTCCAGCAAATCTATAGAAATAATATTTCCATTTTTTATAATTTTAGAGACATATTGAGACCAACTACCTGGAGCAGCGCCAATATCTATTACATTTATATCTCCCTTAAAAATTTTAAATTTTTTATCTATCTCAATTAACTTATAAGCTGATCTTGCTCTATATCCCTCAATTTTTGATTTACGAACATAGATATCTTTTTTTTGTTTATTTATCCAATTTTTTGAAATTTTATTTTTTTTCAATTAATTATTATATCTAAGACTTTTTTCTAAAAATTTGCCCTCAAGACTTTCGATCTGAACTTTTAAATCTTTGTTAGTTCTCATATCTTTACCATCTCTCCAAATACCTGCAGCTAAATGCATAATCCCTATTTCGTAATTTGGTAAATACGGCTCTACAAATGTATTATTCTTCTCATCAAATTTTGGTAAAAGATTACTTGTAATCCAATTACAATGAAGTGGCAAAAATTCTGTTTTTAAATTATCTATATAAACCGACATGTTTATTGCTAGGCCTTCGGATCCAAAAATATTACCAGACTTTAAAGTCTGTATTAAATTTTTTTGCCAAGAAGACCATCCAGGCGAGTCAGCCTCCAATGAAAAAACTCCTATATTAATATGTGGTGCAAAAGCAAGTTTACGTGCCTTAGAATAACCAATCTTCGATTTTACTGCATGTTTAAAATTTTGTGACTTTATTATGGCTAATTTACCAAGCAACCATATTACCTTTGAAGTGACTTTATAACCCGGACCAACAGTCTGCGTAATACCAAGCTTTCCATTTTCACAAGCTTTAAAATATAGTTCAACACTTTGCCAACTATTTACCCAAGCATCACAATCAATCCACAAATACTTATGATAATTTGGGAAATATCTTGGTAAAAAAGCTCTTGATACCTGGCTTTTAAGCCATTCTTTATTTTTTACTTTATATCCTGGAACTTCAATATCCCACTCTGCTTGTTTTATTTCATCAACTTTTTTTGATAAAGCTTCTTTTTGTTTTTTCTCCAAACCTGCATCTAATATGCAAATCGCAACATTTTCACTTTGTTCAAATTGTTTAATAGAGTCTACAAGTTCATCTAATAATGGATAATAATTTGCATCAGCTAAGGAAACTATTACATTTTTCTTCATCTACAATATATCTTCTAATCCTTCATCATTATCAGAGGTAATATTTTTTTCCTTTTTAATCTTTTTATAGTGGAAATAACTTATTGGTATTAAACAAATATAAATTAAAACGCTTAATGTTAAAACTTTAAATGTATAAACTAGTAATGCACCAAAAAATAGGACAATCCCAAAAAGTAAAAATTTTGTCATAGTTCGTGGTATAACTATCTTTTTAAATGAATAAGTTGGAATTGTACTTATTAATAATATTGATACAAAAATAAAAGATCCAGGAACTAACACATCATAATTTATTTGAAAAAAAAACTTTTCAAAACCACTAAAATTTATTATTAAAGGAGTTAATACAATAATACCTCCTGCCGGTGATGGCATTCCCTCAAAAAAATTATCTTTCCATGAAATTTCATCTTCAGAATTTATATTAAATCTAGCAAGTCTTAAAGCAACACAGACTACATATATTAGACATATAAACCATCCTAATTTTTCTAAATATTGTAAATTCCAAAAATACATTATTAGTGCAGGTGCAACACCAAAACTAATCACATCACCTAGTGAATCTAACTCTTTACCTATTTTTGATGTTCCTTTAATTAATCGAGCAATTCGACCATCTAGTGCATCCATTAACCCTGCAAATAAAATTGCAATTATAGCTATAGAAAATCTTCCATCTATAGCAAACTTAATTGATGTTAAACCAAGACAAACTCCAATTAATGTTATTGCATTTGGAAGTATCATTCTTGTTTTTTTATCAGAAACAATTTTAAAGTTTTTTTTTGGTTGTTCCATAAACTATTTTTTAGCCAGTAAAGTTTCTCCTGATATGGCCTTTTGACCAACCTTTACTAAAGGTTCATAGTTTTCATAATATATATCGGCTCTACTTCCAAACCTTATCATGCCAATTCTATCTCCTTGTTTTAAATTTTGATTTTTATTTGTTTCACATACAATTCTTCTAGCTATAAGACCAGCTATTTGAACAACAATAATTTCATTTCCATGACTATCTTTAATTTTATAATAATTTCTTTCATTATCTTCACTGGCTTTATCTAATGAAGCATTAAAAAATTTACCTGGTTTATATAATATTTCTTCTACATGACCGGAGCATGGGACTCTGTTAACATGACAATCAAAAACATTCATGAAAACACTAATTTTCTTAAATGTTTTTTTCTCTAATCCTAATTCTTTTGGACCACTAACTTCTTCTACTTTAATTATTTCTCCATCAGCTGGGCTCACTAAAAAATCGTCATTTTCAATAATCACTCGTTCAGGATCTCTAAAAAAATAATAAACCCATGCAGTCAGAACTATTCCAAAAAATCCAAGAAAGATACTTAGATTATAAAGAATGATTGTAAATATAATGGCAATTACAATAAATTTATAACCTTCAGAATGGAGTTTTGGAAAAATTTTACTAAACATGTTCTATTAATTGATAATTTTCGATTAATATGTATATAAAACAGCGAAATTCAATTAATAAGATATATATCGTAAAAATGAGTAAAATCAGCATAAAAAATCCTGTTGTGGAGCTAGATGGAGATGAAATGACTAGAATAATCTGGGAGTTCATTAAGAATAAATTAATTTTGCCCTACCTAGATTTGAAAATCGAATATTACGATCTTGGCATGAAAAGCAGAGACGATACCAGTGATCAAATTACAATTGATGCAGCAAAAGCAATTAAAAATATTGGTGTAGGTATAAAATGTGCAACAATAACTCCAGATGAAGCTCGTGTAGAAGAATTTAAGTTAAAAAAGATGTGGAGGTCTCCTAATGGTACAATTAGAAATATTATTGGTGGTACTGTTTTTAGAGAACCAATTATATGCTCCAATATTCCAAAATTAGTCCCTTCTTGGTCCAATCCTGTTGTTATAGGAAGACATGCATTTGGTGACCAATATAGAGCAACTGATTTTAAAGTTCCGGGTAAAGGCAAGATGGAAATTAAATGGACATCTGAAGATGGTAAAGATGAAATCAAATATGAAGTTTTTAATTTTACTGGACCTGGAGTGGCTCTTTCAATGTATAATCTAGATAAGTCAATAGAAGATTTTGCGAGATCTTGTTTTAGTTATGGCCTAATGAAAAAATGGCCAGTTTATCTTTCAACTAAAAATACAATTCTAAAAAAATATGATGGCCGTTTTAAAGAAATATTTGAAGAGGTATTTAATAAAGAATTTAAAAAAAAATTTGTTGAGGCTAATATTAGTTATGAACATAGACTTATTGATGACATGGTCGCATGTGCAATGAAATGGAGCGGAAAATATATATGGGCATGTAAAAATTATGACGGTGATGTTCAGTCTGATACGATGGCTCAAGGTTATGGATCTTTGGGCCTTATGACAAGTACTTTATTAACACCTGATGGAAAAATAATGGAGGCAGAAGCTGCACATGGTACAGTGACAAGACATTATAGAATGCATCAAGAGGGAAAAGAAACTTCAACTAATCCAATTGCATCAATTTTTGCATGGACTAGAGGTTTAGCCCATAGAGGTAAACTTGATAATAATAATGAGCTTATTAAATTTACAGAGATATTAGAAAAAGTTTGTATTGAGATTGTTGAAAATGGCTACATGACAAAAGATCTTGCAATATTAGTTGGACCCTCAAGTAGGTACCTGACGACTAATCAATTTTTGGATGTAATAGATAAAAATCTTAAAAAGAAACTAAATTAAAGATTTTATTTTTTCAAAAGCTTCATCAATTTTACTGCTATCTTGACCTCCAGCTTGAGCAAAATCTTTTCTACCACCGCCCCCTTTTCC
>CACOLA010000003.1 GCA_902627935.1 uncultured Pelagibacteraceae bacterium | reverse complement strand
AATAATCAGTAAAGAAAGAGGCGAAAGAAATACTCACTTAACAAGGTATTATATTAATAAGATTATTGATAGTGTGCCTCCAACAATAGATTAATTTATGAGTGAAAAAACTGTAACTATAAATAGTCAGAGCACCAATTCAAAAAAGAATAAAAATTGGCAACCAATTCGTAATGGAAAAAAATTTCTAGAATATTTAGCTGCAAATGGAAAATTAGAGGAGACTGATAAACAAAACTTAGTCAACGACTCAGTAAATTTAATTGGCCAAACTATTAATCCAAAGTTAGTCGAAAATATTGGTGATAATTCTACAGGGCTATGTTTTGGTCAAATACAAAGTGGTAAAACTACTTCTATGGAGGCAATAAGTGCTTTGGCTCATGACAATAAATTTAAAATAATAGTCTTATTAACTGGTAACGTTACTCCTTTAGCAAGCCAAAACACATCTAGAGTCGACAGAGCGCTTCAGGGAAGAGAATGGTTAGTAATTAAAAATTTACCTCGGGTAACATGGAATATGTCTGAAAATAAGAATAAACTTAGAGCAGCTCTGGATTCTTGGACTAGTGAAAATAAGATTCTACAAGAAACTTTTAATAAAACAGTTCTAATTTTGTCAATGAAAAATCCTTCAAAAATAAATAGAATCTCAAAATTATTTTCTGAAGCAAGTTCATGGAATAATTCTGTTTATGATAAAATTCCAACTATTATAATTGATGATGAAGCAGATCATCATTCTTTAAATTCAAAATCAAATAAGAATACAGCTGACGACAAAGATGAAGATGATTTATATTCAGTAAAACCAGGTGAAACTTGGGAGTCTATTGCAGACGATATAGATAAAAACGTTGCACAACTAAAAGAGATTAACCCAGAATTATCTGGAAAACTTGAACTAGAGCCAGGAGATTTAATCAACACTGAATATAATGATATTAGAACTCACGATGCTATAAGAAATTTAAGATCAATATTTAAATTTCACTCTTTTTTAGGTTATACCGCAACACCAAATGCAAATCTATTAACTAATACTTTTAATTTTCTTTCACCAAGTTTTAGTCAAATTTTAGAGCCAGGAAGTAATTATACAGGTTTAGAATTTTTTTTTGGTCAACAAAAAAGTATAGACAGGTATGTTTCTACAATTGAGGAAAAAATACAAGATCTAGAAGAGTCCAATGAAAGGCCAAAATCCTTAGAAAATGCTTTTATGCATTTTATAGTGAGTGTTGCTTGTGGTTATATTTCAGGTCATTCAAAAGAAAACAATAGGTCAATGTTTATACATCCAGATAGACTATTAGAATCTCATGATCAGTACATTGGATGGATCAATGCTTTAAAAATTAAATGGGAGGGTGAACTTAAAGCTGACAAAAATTCAGATGAGCATAAAGATCTTATAAAACATATAAAAAATACACTTGAAGATATAAAAAATAATTCAGATGGTGAAGAAAAAATACCAAGCTTTTCTGATGAATTTGTTGATTATTTTAGAGAGTCTCTGTCAAAAATTATTCCAATTAAATTTAACGCTGGTAGAGGTCTTAGAATACCAGAAATTGAGTGGGAAAGAGATTACGCACATTTATTAATTGGTGGCCAAGGTCTCGATCGAGGTTTTACAATTGAAGGTATAACAGTTAGTTATTTAAGCACACCATTAGGCTCAAGACAACAAGATACAATATTACAACGGGCGCGTTTTTTTGGTTATCACAAAAAAAACAGAAACTACATAAAAATTTTCCTAACAGATGAACTTTCTGATTTTTTTAGAACTACATTTCATAGTGATAGAGAGTTGAGAATGTCTTTAAAAAGACACTCAGAAAATCCTGAAAATAATTTGAAGGATTGGCCAAGAGTATGGATAAGTCAAAATATAGGTAATGTTAAACTTACGAAACCTGGAATAAATAACATGTTCAATATAGTTTCTAGAAACTTGCCTCCGCCTCCAGCTAGACAAGGTTTTGCATGGAAAATGAGTCATGCAGATATAAAATTTAATCAGAATATTTATAAAGCTATCAGAGAAAAATACGATAATAACTTGAAAAAAATTAGTTCCATTCAAGAAATAACAAATAATAATTTATGGGCCAAAAATGATGAGGCATTAATAGTAAAAGATGTGAGCCTTAGGGCAATCTATGATGATGTAATATCAAAAATAAAACACGAGGGAAGAGATTTTAAACCTTTTGCAATACATGAACAAATAATTTCATTTTATTTAAATTCAGGTAAGGAAGAATTAATTTGTCCAATAATATTTATGGATGGCAGAAAAAAAAGGTCACCATCCAAAGATAAGAAAAATTCTGGAAGAATTCAAACTGCGCAGGGTCCAGATGATAAATTAAAAGATAATCCTAATGATAGAAATTTGTTTCCAGGCGATAGACTTATTCATTATGAATACCTATTTGGACAATCTAATAATCATACCTCTAACTACTATCCAACTTTGCAAGTTTATAATTTAAATATTACTTCCGAAAGAAATGAAAAAAAAGGAGATGTTCTTGGTGAAAATATACCTTTTTTTAATTTTTATATGCCAAATCAATGTTGGACAGATATTACTATGGGAATTAAAAAAAGTGCCACTTCTAGATAAAATTAATAATCTTAAAACTCCAGACTCAGAGAACCCTAAAACCTTTTCAGCAGTAGAAATTAAAAAAAATTCAAATCACTTAATTGGAATAAATTGTGACAAAGAAATTGCTATTTTGTTTGATTCAAGCGCTCCAAAATCAAAAGGGGATGCTTTAGAGTATATTCAGTTAGATCATAACCAAGATTGCATTATTCAAGAAAATAAAAGCGAAAAAAGTAAAAATTTCAGTGTTCTTAAATGTAGTATTGATAATCCAAAGCTAAAAGAACTATTCTTAAAACTTTTAGAAAATATAATTTTAGAAATCCCAAATAAAATTTCTCAAAAAGATATAACAAATTTAACAAGAGATATTTTTGATTTATTTGAAAAAATTTCTAAACCATCAAGAGAAACACTCATAGGGTTGTGGGGAGAATTGTTTGTAATAAATTCCTCTACAAATGTAGATAGTCTGGTCCAAGCTTGGCATCCTGAGACTACAGATAAATTTGATTTTCATAGTCAAAATCAAGCGCTGGAAATAAAAACGACAACCTCAAATGATAGAATACATAATTTTTCTTATGAGCAGTTAAATGTAGGGAATGAAAAGTTAGTTATTTGTTCCATTATGTTAAGATTTAATAGAAGTGGCAAATCACTGGAAGATTTAAAAAAAGAAATCTTAAATCAACTAAAAAGCCAAGATCTCAAAGATCAATTTGAATTAATTTACTATAAGACGTTAGGTGAAATTACAGATGATGATATCGAGGAATATAAATTTGATTATTCTTATGCTGAGGAAAATATTAGATATTTTGATCTAATTAATGTTCCAAGACTAAAAGAAAAACCAATGGCAGGCGTAAAAAAAATTAAATTTCAATCAGATCTCACTGGTTTAAAGTCTGTAAATCAATTTGATGAGGACTCCTTCTATTCAAATTTATTTCTCGAAGTTAATTAAAAAACTGCTTTTTAATTTCTCTTGATATAACTTTAGCTAATAAAGGTGGCACTGCATTTCCTACCAATCTCCATTGATCTCTAAAATCGCCTACTAATTTATAAGTGTCTGGAAAAGTTTGAATTCTCTTAATTTCGTTAATTCTTAAAAATCTGTTACTCCAGTGAAATGGGCCCATGTTATTTGAAAAACTAGCTTGAATTGTCCAAGAAGGTTCTTTAGGGGAAAGCTTTAATAGGAAAGACCAATATCTTGATCGCCATTTAAACTCTGGTTTAGGATGCCCTCTTTCTTTTGTAAAAAAAAGGTAATTATCACCTGGTGGTATAAGTTTTAATAAATGTTTATGTTTTGAACCTGCTAAATTATCTTTATCTTCAGGCAATTTAATATCTAAATCGCCAATAGCTTCTTTGCAATTCACCCATTTTGCTTTCTTAAAAAGTAAGTTACTTTCTTTCAATTTAGAGTGTGTCGACTCAGGAAAATTAAATTTTCCCAATTCCTTTATAGTTCCAACACATATAAATCTTTGCCGAATTTGTGGAACACCATAATCTGCACAATTTATTACCTTATAAGATAAATTATAACCTGCTTTTTTACACTCACTTTCAAAAAAATCTAAAGCTGGTTTATGAGGTTTGAAAAAAAAACCGTGAACATTTTCAAAAAAAAATACTTTTGGTTTTATTATCTTTAAAGCCTTGCAAAAATATACAAGAGTATAAGAGTCTTCATCTTCTAAAGCTCTTTTTTTTTCTTTGATATAAAACCTCGATTTTGAATAAGGAGGACAAGGAGGTCCACCAACGACAATATCAACCTTGCCTTTAAATTTTGAAAAATTTACATCTTTGATATCAGAACAAATGATATTTTTTGAAATCTTATTTTTCTTTAGAGTATCGCAAGCAATATTCCAATTATCTATAGCTGCATATGTTTCGAATGAATTGCTTCTAAAACCAATATCAATTCCACCTGCACCAGAAAATAAACTTAAGATTTTATTCATTTACTTATAGTAATTTAATATTACAATTAAACTATGTTGGCTAGCTCGATTTTTGATTACTTAAAAGATAAAAAATCAATATTAAAAGTTGAAAAAAATACTAACCCATTCAAATTTACCTATAAACACAATAAATTTTCTATATGTCTGAAAAATATAGGGTTCGCTTATAGAACAAACCTAGATGAATACAGAGTTCAAATAGGGGAAAAATTTCGAGAACAGTTAAAAAATTATCATCTTCAAGGTTATTGGTCTTTAATTATAGGTTACCATAAACAATCAAATACATACGTTGCTTGGGACAATAAACTTTTATTTAGCTCTAGAGCAAAAAATAGATCACTTTATACAAGATCAAGCATTTGTGATAGAACTGCAGAGTCTGGGTTTGAGCACTATAGATATAAGGATAATCTAATCAAAGAGGAGACAGTTTCAATTAATTTTAAAGGAAAATATTTTGGACTATATCTAAATCAAATCAAAACTTTAAATATTCATGAATATAAAAGTTTTATAAATTTTTATAGAAATTTAGATATTAGAAACTAAATATTTAATCATTGCTTTGCCCATCAGTGGTGGCACAGCATTACCTATCTGTCTTTGAATTGACCTTCTATTGCCAAAAAATTTATAATTTTTAGGAAAAGTTTGTATAGCTGCTATCTCAGGAACTCTTAATCTTCGATTATTCCAATGAAAAGGACCAACCCATGGCCCAGGTTGTGCTGCAATAGTCCAAGATGGAAGATCTTCTTTTAACTTTAGTAAAAAGTTCCAAAATCTTGTATTTTTTTTAAAATTTGATTTTCTACCATCACAAAGAGCAAGATAGTTTTCACCAGGTTTTACTTTCTTTAATTCTTTATAATAAGTTCCAAGATTTGTTTTTTCATTCTCCTCTTCATAAATATCTTTATCAAATTCTTTAATGTGTTTTCCAACTGTTTCGTAGGGTTTTAAGTTTTTATTAAATAAGTCTGGTTTTTTAGGATCATAATGAGTTTTTTGAGGTTCTGCATTATCAAATTCTTTTTTTGATCCCATAAAAAAAACTCTTTTTCTCTTTTGGGGCACACCATAATCCAGTGCATTAGCTTTAACCATTTTAAAATTGTAATTAAACTTTTTTGTTTTTCTTATAATAGTATCAACTGCTTTTTTATTTGTTGGGTGTAAAATACTTTCAACATTTTCAATTAAAAAACCATCAGGATTAATTTCCTCTACAAATTTAAAAAAATCATCAATGCAATTTCTCGGATCGTTAGTAATTTTTCTATTTTCATTTGTAATCCAATAACCATTTTTGGAAAAAGGCTGACAAGGTGGTCCACCTATAATTAATGTCTTGTTACCATTTAAGTATTTTTCTATTTCTTTAACTTTTATCTTTTTAATATCATTTTTGATTATTTTTGTTTCTTTGAACTCTGAATTTAGTTCAAGTGTTTTTACAGAGTCTTCATCATTATCTATAGATACTTTAAGTTCAATATTGTTTTGTTTGGTTCCAATATCTAGTCCTCCTGCACCAGAAAATAAACTAATAGCTTGAATATTTGTATTTTTCATAATGAGTCGTTTAAATCATTATATCACTAATTATAATTGTTCTGATAATTAGGTTTGTTGGTAAATAGTTGGTAAATTTTATTTAAAAAAAAATTAGTCAGATTAAGCTTGATTTATAATACTTATTGAAGACTTTTTTTTGAGTCGTAAATTATGAGTGTACTGCTCTAACCAACTGAGCTACAGGCCCTCAGCAAATAAAAAGCTTTTACTTTGTTTTTTATTTTCATTCAAGAGAAGAAAGATGATTTTATTATAATGTGTAGGTTTTACTATTATAATTATTTTGAGTGATGATAAATAAAGATAACTAAAAATACATACAAAATAATTGATTAATTCGATAAATTTAAAAGTATCTATAAAACAATAACAGTAAATTTTAATAAAATTTAAGAATATATTAAATAATTCGAAGTTTTTTTGATTTGAAAATTTTGTGTATTGTGGTGGGCCGTGTTGGTTACGCTCCAACTACCCCTGCAATGTCAATGCAGTACTCTACTATTGAGCTAACGGCCCTTAAAAGTTATTTTTCTTTTCATAATTGAAGATATTTAACTTTTTATCAGATGCATAAAATAATGAAAGATTCATAATAAATATAGTTAATAAATAATTGTTAAAAAAAGCACCACTTGGAATTAATGGAGTAAATACAAAAAGCATATAAACTAAACTACCTAATTTAATATAATTACTATTTCTAATAGTTTTTAGAATTTTTGAAAAAACAAGCTTATAAAATATAAAAAAGAATATTAAGCTTCCAATAATACCATGTTCAGATAAAAGCTCTAAATAAATTTGATGAGGATGAGTGTTACAAAAATACTTATTTGCTTTTGTACTGCCAAGTTCATTTTTTTCTATGCAAGTTTCAACTCTATAATTTTTATTTCCTACACCAAATAACTTATTTTTTTTAAATACCTCAAAACCAGATTTATACAATTGAAAATAAACATTGTCTTGTTTTGAGTAAATTTTCATTTGATTTACAAATCTAGTTTTTAAAAATGAGGAGTTAAATAAGCTAAAAATAATTAAGATAATTATAGTAGATATTAAAGCTAATTTAATTTTTATATCTATGGCTTTAATAAAAAATAGAAAAAAACATAATCCTAATATAGCTTTGATGCTATTCGATCTTTCTCCAGTTAACAATATAGCAGTTATAAATAAAATTATAAAAAGTAAGATAAATAATATTTTTTTTTCCTTAAATTCATTTAATAAAAATCCTAGCAATAACAAATAGAATCCATTTAAAAAGCCTCCCACAATTGGTTCATCTTTAAAAAAACTTACAATTCTTTTTCCAAGATGGGCCTCACCTCCATATCCAAGAATATTTCTTCCAGTAAAACTCTCAATGAATACGTCAATCAAAACTATAGAAATTACTAAAAACCAGAATTTAAATACTTTTTGAAAAAAATTATTCTGTTGAAAAAAATAATTAAACGCTGCAAAAAAAATAATCATTCTAATAAAACCAAAGTTTCTAAGTGCACCTTCGGTAAAATTTATTGAAATAATTGAATTTAAGATTAAATAAATATACAGTATTAATAAATACTTTATAGATCTATCTTTTAAAAAAAAAAAATTTTTTGTGTAAATAATCAAAATTACAAAAGATAAATCAATTATCAAAATATTCATTAAAGATATTGCCGAACCAAGTAATATTGATATTGGGATTATAGAGAATAGAAATAAGAAGTAATAATTTATATATTTATTATCTACCATTATTAACAAGGAACTTAAAATCTTGATTAAAAATTCTAGCTTTCAAGAAAACTCTTTAATTGTTTTGATCTACTAGGGTGTTTTAATTTTCTTAGAGCTTTGGCTTCTATTTGTCTTATTCTCTCTCTTGTCACTGAAAATTGTAATCCAACTTCCTCTAATGTATGATCGGTATTCATACCAACTCCAAATCTCATTCTCAAAACTCTTTCCTCTCTCGGTGTTAAAGTAGATAAAATTTTTGTAGTAGCTTCTCCTAAATTTGATTTAATTGCCTGTTCTAGTGGAGCTAAAGCTTTAGTATCCTCAATAAAATCCCCTAAACTACTATCTTCTTCATCACCAACAGGTTTCTCTAAAGAAACTGGCTCTTTGGAAATTTTTAAAACTTTTCTAACTTTATCTAAAGGCATTCTAAGTTTCTGTGCTAGTTCCTCTGGTGTAGCCTCTCTCCCAAACTCACTTAAAATTAATCTTTGAGTTCTTACAATTTTGTTTATTGTTTCAATCATGTGAACTGGAATTCTAATTGTCCTAGCTTGATCAGCAATAGATCTTGTTATTGCTTGTCTTATCCACCAAGTAGCGTATGTCGAGAATTTATATCCTCTTCTATACTCAAATTTATCAACTGCTTTCATTAAACCAATATTTCCCTCTTGGATTAAATCTAGGAATTGTAAGCCTCTGTTTGTATACTTTTTAGCAATAGAAATAACCAATCTTAGGTTGGCCTCAACCATCTCTTTTTTAGCAATTCTAGACTCTTTTTCACCTTTTTGTACCCTGCTCACTAATTTTTTAAAATCAGTAACTGACATTCCAAGTTTATGACTTATCTCTATTAATCTCTCTCTAATATTCTTAAATTCATCTTTATTTTTTGCAAAAAATTGCTTCCAAACTGTATTGGTATCTAAAAATTTTTTTAAATTTGGATTAATCTCATTGCCAATATAAAATTTTATAAACTCATTCCTAGATATCTTATGGTCCATAGCAAGTCTTAAAAGATTTCCCTCAAGAGAAATAATTTTTTTATTTTCAATATAATGTTTTTGAACCAAATCCTCCAAAACTGATGGGGATAATTGAAGAGATTTTATATTTTCTAGAATATTATTTACAAGTTTTTCATATCCTTTTTCTTTTGCTGGTGAAAAAGTTTGTAAATTTAAAACGCATTCTAATTTTTCTTTTTGATATTTAATTAATTTATTATAGTCTTTAGTAAGTACATGAACTGTTTTCAATACCTTAGGCTTAATTTCAGTCTCCATTGCCGCAAGTGTGGGGTTAAAATCATCGTCATCTTCTGAAGTTCCATCTTCCTTATCTGTCTCACCAGCATTTTTTTGTTTAGCACTTGGACCCGTACTTTCATCCTCCATATAGTTAGTATCTATATCTATAATTTCTCTAACTAAGATTTCATCTTTTTGAAGCTTCTCATTCCATTCAAAAAATTGTTGAGCAGTTATTGGACTTTGAGATAATGCTATCAACATCACATCTTTTCCAGCCTCAATTCTTTTAGCAATAGCAATCTCTCCTTCTCTTGAGAGTAATTCAACACCACCCATTTCTCTAAGATACATTCGAATAGGATCGTCACTTTTTTCTATAGTTTTTCCCTCTTCTTTTGATGAGGACTCTTTTTTTCTTAATACTTTATAATCTGATTTTTTTTCAACTAAGATAACACCTTCATTTAGTATATGAATAAATGCTTGTGATAAATTTTCACTAGAAAGATTCCTTTTTCCAAGAGATTTACTTAACTCCTCATACGTAATGAAGCCCCTATGAGTTCCTCGACCCATTAATCTAGCAAATGATTTAGTTATAATTCTTTCCACAGCAAATAAAGTTTGGAAGTCTTATATAATGTCAAATCTATAAAAATCCATTACTAATTTAGCTAGATTAGTTGAGATTTTGCTTTTTTTTAAGCTCTTTTAGCTCATTAAATGTGTTCTCACTCATATCAAGTGAAAACTTCGATTCTAATTCCTGAATTCTAAACTCAAGATCATAATTCATCAGATCTCTAGAAATATCCTCCAATAACTCGATAGTTTTTTGATAATTATCAGGTTGTTTTTTTAGTATATATTTTATGGGCGCAAATTTATTTATTTTTTCTAACAACTGGTTATCTAAATCTAGGTCTTCAATTGAAATTTTATCCCCGGTTTTTAACTTCTCAATTATAAGTTTAAAAATTTTTTTATTAACTTCTGTAAATAACTTAACATTTTCAATTAAATGAATATTTGTTTGTATTAAATCTAAATTATTCATTACTAAGTACAATAGAGAAAACTCTTTTAGCTCAACACCAGTAAGTAAATTGCTATCATTGAAATGCTTTTTAGTTGTATCAAGTGATTTGGCTCTTTTTATAAAAAATTTTTTTTTATTTTGATTAGAATGTGGTGTTAATTCTGCGATTTTTTCTAAAAAATATTCTAACACATATTTCTTAATTAAATCATCTTTTATTGAATTAGCAATACTTCTTAATTTTTTTTCAAAAATTGCCAATGAAGAAGGATTGTTTCCTGTTTGTTTTTTATAATGATTGAATATAAATTGATGAATAGATAACTTACTTTGTTTTGTTAATTCAGTGAAACCAGCTCTACCATTTTTATTTATATAGCTTTCTGGGTCTTCTTTTTCTGGTAAAAATAAAAATGAAATTTGTTTTTCAGGTTTTAATTCCTTAATAGAATTTTCTGCTGCTCTTAATGCTGCTTTATAACCACTTTCATCACCATCAAAGCAGATAATAATATCATTAAAAAATTGATTAAGAGTTAAGATTTGTTTATCTGTCAAAGATGTTCCAAGATTTGCAACTACATTATTGACCCCATTTTTACTTAAGCCAACTACATCCATATAACCCTCAACTAAATAAATGTGATCTATTTTGTTAGAAAGTTTTCGAGCTAAATCTAAATTATATAAATTTGATCCTTTTTTAAAAAAATTTGTTTCAGGTGAGTTTATATATTTCGCTAAATAGTCCAAATTTTCGATTATTCTTCCACCTAATGCAATTGGTTGACCTGAAATATTATTAATTGGAAAAATTAATCTACCTCTAAATCTTTCAACATAAATTTTCTTTTTTTCATCAAAATAAAACAATCCAGTTTCGGCTAAAGTTTTCTCACTATAATTATTTTTTAATTTCTCATAAAAATTTGGATTTTTTTGTATGTATCCAATTTTAAATTTTTTAACCTCTTCTTTATTTAAAGATCTACTTTTTAAATAATCTCTCGCAACAGAATAACTCTCATTTTTTAATAATTCGTTGTGGTAAAAATCTACATATTGACAAAAGATTGATTGGTACTCCCTCCATTTTTTTTCTCTTTCTTCATCTTGCTTTGAAAACATATAAGGTTGCATCCCAGCTAATTGAGCTAAATATTTTACTGCCTCACCAAATTTTAGATTTTGAATTTTCATTACAAAATCAAAAATGTTTCCATGCTCTGATGTGGCAAAACAATGATAAAATTCTTTTTCATCATTGACTGTAAATGATGGAGTTTTTTCATTTTTGAAAGGAGACAAACCAACAAACTCTTTTCCTCTTTTTTTTAAAACAACAAACTTTGATACAACAGTTGAAACTTTTAACCTTGTTTTAATTTCATCAAGATATTCTTTAGGATATTTCATTGACTATTTAAAAGTCCTTTAATGATAGGACCTGCTTTTGCAAAATCAATTTCATCTGAATGTAGTTTTTTTAATTCTCCCATAACTTTACCCATATCTTTTACTGAACTTGCTCCTAATCTAGAAATTAATTCAGAGCATATTTTTTTTGTTTGCTCGTCTCCAAGCTGCTTTGGTAAAAAACTTGTTAAAATATTATATTCACTTTGTTCAACCTCTAAAAGATCTATCCTATTGTTTTTTTTGTATATATCTATCGATTCGGCTCTTTGTTTGACCATTTTTTTCAAAAGCTTTTTTATATCCTCATCATCTGTTTCTTTTTTATTTGGACCAGACCTATTTGAAATATCCAGATCCTTTATTGATGATAAAATTAACCTATAAGTTGATATTTTCGTTTTATCTTTAGCTTTTAAGGCATTTTTATATTCAGATTCGATTGTCTCTTTTAATTGCATATTTTTTAATCTACTGGAATGAAAAAAATCTTCAAAAGAAAAATTGTTTTTTTACAATTTTATAATACATCTCTGTTGCGATAATAAATCAATTATTGTATTAACCTTTAACTTATGAGTTGTAATTGATCAAAAAAGCAAAAAAAACAAACTCAAAAAAATCTCAAAATCACACAGGTATTTTAGTTCTTGAAAACAAGAGGGTTTTTAAAGGTATTGGAATTGGATACCAAGGTGAGGCAACAGGTGAGGTTTGCTTTAACACCTCTCTAACAGGATACCAAGAAATTATTTCTGATCCTTCGTACGCGGGTCAGATTATTAACTTTACATTCCCACATATTGGAAATGTTGGAACTAACAAAGAAGATGTTGAGTCTGACAAAATTTGGACAAGAGGTGTGATCTTTAACTCTGAAATAACCTCTCCTTCAAATTATAGAGCATTTTTGCATTTAGATTCCTGGCTCAAAAAAAATAAGATTGTTGGAATTACAGGTCTAGATACAAGAGGTTTGACAAACTTAATTAGAGATAAAGGGGCACCTAAAGGAACGATTTCTTACTCAAGAAATGGAAAATTTAATATTAGCAAATTAACAAACTCAACTATTAAATGGAGTGGATTAAAAAATCTTGATCTTGCAGAATCTGTAACAACCTCAAAAAACTATATTTGGAAAGGCCATAAAACTTGGAAGAAAGAAATAGGATATAAAAAAAATACAAGAAATTCTTTTCACGTAGTTGCGATTGATTATGGAATTAAAAAGAATATTTTAAGATATTTTTCAGACTTCAAATGTAAAGTAACGGTAGTTTCTTGCAAAACTCCTGCTAAAAAAATATTAGATCTTAAACCGCATGGAATATTTTTATCCAATGGTCCCGGTGATCCTGCAGCAACAGGAAAATATGCGATTGAAATACTTAATAGATTAATTAAAAAAAATTTACCTATATTTGGAATATGTTTAGGTCATCAAATTTTAGCATTAGCTTTGGGCGGAAAAACAAAAAAAATGAAGTTGGGACATAGAGGTGCAAACCATCCTGTAAAAAATTTAGTGCATGATAAAGTTGAAATCACCAGCCAAAATCATGGTTTTGTAGTTGTTGAAGAAACTTTACCAAAAAAAATTGAAGTAACTCATAAATCTCTTTTTGATAATACAATTGAGGGAATTAAACTTAAAAATAAACCTATATTTTCAGTCCAGTATCATCCTGAGTCAAACCCTGGGCCACAGGATAGTGTCTACTTGTTTCAAGAATTTATTAACAATATGAAAAAAAATGCCAAAAAGAAAAGATATTAAAAAAATATTAGTTGTAGGAGCTGGACCAATTGTTATTGGTCAAGCATGTGAGTTTGATTATTCAGGTACACAAGCTTGTAAAGCTTTAAAAGATGAAGGTTATAAAGTAATTTTAATTAACTCAAATCCTGCAACTATAATGACTGATCCAGATGTTGCAGATAAAACTTATATAGAGCCAATAACATTAGAAATTTTAGAAAAAATTCTTAAAAAAGAAACACCAGACGCAATCCTTCCAACTATGGGTGGTCAGACTGCACTTAATCTCGCAATGGAAGCTGAGAAAAAAGGAATTTTAAAAAAATATAAAATTGAACTCATAGGGGCAAACTCTAAAGCTATTGCTAATGCTGAAGATAGAAAGAAATTTAGAAAAAATATGATTGATATTGGTTTAGATTTACCCAAGTCTGAAATTGTAAACACCATCAATCAAGCATCTAAAGTTTTAAAAAAGATTGGTCTTCCGGTAATTATAAGACCTGCATTTACACTTGGAGGTCTTGGTGGTGGTATAGCTAAAAATAAAAAAGACTATCTTAAAATAATCAAAAGTGGGCTTCGTGAATCTCCAGTTAGCCAAGTATTGGTTGAAGAATGTTTAGAAGGCTGGAAAGAATTTGAGATGGAAGTTGTAAGAGATAAAAAAGATAACTGTATCATTATTTGTTCAATTGAAAATGTTGATCCGATGGGAATACATACTGGTGATTCAGTAACTGTTGCTCCAGCGCTTACATTGACTGATAAAGAATACCAAATTATGAGAAATGCCTCCATTGCATGTTTAAAAAAAATTGGAGTTGAGACAGGTGGATCTAATGTTCAATTTGCAATTAATCCTAAAAATGGCCGAATGGTTGTGATTGAAATGAACCCAAGAGTTTCAAGATCATCGGCACTTGCTTCAAAAGCAACTGGATTTCCAATTGCAAAAGTTGCTGCAAAACTTGCGGTTGGTTACACCTTGGATGAGTTAAAAAATGAAATCACCAAAGTGACACCTGCTTCATTTGAACCAAGTATTGATTATGTGGTAACAAAAATTCCAAGATTTACTTTTGAAAAATTCTCAACTTCCCCTGCTACCTTAGGCACATCGATGAAATCAGTAGGTGAAGCTATGGCTATAGGAAGAAACTTTAAAGAGTCTGTTCAAAAAGCACTTATATCTCTTGAAACTGGTTTTTCAGGTTTTGATAGAATATTTGATTTAAATAAAAAAAAGATTGAAAAAAAACTTACAGAAAATATTCCTAACAAACTTTTACTTGTTGCTGAAGCAATCAGGAAAAAAATAGATTTAAAAAGAATTTATATATTATCAAAAATTGATCCTTGGTTTCTTGAGCAAATTAAAGAAATAGTTGAAAATGAAATTAAGATTAAAAATAAAGGATTGCCAAAAGATTTTAATGAATTTAATAGAATTAAATCGATAGGCTTTTCTGACAAAAAATTAGCAGAATTAACAAATATATCTGAAGATATTGTTAGAAGAAAAAGAACTGCCCTTAAAATTTTACCAGTATTTAAAAAAGTTGACACTTGTGCAGCAGAGTTTAAGTCATTTACACCTTATATGTACTCGACATATCAAAGGAATTTCTCATCTATTACAGAATGTGAAGCGGATCCATCAAATAAGAAAAAGATTATTATTCTAGGTGGTGGCCCTAATAGAATTGGACAAGGAATAGAATTTGATTATTGCTGCTGCCAGGCGAGTTTTTCATTAAAGGAAGCTGGATTTGAGACAATTATGGTTAATTGTAATCCTGAAACAGTTTCAACAGATTATGATACTAGCGATCGATTATATTTTGAGCCACTAAAAGAAGAATATGTCTTTAATATAATCAAGAAAGAAAAAGAAAAAGGTAACTTAATTGGGGTTATTGCTCAATTTGGTGGCCAAACCCCTATTAAACTTGCAAAATTTTTACATTATAACAAGCTTCCAATTTTAGGTACACAATACACATCGATTGATTTAGCAGAGGATAGAGATAGATTTAGAAATTTACTTAATAAGTTAAAACTTAAACAAGCTGAAAGTGGAATTGCTAAAACTTTTAAACAAGCTATTCAAATAGCTGATAAAATTGGTTTACCTTTGATGGTTAGACCATCGTATGTTCTAGGAGGAAGAGCAATGGAAATAGTTCATGAAAAAAAACAGCTTAAAAATTTTGTTGAGGAGGCATTTAAGGCAGCTGAAAAAAATCCAATTCTAGTTGATAAGTTTATTAATCATGCAATGGAAGTCGATGTTGATGCAATATCTGATGGAAAGCAAGTCCATGTAGCTGGTATCATGCAGCACATTGAAGAGGCTGGTATTCACTCAGGAGACTCTGCTTGTAGTTTGCCTCCAATATCTATCAAACCATACTTGATTAAAGAAATTGAAAACCAAACTAAAAAATTGGCTTTGGCTTTAAAAGTTAAAGGTTTCATGAATGTTCAGTTTGCAATTAAAAAAGATGAAATTTTTGTAATTGAAGTTAATCCTAGAGCAAGTAGGACCGTGCCATTCGTCTCAAAAGCAAAAGGTCTGCCTCTTGCTAAAATTGCATCAAGAGTAATGGCGGGAGAAAAATTATCTAAATTTCATCTAAATGATAATTCTAAGGGAATGTATGCGGTTAAAGAAGCTGTATTTCCGTTTAATAAATTTCCTAACAGTGATTTACTTCTAGGTCCTGAAATGAAGTCAACTGGTGAAGTAATGGGCTTTGATAAAAACTTTGGAATGGCATTTGCTAAAAGTCAGATAGCTTCTGCAAACTCTTTACCAAAACAAGGTCTTGCGTTTATATCTTTAAAAGACTCTCATAAAGATGAGGGTATAGATTTAGCAAAAGAGCTCATAAAATTAGACTTTACATTATGCGCAACAAAAGGAACTGCTGAATACATCAGAAAACATAAAATGAAATGTAGAATCATCAATAAAGTGAGTAGTGGAACTCCTCACATAGTAGATATTTTAGACGCTAAAAAAATTGCCTTAGTAATTAATACTGGTGGAGGAAATTCTGAACATAGATTAAATGATGCTATTGCCTTAAGAAGAGGGACTCTTAAAAATAAAGTTCCTTATTGTACCAATATGTCAACTGCACTTGCATGCCTGGAGGCAATTAAATCACTCAAAACAAAAAAGTTAGAAGTTATATCACTTCAAGATATTTAGTTATTTACTTTCCAATCTGTTTTAAAAGTAACATAATTTACTTGAATACATCGTCTCTCTTTTACAATTTTCTTTTTTTCCATTCCGTGCCATGTATGAGGCCCACTTGTAAAAAGATATCCATAGTTATGTTTATAAGGAACTGTTTTTACTTTTTCCAATTTTTCATTATAAAAATCTGTCCCAAGTTCCTCTGACTCGTTTGCGTTATTCACAAAAATTAAGCCCGACATTAACTTTTCTTTAATGTCACAGTGAGGTTTTAGCCAAAAACCCTCTCTATCACAAATTACTTCAACTCGAACATATGAGCCTGACAAATTTTTATTAATCATTTTTGAAATAGTTTCTTGTACTTCTTTAGATTGAAGTTCCTTAATAAATTTTACCAAGTTTGGAAATTGTGATGCATTTTCTTTTGTCACAAAACATCTAAACTTAATTGCTTTACCTCCAGATGCAATTCCTTCTCTGAACTCTGCGGCACCACCGTCAATAGCCCTTGTTCCATCATAACTTAGATTATGTTTACTAACATCTGGAATATCCGCTTTAATAATTTCTTTTATCGCTTCATTTGAAAGAGCATTATTGTACTCCCAATGATCAAAGGGGAAATCATATTTTTTGGATTGATTTTTAATTGAATTTAAAAAAGACATTAGGAATTAATTTTTTGTTTAATAATATTTGCTACTCTATTAGTTTCATCTAATTTTTTATAGCTCCAATTTTCCACATCTTCACCTAAATTTCTTATTATATTTAACTCTCTAAATAAATTTCTAAATTTTTTAAATCTTCTATCATTTTTTCTGGGTAAAATATTTGCGACATAAATGGGTTTTCCAGTCAATGCTGCCTCGGAAATCATTGAGCTTGAATCACAAGTAACAACTATACTATCAGATCTAGATAAAGCTGATAAATAAGCTTTTTTATCAACATTGCATATAACTGTATGATTTTCTCCAAAATATTCTAAAGCATAATCAATTGTACTTTTTGGAGTTCTCATGGATGGGATTACAACAAGCTGAAGATCATTTTTTTCTAGTAAATTATTCAAAACAAAAAAAATATTTTTTATATTCTCTAAAGAATATTCATAATATTTAGTTGGACCACCCAAAATTAATGAACAAATTTTTCTAGAATCATTTTTAATTAACGAACTTAAATAATCTTTATTTTTAATAATTTCTTCATCTGTAAGATAGTGAATTGCACCTTTTGTACTAATTACATTTTGACCTTTTATTAAATCATGCTCAGGAGCAACAATAAAATCAAAATGATTAAAGTTTACTTTTGGATCTTGAATATGAATATTAATTATTTTTTTTTTTGAGTTATTTTTTAAGTGGATTGAAGGAATTACACTTTTACGTCCACAAGAAATAATTATATCATACTCAGATTGGTTAATTTTTTTATAAACACTTTGTGAAATTGGAGTAAATTTAGGGGGAATCATTTTCCAAAAATTATTTAGTTCAACTGTCTGGTGAGTAAAATCAATATCTAAAGCTTTTGCCAATCCTTCTACTTGGCTGATCATGCCATGCATACCTTGAGTTAATAATATACCTTTTAATTTGTTCATTAATTACTATATAGCTTCCATATGAATCAAAATCCAACTAAACACACAAAAGTGTTAATAATTGGATCCGGTCCAGCCGGATATACAGCAGCAGTTTACGCAGCTAGAGCAATGCTAAATCCTATTTTAGTATATGGATCTGAACCTGGTGGACAATTAACAACAACTACAGATGTGGAAAACTATCCTGGTTTTGCAGATGTAATTCAAGGTCCGTGGCTTATGGATCAAATGAAAGAACAAGCGAAAACTGTTGGGACTGAAATGATAGAAGATCATATTAAATCTGTAAATTTAAAGTCTACTCCATTTGAAGCAATTGGTGATAGTGGTCAAAAATTTACTGCAGACAGTATAATTATTTCAACTGGAGCTCAGGCTAGATGGTTAAATTTAAAATCAGAACAAGAATTTAGAGGTTTTGGGGTATCAGCATGTGCTACATGTGATGGGTTTTTTTTCAAAGAGAAAGAAGTTGCAGTTGTCGGTGGTGGTAATGCAGCAGTTGAAGAGGCGATGTTTCTCACAAAGTTTGCATCAAGAGTAAAGTTAATTCACAGGCGAGATAGTTTAAGAGCTGAAAAAATGCTCCAAAAAAAATTGATGGGAAATAAAAAAATTGAAATTATATGGGATACCGTAATTGAGGATGTGATTGGTGATAAAGAACCTAAAAACGTTAGAGGTATTAAAGTAAAAAATTTAAAAACGAATAAAATTGAAGATATAAAAGTTGATGGTTTGTTTGTTGCTATCGGTCATGACCCAGCCACATCATTGTTTAAAGATCAATTAAAAATGGATAGTGATGGCTATTTGATCACTAAACCTGATTCTACTGAAACTAACATCCCTGGGGTATATGCTGCGGGAGATGTAAAAGACAAAACTTTTAGACAAGCAGTGACCGCTGCTGGAATGGGATGTATGGCGGCACTAGAGGCTGAAAAACATCTTTCACATAAGTAAAGTGAAAAATAATTTACATGTTTTTTTAGGAGCTACAGTAGCTGATGCTGCTGCAAGGCCATTACATTGGGTGTATGACCAAAAAAAACTTTTAAATTATATAAGGGGTAAAAAAGATTTTACTTTCCTAAAAAAAAATAAAAGCCCTTTTTACAATATCAAAACTGGAAAAGTTTCAGGATATAATGAAATAGGTCAAGTAATGTTTAAAACATTAATTGAGGATCACAAGGATATTGAGAAAAGATTTAAAAAAAACATCATAAAAAATTTTGGTCCAGGAAGTATTTACTGGAAAAATTTAAATTTAAGATCAAAATATAGAAAAGGTAAAGATTGGCGGGGAATAATAAGAGGACCATGGATACACCAAAATATAATTGAAACTATTAAGAATATTAGAGCTAAAAAAAAATTAACAGGAGGTAGCAAGGTGAACGAGTCTGATGGTTTTTGTGCTGCACTACCCTATTTTTTATATGGTTATAATTTTAAAGATTTAAAAAAGATAATCACTATAGTAAGTGCATCAAAGGTTAGCTTGAAATACGCTATGGTAAAATTCCATTTAATAAATTTTGCACTTAAAGGTTCTAAAGATCCTATTAATGAATTTATCAAAGTATTTAAAAAAAATTCATATTTCAAACCTGTTATTCATGACATTAAAAAAATTCGAAGTTTAAAAAAAAGGAATCATTCTAAAATAGTTAAAAAATTAGGCATGGCCTGTAGTTATTCAGGAACTTTTAATAGCTCTATTCATTCAATCATGAGCTCAACAAATTATAAAACAGCTATTTTAAAAACAATTAAAGCAGGTGGTTGTAATTGTTCTAGATCTAATTTTATTGGAGCTTATTTTGCAGCTCTAAAGGGTTTAAAAACTATTCCCAAATCTTGGATTAGAAAAACTGAACCGGCAAAAGAAATATTAAAACAATATTAAAATTATTTGTTCAGTTTTTCACAAAAAGATTTTAATCTTATCATTGCTTTTTTTAAATTTTTCATTGATGTGGCATACGATATTCTAAAGTGTCCATTCATTCCAAATGCAGACCCTTGTACGACTGCAACATTTGATTTTTCAAGTAACTTTTTAACAAAATCTGTATCAGTTTTTAATTTTGTATTTTTATTTAATAGACCCTTACAACTTGGAAAAACATAAAATGCACCATTTGGAATTAAACAATTAATTCCTTTAATATTATTCAAACTTTTTACAACAAAGTTTCTTCTTTGTTGAAATGAGCTAGCTCTTTTTTTTATGAATCCTTGTTTTCCTTCCAATGCTTCCACTGCTGCTGCTTGACTTATAGATGATGGATTTGAAGTAGATTGTGACTGAATTTTTCGTATAGCTTTAATTATGTCTTTTGGACCTGCAGCATATCCTATTCTCCATCCTGTCATTGCATAAGACTTACTAACACCATTTAATGTTAAAGTTCTCTCTTTTAACTTTGAAAGTTGTGCGATTGTAAAAAAATTAAAATTATCATATCTAACATGTTCGTAAATATCATCACTTAAAATAAAAACTTTCCTATTTCTAATTAAAACTTTGGATAAATCTATAATTTCTTTTTTTGTATATCCTACACCTGTGGGATTTGAGGGAGAGTTAAGAATTAACCATTTTGTTTTTTTTGTGATAGCTTTTTTTAATTTTTTTGCTGTGAGTTTGAAACCCTCTTGTTCGGTACATTTTACTATTTTTGGTTTTCCCCCTGCCAATAAAACCATGTCTGGATATGACACCCAAAAAGGTGCTGGAATAATTACTTCATCACCTTTATTTAAAGTAGCCATAAAAGTATTATACAAAACTTGTTTTCCCCCAGTTCCAACGGTTATTTGATCTGAAGAAAATTTTAATTTATTTTCCCTTTTGAACTTTCTAATAATTGCTCTTTTTAAAGCTGGCGTTCCATCTACTGCAGTATATTTTGTATCCCCACTTCTTATTGCTTTAATAGCGGCATTTTTAATATTATCAGGAGTATCAAAATCTGGCTCTCCAGCACCTAATCCAATAACATCTTTACCAGCTGCTCTTAATTCTCTAGCCTTTTGAGTAACAGAGATAGTTGGTGAGGGTTTAATTTTTTTTAAATTTTTAGATATTATGCTCATTGAAATATAAATTAATTCTAATACGTTCTTTAATATATGGAAAATACTTATCAAGATCTAATTACACATATTCAAAGTAAAAATCCTAAAATCAGTGGAAAACTTGAAGGTGGTAAAAAATTTAAAATTAAATCTGATTTTAAGCCTGCTGGAGACCAACCTGAGGCGATAAAAAAACTGGTTAAAGGAGCGAATAAAGATGAGTTTAATCAAGTTTTACTTGGTGTAACTGGTTCAGGTAAAACTTTTACCATGGCAAAAGTAATTGAGGCAACTAACAGACCTGCCTTAATATTGGCTCCAAATAAAACTCTTGCCGCACAACTTTATGGAGAAATGAAAACTTTCTTTCCAGATAATGCTGTTGAATATTTTGTTTCCTACTACGACTACTACACTCCTGAAGCTTATGTGCCTAGATCAGATACTTATATCGAAAAAGAAGCGTCAATTAATGAGCAGATTGATCGAATGAGACATTCTGCAACAAGATCATTGTTAGAGAGAGATGACGTTTTAATTGTTGCAAGTGTCTCTTGTATTTATGGATTAGGTTCAGTTGAAGCATATAGCAAGATGACTTTAACACTTCAGAAAAACTACGATTATAATAGGGAGCAAATAATAAGATCATTAGTTGCATTACAATATAAAAGAAATGATCAGAACTTTTACAGAGGTACATTTAGAGCAAGAGGAGAATATTTAGAAATATTTCCATCACATTTAGAAGATAGAGCTTGGAGATTGAGTTTGTTTGGAGACAAACTAGAAAGAATAGAGGAATTCGATCCTCTTACAGGTGATCAAGTAAGAGAATTAAGCTTGGTTAAAGTTTATGCAAACAGTCATTACATAACTCCAAAACCAACAATTGAACAAGCCGTAATAAATATAAAAAAAGAGCTAGAAGTTACCCTTAAAAAACATAAAGCGGAAAATAAATTGCTGGAAGCTCAACGATTAGAGGAGAGAACTAAATTTGATCTTGAAATGATTGAAGCAACTGGTTCTTGTGCAGGGATTGAGAATTATTCAAGATTTCTATCTGGAAGGAAACCAGGTGAACCACCCCCTACTTTATTTGAATACTTTCCAGACAATACATTAATTTTTGTAGATGAATGCCATGTAACAGTTCCTCAACTAAATGGTATGTACAAAGGAGATAGATCGAGAAAAAGCACTTTAGCAGAATATGGTTTTAGGCTTCCATCTTGCATGGACAATAGGCCATTAAAGTTTGAAGAATGGGATTTGATGAGAACTCAAACAGTATTTGTATCAGCAACACCAGGTCCTTGGGAGTTAGAGCAAACAAAAGGCAAGTATATAGATCAGGTTATTAGACCTACGGGACTTATAGATCCACCAGTTGAAATGAGACCTGCAAAAAATCAAGTTGATGATCTTATGCACGAATGTAAAAAAGTAGTTGAGAAAAATCATAGAGTTTTAGTCACAACACTTACAAAAAAGATGGCTGAAGACTTAACAGAATACCTGCATGAAAATGGAGTTAAGGTTAGATATTTACATTCCGATATCGATACTCTTGAAAGAATAGAGATAATGAGAGATTTAAGAATGGGTGTATTTGATGTTTTAGTTGGAATAAATCTTTTAAGAGAAGGTTTGGATATACCAGAGTGTGCGTTAGTTGGAATTTTAGATGCAGATAAAGAAGGTTTTTTAAGATCAGAAACTTCATTGATACAAACTATTGGTCGGGCCGCAAGAAACGTTGAAGGTAAAGTTATTTTATATGCTGATAAGGAAACTAAAAGTATTAAAAAAGCTATGCAAGAAACTGAAAGAAGAAGGACAATTCAACTTGCATATAATAAGAAACACAAAATAGATGCTAAAACTGTTAAAAAAGAAATTAGTGATATTTTAGAAAGTGTTTACGAAAAAGATTATGTAAAAATAAGCGAAGGATCTAATGTTGGTGGCAATCTTAAAAAGCATCTTAAAGCTCTTGATAAAAAAATGAAAGAGTCGGCCTCAAACCTTGAATTTGAAGAAGCTGCTAAAATTAGAGATGAAATAAGAAAATTACAAAGTACTGAACTTGAAATAACTTTAAACCCTAAAATTAGACAGTATGATGTTAAAAATAAAATTTACCCTAAGGGTAGATCTACTCTAGGGATGCCTGGTACCAGAGTAACAAAAAAAAGGGATAAAAAGTGGAAGCACGAAAGATAATAATTACTGGTGGAGCTAATAGAATAGGTGCCGCAATCGCTGAGAAATTATCTGGTCCAAATATTGAAATTACCATTCATTACAATAAATCAAAATCTGAAGCAGAAAATTTAAAGAAAAAATTACAAAAATTTGGAGCCGTAGTTTATTTAGTAAATGGTGATTTAAGTAAAGAGAAAGATATACTTAAAATAATTAAATTCTCTAAATCAAAAATGAAATTTTTTGACTGCTTAATTAATAATGCCTCATTATTTGAAAATGATAAGTTAGAAAATTTTACCTCTAAGAGCTGGGAAAATCATATTTCTACAAATCTTAAAGCGCCTGCTTTTTTATCAAAAGAATTTTCAAAAAATGTTAGAGGCAAAAATAACAATATTATCAATATAATTGATCAAAGAATATTTAAACTTACTCCATTTTTCTTTTCATACACATTAAGTAAAACAGGTCTATATACTTTAACTAAAACGAGTGCGATGAGTCTATCACCAAATATACGAGTTAATGGGATAGCTCCTGGGCCGACAATCAAAAATAAAAGACAATCGAAAAAACATTTCAAAAGTCAATATTTAGCTACACCACTTAAAAAACAAGTTGATGTTAATGAAATTTGTAATGCAGTTGACTTTTTTATTAAAAACAGTTCTATTACAGGCCAAGTATTGGCAATAGATAGCGGTCAAAACTTAAATTGGCAAACACCAGATATTATTAAAGGTAGAGAATGAAAAAAAATAATCTCAAAGTTGTAAAAATAGATAAAAACAAAAGCTTATTTAACTACGAGAAAAAAATTCTTATTAACGAACTTATTTTAGATTTAAAACTTGGCTATTATGATTTTGAGAAAGAGAAAACACAAAAAGTAAAGTTTAGTTTGGAAATAGATTATCAGGATAAAAAACCATCGAACGATAAGGATCTTAGATCAATTGTAAATTATGCAACTATTGTAAAATTAATTAAAAAACTTATCAAAAAGAAGCACTATAATTTTTTAGAAACTTTAGCTGAAGCAGTTTTCGACGAGCTGTTTAAAGATAAAAGAATTGGTAAAATAATGCTTAAAATTGAAAAACTAGAAATTTTAAAAGAATGTTCTTCAGTTGGTATTCAGATTTCAAAAATAAGAAGTCATGTTAAGTCCTGAAATTGGTAAAGACGTAATTAGAAAAGAGCTTCCATTAATTCCTAAACTACCTGGAGTGTACAGAATGCTTAATTCTAAAAATGAAATTTTGTATGTTGGTAAAGCTAAAAATCTTCCAAATAGATTAAAAAGTTATGTGTCCGAAAAAAATCATATTATTAGAACAGAAAGAATGCTCTCACAAACAATCAAACTGGAAATTACAACAACAACTAATGAAAGTGAGGCACTTCTTTTAGAGGCAAACTTAATTAAAAAACATAAACCCAAATTTAATATTTTACTAAAGGACGATAAATCATTTCCATATATATTTATTTCCAATCATGAATTTCCAAGAATAGAAAGACATAGAGGAGCAAAAAATAAATCTGGAAAATATTATGGACCTTTTGCAAGTTCTCTTGCGGTTAATAGTGCAATAAAAACTCTACAAAGAATTTTTTTGTTGAGGTCATGCACTGATAAACAAGTAGAAGCAGCAAACAAAACTTGTTTTAATTATTTTCTGAAAAGATGTGCAGGACCTTGTGGGGGGAAGATAAATAAAGAAGATTACTCAAAGCTTGTTGATGCAGCTGATGAATTTTTAAGTAAAGGAAAATCTAGAAAGATTCAACAAACTCTTTCTGATCAGATGGAAAGTGCAAGCGAGGAGTTAGATTTCGAAAAGGCCGCAATAATAAGAGATAAGATAAAATCATTGAATATAATTCAATCTTCGCTGACAATTAGTGATGTAAATTTGAATGAAGCTGATGTTATCGCTGGATATAAAGAATCAGGAAAAACTTGTATCCAAGTATTTTTTTATAGATCAAAACAAAACTGGGGAAATCAAGCTTTTTTTCCAAAACACGATCCTGATGAAAAATTAAATAATATTTTAAATTCTTTTGTTTCACAGTTTTATGAAAATAAAGCTGTGCCAAGATCAATTATACTTAGTGAAGAAATCAAAGAAAAAAAATTAATTGAACAAACTCTTACAAAAAAAGAAAATAAACAAATAAATATTTCTATTGCAAAAAAGGGTTCAAAACTGAAAGTTGTAAACTTAGCAATTAAAAATGCTAAAAGTAGTTTGAATAGAAATTTATATGAAAATCAAAATAATAGGGAGTTACTTGATAAAATTACAAAAAAATTTAACTTTGAAAACAATTTAAGCCTTATTGAGGTTTACGATAATAGTCATATTCAGGGAACAAATAGTGTTGGTGCTTTAATTACTTATGGTGAAGAAGGGTTTATCAAAAAAAGATACAGAAAATTCAATATTAAAAATGAAACCTTTAAGCAAGACGACTATGGAATGATAAGAGAGGTTTTAGGAAGAAGATTTAAACGAGCAATTCAAGAAAAAGGAAATTTTCTCTCATTTCCTGACTTAGTGTTAATTGATGGTGGCAAAGGTCAATATTCATCAGCAAGAGAAACATTGGATGAATTAGGATTAAACGAAATTCCAGTTATTGCTATTGCGAAAGGCAAATTAAGAAATAGTGGTAACGAAACATTCTTTCATAATGGAAAAGTATTTAAATTTGCAAGAAATGATCCTACTTTGTTTTTCTTGCAAAGAGTACGTGATGAGGCTCATAGATTTGCAATTAGTGCCCATAGAGCTAAGAGAAAAAAGGGAATTAGTAGATCTTTACTTGACCAAATTGAGGGTATTGGATCTGTGAGAAAAAGAGCACTACTAAATCATTTTGGATCTGCAAGAGCGGTTGAGTCTGCTAGTTTGGATGAAATAAAATCTGTCGAAGGTGTTGAGGCAAAAGTTGCAAAAAAGATATATAATTTCTTCCACGAATAAAAATTATGCTTAAAAAAATTCCAAATATTTTGACAATAGGAAGAATTTTAATTGTCCCCTTTTTTGTTGTGGCATTCTATTTGCCAGGATCTTACGGGGATTTAACTGCATTAATTTTATTCATTATAGCCTCTTTTACAGACTTTCTAGATGGAATGCTTGCGAGACTTTTAGGTGAGGAGTCAAAACTTGGAGAATTGCTTGATCCAATAGCTGATAAAATTATTGTTGCAACTGCTTTAATTCTATTGGTTATGGATGGTACAATTCGGCATTATGAAGTTATTGCTGCAATCATAATTCTCACAAGAGAAATTTTAATTTCTGGACTTAGAGAATTCTTAGCTAAGGGTAAAATTAAACTTCCTGTTTCAAATCTTGCCAAATTAAAAACTGTTTTGCAAATGGTTTCTATCGCACTTTTATTATCTGGTGAAACCGGAAATAAGATAATTAATTTTCAAGATTACAATGCTCAAATAATAGGAATTATTTTATTATGGGTCTCTGCAGCTTTAACTCTTTTTACTGGTTACGATTATATGCGTAAAGGTATAGATCATGCAATTTCAGAAGATAGCAAAGATTAAGCTGCTTTTTTCTTTTTTACTAAAGCGATATAACTTTCATTTAAATTAATTATTGTATCACAAACTTTAAATTTATATTCTGCAATACATGAAACAGGTGTAACTTCAGCGGCAGTACCTGTCAAAAAACAACCAACGAAATTTTTTAATTCATCAGGTTTAATTTTTCTTTCATAAACTTTGATGTTTTTTGACTTGGCGATATCAATGACTGTCCGTCTTGTAATTCCATCTAAAAAAGAATCTGGGATTGGAGTGTGAAGATCTCCATCTTTATCTTTAAAAAAAATATTTGCTCCAGTAGCTTCAGCTACATTTCCTTCAAAATCCAACATTAAAGAATCTGTGTAACCTTGTTTTTCAGCCTCATGTTTTGACAAAGTACAAATCATATAAAGTCCAGATGCTTTTGTATCCCAGGGAATAGTATTTGGCGCTGGTCTTCTCCAATTCGATATATTTAATCTAATCCCCTCTACCTTAAGCTTTGGATCAAAATATGAACCCCATTCCCAGGTTGCTATTGCCACGTGAATCTTTGTTTGTTGAGCTGAAATAGCCATCATTTCACTTCCTCTCCAAGCAACTGGTCTAACATATCCATTCTCTACTTTTTGAGTTGTTATTATTTTTTTTGATGCAGAATTAATTTCATCTTCACTATATGGAATCTCAAAACCCATTCGTCTTGCAGAATGAAAAAGTCTAGATGTATGCTCCTCAAGTTTAAAAATTGATCCATCATAGACCCGTTCACCCTCAAAAACACAACTTGCATAGTGTAATCCATGGCTTAACACATGAACCTTTACATCAGTCCAGTCGACTAATTCGCCATTGTACCATATTTTTCCTGATCTTTTATCGTAGGGTATCATTATGAAATATAAAATTCTTACTGAAAAATATCTTTGTATCTATAATATGTCAATATAACTTACCATTAAATGAAAGAACTTCTTTATTTAAAAGATGAGCAATTAAAAGATCTGATAGAAAAATTATTTGTTGGATATAGAGAAATATTCTCAGACTCAAAAGAAGTGCTTAATAAATACTCTATAGGCTTAGCACATAATAAAGTTATTCACCTATTGTCAATGTATGAAGGTATCTCTATTTCTGAACTATTAGGTAGACTTAAAATAACAAAACAAAGTCTAAACAGAGTGCTCAAAGATTTAATCAAACTTGAGATTATTGAGTTTAAAAAAGATGAACAAGACACCAGGATCAAACACATTTTTTTAAATGAAAAAGGAAAAAAAATATTCGATGAAATTTTTTCGACTCAAAAGAAAAGAATCTATGAGGCTTTGCTCAATTCAAAATCTGAGGAAGTTTTAAATTTTGATAGTGTTTTAAATAAGATCATTAATGGATAATTTTTTTGGACATATACTAGTGGTAGATGATGATGATGGAATAAGATCATTAGTTAAAAGATATCTAAATGAAAATAAATATTTAGTAACAACTGCAGAAAGTGCTGAGGATGCATCTGAAAAAATTAAAATCATTAAGTTTGATCTCATAATTTTAGATATAATGATGCCAGGTAAAAGTGGTCTTGAATTTATTGAGGAAAAAAAAAATAATTTAGAGACACCTGTTATATTACTTACCGCAAAAGGTGAAGCAAATGAAAGAGTTGAGGGTTTGGAATTGGGTGCTGATGATTATTTACCAAAACCTTTTGAACCAAAAGAATTAATTTTAAGAATTAAAAATATTATTGATAAAACCAAAAAGAATGATTTGAAAAGAGTTATTAAATTTGAAAATATTCAAATCGATCTAAATAGACAATTAATATTTAAAAATGAAAAAGAATTTAAAATTAATAGTACTGAAAAAATTATATTAGAAAAAATGATAAATAATCCTGGAAAAACTTTTCAAAGAATGGAAATAGGAAAATTAATAAATTTAAATAAAGAGAGATCTATTGATGTAATTATAACAAGATTAAGAAAAAAAATTGAGTTGGATCCGAAAAATCCTAAATTTCTTCAAACAATTAGAGGAGCTGGCTATGTTTTATGGATTGAATAAATTTATAAAAGATTTATTGCCTAAAAGATTATTTTATAGAGCACTATTGATTGTAGCCATTCCTGTAATTGTCATACAATTAATTATAACGATTGTTTTTTTTGACAGTCTATGGATTAAAACAAACAAAGGTATGACAAGAGCATTAGCAAGTGAAATTAAAACTTTTATAGAGGTTTATAGTAATGAAAATTTTGATAAAGATGAAATTACTAACCTCTTTTCAATCTATCAAGATTTAAATATAGAATTAATTAGTAATGAGAAGTTTGATTATTCCTATGACGAAAGATGGTTCAGTCCAATAGACAGAACTTTAAGAAGAGAATTAAAATCGAGATTTGGAAATAACAAATATTGGTTTAATACAACTAACTACAAAGAACTTATAGATTTAAGAATAAAATACCAAGATGGTTATTTTAAATTTTTAATTCCAAAAGACAGGCTCACAAGTTCCTCTGCTCGGATATTTGGTCTATGGATAACTGTTCCAGCATTTATAATGATAATTATATCTCTAATATTTTTAAAGAACCAAACTCGTCCAATAACTGCTTTAGCAAAAGCTGCGGAAAAATTTGGTAGAGGAGAGCAAGTAGAAGAATTTAAACCATCTGGCGCATCAGAAATAAGGCAGGCTGGCTATGAATTTGAAAGAATGAGAAAAAGAATTTTAAGGCATTTAAATCAAAGATCAGAAATGTTATCTGGCATAAGTCACGATCTTAGAACTCCTTTAACAAGAATGAAATTAAAAACTGCATTTATTAAAGATAAAGATATTTCTAGTAAATTAACAGATGATATTAATGAGATGGAAAAAATGTTAAATGAGTATTTACAATTCACAAGTTCATCATATTTAGAAAAAAATGAACTCTACAATTTAACTGAATTAATTAAACAAATTATTGAAAAATATAATAATGAAAATATATCTCAAACATTGGCCCCAGAAATTTTCTTAAATGGAAAAAAAAATCTTATTAAAAGATGTTTAAATAATTTAATAGATAATGCATTAAAATATGGAAAAAAAGTAAATATTGAGCTTTCAAAAAAATCTCAAAATATTTTTATTAATATTGAAGATGACGGGCCTGGAATATCCGAGAGAGAATATGAAAACGTGTTTAAACCTTTTTATAAGGTAGACAAAGGTAGAGCTGATAATAAAGCAAGTGTGGGGCTTGGCCTATCAATAGCTTCAGATATAATTAGATCTCATGGTGGAAATATACAATTGGAAAAATCTAAACTTAACGGACTTAAAGTTAAGATCTTTTTGCCTGCTTAATTTTCTTTTTTTTTTTTAAATTTTGTTTCTCGAAATTTTTTTCTAGATTTTCTACTCTTTTTGATAAAACATCAAATTCATCTTTACTAGTAAGTTTCATCTTAAAAACTATCTCATCTCTTTTAGATTTTAAGATTGTTACTAGCTCATTTGTTAAATCTTTAGACGAAATTAAGCCTTGCTCAAATAACTTGGTGATTTTATCAAATACAAATTTAGAATTTTTCATATATTTATTTATTAACTTAATATATTTATATCTTACTAATAAAATTTGTAATGTTCATTAATAATTTTGACCCAGTAGCATTTGAAATTTTCTCTTACGAGATACGTTGGTATTCTTTATCTTATATAGCAGGTATTCTAATAGGTTGGTATTTAGCAAAAAAAATTTTTATAAAAGAAAATTTTAAAGAAAAATTTGATGATTACGTTACATATGTAATTTTAGGTTTAATTATAGGTGGTCGACTTGGATATGTAATTTTCTATAATCTAGAATATTATGTAAACAATATTTTTGATATATTTAAGATTTGGGAAGGAGGAATGTCTTTTCATGGAGGAGTAATAGGAATAATTTTGGCGAGTATATTTTATTCAAAAAAAAACAATGATAATCTTTTTGAATATTTAGATATAATTTCTTTAGTCTCACCTATCGGAATTTTTTTTGGAAGAATAGCTAATTTTATTAATTCAGAATTATATGGATATCAAACATCAATGCCATGGGGTGTTAAATTTATTCAGATTGACAATTTATATCGACATCCTTCTCAATTATATGAGGCAATATTAGAGGGTATCTTATTATTTTTAATACTATTATTTTTTTGGAATAAAAAAAATTTGAAAGTTCCAGGCATTATTTCAGCTTTGTTTCTAATAATATACTCAATTTTTAGATTTATAATTGAATACTTCAGGGTTCCAGATGAGCAACTTGGATATCTATTTCTTAAATTAACTATGGGTCAATTAATGAGTATTGTATTTTTAGTAATAGGTTTATTTTTGTACTATTTTATAAATGATGTTAAAAAAGAATCATAAGATACCACTAGATAAATTTATTGACTATTGTCTCTATGATAACAAAAATGGATATTATATTACTCAAAATCCATTTGGAAGAAATGGTGACTTTACTACTGCACCAAATATTTCTAGGCTTTTTTCTGAAATGGTTGCTATTTGGACTTTAAGTTTCTGGGAGAGTCTAGGGTCACCAAAAAAATTTAATCTTATTGAATTGGGTGCAGGTAATGGTGAAATGATGAGAGTTATGATTGAAACTTTTAAGAATTTTCCACCATTTTTAAAATGTTGTAATATTATAATTATCGAAAAAAGTCCAAGATTAATAAAAAAGCAAAAAATTAATATTAATTTTGGAGGTATTAAATGGAAAAAAAATTTAGCAAATTTAAATAGTTTTCCTAGTATTTTTTTGGCAAATGAGTTCTTCGATGCAATCCCGATTAAACAATTCTTAAAACTTAAAAAGTTTTGGTATGAAAGATATATTAAAATATCAGATGACAAAAATCTTACTTTTGTTAATAAAAAAACTAATATTAGAACTCTGGAGAAAAAGCTTAAATTTAAAATTTCTAAGGCACAAAATTTTATAGAATTTTCACCATTGGGTAATAGATATTTAAATAGCATCTTTAAACTTATAAAAAAAAATAAAGGTGGATTACTTATTATAGATTACGGCTTTTTTTCAGAAAAAATGAAAAATACATTAAAAGCTATATATAGAAAAAGACATTCTGAAGTTTTAGCAAATCTAGGTAAGTCAGATATAACATATAATATTAATTTTAATTTAATTAAAAAAATTGCTCAAAATTTTGGAAAATTAGATATAAATTATACTTCTCAGAAAAATTTTTTGTTAAATTTAGGCATTAATCAAAGAGCTGAAATTATTAGTAAAAATAAATCATTTTTACAAAAAGCAGATATATTCTTCAGGTTAAAAAGATTAATAGATAAGAGACAAATGGGGCAATTATTTAAAGTTATGTTAATTAAAAATTCAGATAATAATTTTAATATAGGATTTTAATTTTGTTACAATCAAAAAAGTTATTGAGATTTCCTGAAGTCAAGCATGGTTTTTTTAATAAAAACGGTGGTGTATCAAAAGGTATATATAAAAGTCTCAATTGCGGAATAGGTTCCAAAGACAAAAAGAAGAATATAAAAAAGAACATCGATATTGTTAAATTAAAATTAGGTATAAAATCAAATGAAATTTTTTTTGTAAAGCAAAATCATACCAACAAATTTATATATTTAAATAAAAAGACAGATATCAAAAACAGAAGTGTCATAGCTGATGCAATAATTAGCGATAGAAAAAAAATTCCAATAGCAATTTTAACAGCAGATTGTGCTCCAATTTTGATTTTTGATAAAAAAAGAAAAATGATTGCTGCAATTCACGCTGGGTGGAGAGGTGCATATAAAGGGATAGTTCAAAAGGTGATAAAATTTATGATAAAAAAAGGTTGCAACCCTAAATATATGACTGTTGCTATAGGGCCTTGTATTTCTAAATTAAATTATGAGGTTGGAATAGGATTTAAAAGAAAATTTATTAATAAAGATAAAAAAAATAATATATTTTTTGAGATTAAAAAAAATAAGTTTTATTTTGATTTAAAAAATTATGTCAAAAAACACGTCAAATCGAATAAAATAAAAAATATAGACCTGTTAAATATAGATACTTTTAATAAAAAAAATAATTTTTTTAGTGCAAGAAGATCTCTAGGGCTAAATCATAATGATTATGGTAGAAATATATCTATAATTATGTTTAATTAATAATTTAATGAAATTATTATCAGGAAATAGCAATAAACCCTTAAGTAAGAGTATCGCTAAATTTTTAAAAACTAAGCTTGTAAATTCAAGTATTAGAAAATTTTCTGATGGTGAAATTTATATAGAGATTAATGAAAACATTAGAGGCAATAGCATCTTTATTGTGCAATCGGTCTCATCTCCAGCTAATGATAATTTAATGGAACTTTTACTTTGTATCGATGCATTAAAAAGGTCTTCAGCTAAAAATATTACTGCTGTAATTCCTTATTTTGGGTATGCAAGACAAGATAGGAAAGTTGTACCTAGAACATCCATATCAGCAAAATTAGTTTCGAATCTCATTACAAAAGCTGGAGCAGATAGAGTTGTTACGGTTGATTTACATGCCGGACAAATTCAAGGATTTTTTGATATTCCAGTTGATAACCTTTTTTCAACTCCAATATTCGCGAGACATGCAAAAAAGAAAATTAAAAATAAAAATATTATTTGCGTTGCACCTGATGTTGGAGGAACTGAAAGAGCTAGAGCTTTAGGAAAATTATTAAATGCTGGTTTGGCTATTGTTGATAAAAGAAGACCAAAGCCTGGACAATCTCAGGTGATGAATGTTATTGGTAATGTAAAAGATAAAACATGTATAATTTGTGATGATATAATCGACTCTGGTGGAACAATTATTAATGCAGCAAAAGCTCTTAAGGATAGAGGAGCTAAAGAAGTTTACGTTTACATTACTCATGGAGTTTTGAGTGGCGAGGCTGTTAAAAAAATTAAAAATTCGGTTATTAAAAATTTAGTGATTACTGACACTATTGACAACTTAGAAAAAGTTAAAAATACTAAAAATATTGAAGTTTTATCAATTTCAGGCTTAATGGGTGAAGCTATTAAAAGGATTTCTAACTCAACTTCTGTATCAGATTTATTTAAATAATTACCTTGAGTTATTTTAGAACATGGGCTAAAAAACCTGTTCTTATGATTTCACTGACTGCAATTAATAGAGAAAATAAAACTAAAGGTGATTTAAGTTCTATTAGAAATAATGGAAATGTTCCTGCGATAGTTTATGGTGGAAAAGGTAAAAATGAAAAAATTTCAATTTCAAAAAAATTACTCAAATCAACTATAGAAAAAGAAAATTTTTTATCAAATATAATTACTCTTTCAGTCAACGGTAATGATCAAAACGTATTGCCTAGGGAAGTGGTTTATGATGTTTTAACAGACGAACCTATTCATGTAGATTTTTTGAGGGTTGTGCCAGGTGTCAAAATTAGAATCGAAGTTCCGGTAGAATTCATTAATCATGAAAAATCTCCAGGACTTAAAAGAGGAGGTGTGCTTAATATCGTTCGACGAAAAGTTGAGCTTAAGTGTCCAAGTGAAAAAATCCCTGAAAAATTAACTATTGATCTTGATGGTGTTGACATTGGTGAAAGTTTTAAAATTTCATCTGTTAAACTGGAAAGTGATGTGGTGCCAACAATTCAAGGGCGAGATTTTGTTATAGCGACATTAGCAGCTCCAACAGTTATGAAAGAGCCCGAGAAACCAGCAGAAGCTGAAGCATCAGAAGGTGAGGATGGAGCTGAAGGTTCTGAAGCAGCTGCTGCTGATGGAGACAAACCAACAGCAGAAGGTGATAAAAAAGACAGTGATAAAAAAGAACCTGACGAAAAAAAATCCTCGGATAAAAAAACTGCTGAAACAAAAAAATAATTAATTGAAATTTAAATTCTACTAAAATTTATGCTTTTATTTGTAGGTCTTGGAAATCCAACACCAGATAGTGAGAATAATCGACATAATGTTGGTTTTAAAATAATTGACGCAATAAATAAGAAATTTAACCTATCAAAACAAAAACCAAAGTTTAAAGGTTTGTTAACAACAGGTAACATTGAAAATGAAAAAATTTATGCAATAAAACCATTAACTTTTATGAATAATTCAGGAATTTGTATTCGTGAGTTGCTTGAATATTTTAAATTTGACGCTGAAGATGTAATTGTATTCCATGACGATCTAGATATAGAATTTGGAAAAATTAAAGCAAAATTTGGTGGTTCTAGTGCAGGTCATAATGGAATTGCCTCTATTGATAAATTTATTGGGAAAGATTATTCAAGGGTTAGAGTTGGTATCGGCAAACCTAAAACGCCAATAGAAATTAGCGACTACGTCTTACAAAATTTTGATGAAGATGAGCTTAACGGAATAAATAAAATTTCTGAAAATATAACTGAGTCAATTGGAGATCTAATTAAAAAAAAATTAGATTTATTTTCTAGTACTGTAAACAATAAATAATGAGTTTTAAGTGTGGAATAGTAGGTTTGCCTAATGTTGGTAAGTCAACACTTTTCAATGCCCTAACAAATTCAAATAAGGCACAAGCTGCAAATTTCCCATTTTGCACAATTGACCCTAATGTAGGTGTGGTTTTGGTACCAGATGAAAGATTGCATAACCTTGCAAAAGTATCAAATTCAAAAAAAATAATTAATACAACTATATCTTTTGTTGATATCGCTGGATTAGTAAAAGGTGCATCTAAAGGAGAGGGATTAGGAAATAAGTTTTTATCTCACATAAGAGAAGTAGACGCAATAATACATATGATAAGATGCTTCGATTCTGAGGATATTCAAAATGTTAACCCTACCGTAGATCCAATTAGAGATTTAGAAATTATTGAAACAGAAATGATGTTGGCTGATTTAGAGTCAATTCAAAAAAGACTTGAGAAAAATAATAAAAAAAATGTAGATGAAGAGCAATTAAAAATTTTAAAAATCACTCAAGAATGTATTAATAACGATAAAGATCTTTCAAACTTAAATGAACAATTTAGTAAAAAAACTCTTCATCAATGTGGATTATTGTCAGTAAAACCAAAAATTTTTGTTTGTAACGTAGATGAACAAAGTGTTCAAAAGGGAAATCAATATACAGAAAAATTCATAAAAAAATACAGTGATAAAAATACACTAATTGTGTCTGCAGATATAGAAAATCAGATTAATGAATTAGAAAAGGAGGAACGCGAGAATTATATGGAAATGATTGGTATAAGACAAACAGGACTTAATATGTTAATACAAAAGGGATACCAAATTTTAGAGTTAGACACTTACTTTACATCCGGACCTGAGGAAACACGAGCCTGGACGATAGAAAAAAATTGTACAGCACCCAAGGCAGCAGGTGAGATCCATACTGATTTTGAAAAAGGCTTTATAAAAGTAGAAACTGTTGCTTATGACGATTTTATCTCTAACGGGGGTTGGTTTAATTCTAAAGCAAATGGAAAAATGAGATTAGAAGGAAAAGATTATATTGTAAAAGATGGAGACGTTTTAAACTTTCGTTTCAATACGTGACCAAATTTTTTTCATACTAAAATAAACTAAGACTGTTAAAATAATTAAATAAACAATAGCCTTAAAACCCATTCTGTGACGTGTTTCTAGATGTGGTTCAGCAGTCCACATTAAAAAAGTAGTAACATCTTTTGCCATTTGCTCTACAGTAGCATCAGTACCGTCTGAATATTCAACCAAGCCGTCAGAAAGTTGATTGGACATTTTAATCTTATTTCCATACATAAACTTATTATAATAAACTCCATCATCTAAAGTTACTCCCGCTGGAGGATCTTCGTATCCTTGAAGAAGTGAATAAATATAATCAACTCCACCTCCTCTTGCTTTAACTAGAACTGTCATATCCGGTGGGTATGCACCACCATTTGCAGCTTGGGCGGCTTTTTCATTTTCGTAAGGCATTACAAATTTATCTGACAATCTCCCTGGTCTCATAAACATTTCACCATCTGCGTTTGGTCCATCTTTTACCTCAAATGATGCGGCTATAGCTTTTGCTTGAGCTTCTGAAAATTCAGGACCCCCGCGCTGAACTAAATTTCTATAGCTCAAATATTTCATTGAGTGACACGAAGAACAAACTTCATTATAGACTTGATATCCTCTTTGAAGGGCAGCTCTATCAAACTTACCAAAAGGGCCTTTAAAACTCCATTCGGTTTTCAAATATTCAACTTTATCTGCTGCATTAGAATTTATATTAAATATTAGGATAAATATAACAAAGAATGATATTCTAAATAAATTTTTCACTGATTTTTAAGGCCGTCCTTATTTTTTACAGTAGCTAAATTTGGTGACCCACCTAGAATAGGTTCTGTTATACTTAAAGGAACAGGCATAGTTCTCTCTTTAAAACCCAAAACTGGAAGCACAACTAAAAAATGTAAAAAATAATAAGCTGTTGCTACCCTTGCAATTAATAAATAAAGACCCTCTGCTGGCATAGCTCCAACATATCCTAAAATTAAAACATCAGCGACTAAGATCCAATAAAACTGTTTGTATAAAGGTCTGAAAACTGCAGATCTAATTTTTGATGTGTCTAACCAAGGAAGTGCTGCTAATATTAGAATTGCAGATAACATCGCTATAACACCTAAAAGTTTATCCGGAACAGATCTAAGGATTGCATAGAAAGGTAATAAATACCATTCTGGCACTATATGTGCTGGAGTTACTAATGGATTTGCTTCAATATAATTATCAGCGTGACCTAAAATGTTTGGTGTATAAAAAACAAAAAAAGCAAAAACAATCATAAACATCAGTAAAGCAAAACCATCTTTAATGACAATATATGGATGAAATGGAACAGTGTCTTTTGATGGTTTTTTAATATCAATACCTATTGGGTTGTTATTCCCAGGTACATGAAGAGCCCATATATGTAAAACAACGAGACCTAAAATTAAAAATGGAATTAAGTAGTGTAGGGTAAAAAACCTTGTAAGAGTTGGATTATCTACTGAGTATCCTCCCCATAGCCATGTTACTATTCCCTCACCTACTAGAGGAATTGCACTGAATAAATTTGTAATAACAGTCGCTCCCCAAAAGCTCATTTGACCCCATGGAAGAACATAACCCAAAAATGCTGCAGCCATCATTAGAAGATAAATTATGATACCAATAATCCAGATAATCTCTCTAGGTGATTTATATGAACCATAGAATAATGATCTAAAAATATGAATATACACTGCTAAAAAAAACATTGAAGCTCCATTTGCATGTATATATCTTATCAACCATCCATAATTTACATCTCTCATTATGTGTTCAACACTTTCAAAAGCCATGTCAGCATGAGCTATGTAATGCATTGCTAAAACTAAACCAGTTACTATTTGGGTAATTAAACAAAAGGTAAGAATTCCACCAAAGGTCCACCAATAGTTTAGATTTTTCGGAGTTGGATAATCTGTTAAATGATTTGCTAACGTGAGCAGTGGTAATCTATCATTAAACCATTTTCCTACTTTTGATTTTGGGGTATATTCATGTTCACTCATAATAATTATCCAATTTTAATAGTGTTAGCATCAACAAACTTATATTCTGGTATTTCCATATTTGTGGGCGCAGGACCTTTTCTAATCCTTCCAGAAATATCATAATGAGAACCATGACATGGGCAGAACCATCCATTATAATCACCTTTTTGATCCAGAGGAACACATCCTAAGTGAGTACAAACTCCAAGCATTACTAGCCATTCAGGATTTTTTGCACGGTCCTCATCTTTTTCGGGATGTTTCAACTCTTTCATGCTTACGGATTTTGCTTCAGCAATTTCATCCTGTGTTCTTCTTCTTATAAAAACTGGTTTACCCCTCCATAATACAGTAATGGTATTACCTGGATTAACTGTGCTTACATCTACTTCTGTGCTTGCCAAGGCTTTTACGGATGCATCTGGGTTCATTTGATCTATCATTGGCCAAACAACCGCTCCTACGCCTACTGCTCCAACAGCATAGGTAGCTGTGAATAAAAAATCTCTTCTTTTTTTTGTTTCTTTTTCAGGCATTTTCAATTTTGTATAATTCTATATATAGATTTAGATTGTTAATATATGATTACATATAATAAAAAAGTATTATTTTTCTACTGAAAGAATGACACATAAAGCTAAGAATGTAGGCCCAAAAATTGCTTTATTTGAACCTGATATTCCTCAAAATACTGCAGCAATAATAAGAACTTGTGCCTGTCTTGGTGCAAAACTTGAAATAATTGAGCCATGCGGATTTTTAATGTCTGACAAAAGATTTAAGAGGGTTGTGATGGATTATATGGATGAAAAAGATATCAACTTTTATCAAAGTGCAGAGCTATTTTTTAACGTCAAGCGAAATGAGCGAATTGTATTAATGACAACTAAAGCATCTGTTTCATATTCTGAATTTAAGTTTAAAAAAAATGATACTATTTTATTTGGACGTGAAAGTGCTGGTGTGCCAAAAAAAGTACATGAAATTATAAAGAATAAATTAAAAATACCTATGGAAAGTGACAAAAGATCTTTAAATTTAGCATCATCTGTTGCAATTATTTTAGCAGAATGTTTAAAACAAACAAAATGGACTTAGAAATTAAAAAAGATTTAACTAGTAATTGGTTTAAGTTATTACAACAGGCAATTTGTATAGATATTCTAAATTTAGAAAATAATCAAAAAAGCTTCAAAACAACTATCTGGAAAAAAAATCTTAAAAAAGATGAAGGTGGTGGTGAATACAGAATATTAAAAAACGGGAAAGTGTTTGAAAAAGTAGGTGTGAATTTTTCAAAAGTTTATGGAAAGTTTCCAAAGAAATTTCAAAAGAATATCTTAGGTGCAAAAAAAGATCCTAGATTTTGGGCAACTGGAATATCAGTTGTTATGCATATGAAAAATCCTTTGATACCAGCGATGCATTTTAATACCAGATATATTTCTACTACTCAACAATGGTTTGGTGGAGGAATGGATGTAACACCATCAAAAAAAGATTTATTAGAGAAAAAAAATTTTCATCTGACATTAAAAAAAATGTGTAATCGTCATAATAAATATTATTACACAAAATATAAGAAATGGTGTGATGAATATTTTTATTTACCACACAGGAAAGAAGCAAGGGGTATAGGTGGAATTTTTTTTGATTACAAGAAGGATGATTTTGAAAAAGATTTTAGATTCGTCAGAGATGTTGGCACTACTTTTCAAATGATATTTAATGAAATAATCAAAAAAAAATTAAAAAAAAAATGGTCTATTAAAGATAAGGAAAATCAATACATTAAAAGAGGTAGATATACTGAATTCAATTTATTATATGACAGAGGAACAAAATTTGGATTACAAACTGATGGAAATGTTGAAGGAATTTTAATGTCACTTCCTCCATTGGCGAAATGGAAATAAATGCACAAGGAGCCAATAACAATTAATGGTCTAGAAAAATTAAAAGAAGAATTAATTTTCTTAAAAGAAAAGAAAAGACCAGAAATAGTAGCAGCAATAGCTGAGGCCAGATCCCATGGAGATCTTAAAGAAAATGCTGAGTATCATGCTGCTAAAGAAGAACAATCTCATAACGAGGGACGAATAACAGAAATCAACGATATAATAGCAAGAGCTAATGTAATTGATGTAACCAAATTAAACAATGATGGTAAAGTAATTTTTGGCTCAACTGTTTATTTAGAAAACTTAGATACAGGTGAAAAAATTAATTATAAAATTGTGGGAAAAGACGAGGCTGATTTAAAACAAAAACTAATATTTTTCCAATCACCTATAGGCAAAGGCCTTATAGGAAAAAACAAAAGTGACCTTGTTGAAATACATACTCCTGCTGGGACAAAGAATTTTGAAATTAAAGATGTTAAATATATTTAATGACTAACAATTTTAGATATTTGTTTTTCAGAAATATTAAAATTATTATTTATCCATTCTTCTTCTATTTTCTTAAGTTTAATCCCTAAGCTTTTTCCCTCTGGAATATTGTACCTTTCCATTAAAATTTTTGCACTTATAGGAATATTTGGTATAATTTTTGATTTAAATTGGTCAATTAAATTTAAGGTTTTTTTATCAACTTTTTTCAATTTGAATAACTTATAACTTATAACATCAATTACTGACTGTTTTCCATGATAATAGAAAATTTTGTTTAAATTTTTTTCTGATAAATTCTTTGAAGATTTTTCATCTTTATGAAAATTATCAATTACCTTAAGACGTTTTTGATCTCGCTTTGAAATATTAAATTTATATATGAAATAATCAACATTATCTGATCCATCAATTATCAAAATTGAGAGTAAAAAAATAAAGTCTGCCTCTTTTAACTTAATTTTAGCAAATGTATTTGGTTTAGAAAAATATTTTATTTTTTTAATTTGAGGAAAAATATATTCAAATAATTCGACTGAAAATTTATCATTTGAGAGTTCTGTCATGATATTTGAACTAAAAAATTTTTTTAATTCATCTAATAATCTCTCTTTAGATAAACTTGATAAACCTGTAATATTTTTTTTAATTAATTTAGATAATCTTGAATTATGCTTATCTTTTGAATAAGCTAAAAAAAATCTTAGGTAACGAAGTATTCTCAAGTAATCTTCTTTAATTCTTAATTCTGGATCTCCAATAAATTTTACTAATCCTTTTTCTAAATCATATCTTCCATTAAATGGGTCAAATAAATTTCCCTCGATATCTGAATAAATAGAATTAATTGTAAAATCTCTTCTAGAAGCATCTTTTTTCCAATCATTAGAAAATTTAACTTTTGCATGTCTGCCATCTGTATCATAATCTTCCCTTAATGTTGTAATTTCAAATGTATAATCATCTATAATCGCAGTCACAGTTCCATAAGCTAATCCAGTTTCATGATAATTAATTTTGTTATCTTTCAGAGCATTACAAACTTCTTGAGGATCTAAATTTGTTGCAAGGTCAATATCACTAACTGTTTCTTTTCTGATAATTTTTCTAATACAACCACCCACATACCTTATTTCACTCTTTGGTGAAAATTTATTAATCGCTTCAAAAATTTTTTTTACTGGCGTGTCTTTTGATAAGTTTTTGATAGCTTTCGCTACATAATCCAAATTGTTAGATCTTTTAATAAATTTATCTATTAAATTAATCATATTTTGGCTGGGGCGCTAGGATTCGAACCTAGGATGCAGGTACCAAAAACCCGTGCCTTACCGCTTGGCTACGCCCCAACATTATATTCGTATAACACAAAAAGAATAAATTTATATAGTTTTTGATATTTTACACCAGCAATTTTTAAATTTTTTTTTTACTTTTTTTGCTATCTCGTCACACTTTTTATCGGAGTTAAAATAAGCAACTATCGCTGAGCCGGACCCAGTCATTCTAACAAATTCAATATCTGATATTTTTTCTAAAAAATTTTTTAAAATTTTTAATTTTGGATGGTTATTGAATGCAATTAATTCTAGATCATTTTTATATTTTTTTAAATAATCAAAATTGAACATCCTTTTTTTACTTTTATTGAATTTGGCTTTTGAGAATTTTTTAACTTTAGAATAAATCTTTTTAGTAGAGCATCCAAAATTAGGTTTAACTATTAACACAAAAATTCTTTTTTTTGGGAAGGTTTTAATGGTATTATTTGATCTCAATATTAAATTTCTTGAATGAATACCTAATTTAACATCAGACCCAATTAAGTCTGATATATTTATAATTTCTTTTTTGGATAACTTTATAAAACTTTTTTTACTTAAAAAATTTAAAATACTCGAAGCATTCATTGATCCACCACCAAGTCCAGCTTTGGGAGGTATATTTTTTTTAATTACTATTTGAAATTTATCTTTAAGTAATTTTTTCTTATCAATTATGTTAAGTAATTTTGATACTGTATTTTCAACTTTCACAGAAGAGGAAAATTCACCAGTAAATTGAATTTTATGATGTTCTTTTTTAATTTTTTTTATTGATATTTCATCATGAAGATCTAGGAAACTAATTACACTTTCTATTTTGTGTAACTTTTTTTTTTTTCCAACTATATTTAAAGCTAAATTTATTTTTGCATGAGATTTGATATTATGATATCTCATTAGGAGCTTTTAGGTCCATCAATTAATTTATTTTTAATATTATTTTTTAATTCTTGCTCAGCATCTTTCATTAGTAAAACCATTTTCCAAAAATATCTTGCCTGCAATTTTCTGTTCATTTTCCAAAGTATGTCTCCGTAATGATCATTTACAATTGGATCTTCTGGCATCAATTGAATTGCTCTATTCAAAAATTTTTCAGCTTTATCAAAATCATCAATTAAATAATAAGCCCATCCTATTGAATCAATTATATAAGGGTCATCACTTTCTAGGTCATATGCTTTCTCAAGCATTATTATTGCTTCACTGATTTTATAGTTTCGTTCAAGCCAAGAATAAGCTAAATAATTTAAAACGTAGGCATTATCTGGATCAATTTTTAATGAATTAATTAAATCTTGATCAGCACTTTCAAATTGATTAAGTCTCTCAAAACTACCACCCCTTCTATATAATAATTCTGCTTTAATGTCGTCATCTTCATTTAAAGAATCTAGGACCATTGTATAATATTTTATTGCTTGATCAAATTTTTTTGAATTTTTATAAAAATTTGCCAGGTCAAACAAAAATTTATGATTTGGATTTTTTATATTTTCAAACTTAGAAACAATATACTTTAAACCCTCTTCTTGGCTCTTGGTTTTTATAATAATCTGAGCTTCTTTTTTTGATCTATACCAATAATAGAAATTTTTATCTTTACCAAAAATTTTTAAAATTTCTTTAGATTTATCATAATTTTTATTTATGTATGAATTTTCAGCAACCAAGGATAAATTGAATACAAACTTAGGATTTAAATAATTAGATAAGCTTAAATAAAAATTTGAGTTTTCAAAATCATTTTGAGATGAATAAAGATTAGAAATCAAAAATAAAAATTCTCCTATTAAATCATTCTGATTTTTGCATGAAAAAATTTTGCCAAACTCACTGTATTCACCATTTTCTAACCAGCTTTTTCCTTGGGAAAGTAATAAAGTTGAATTTATATAATTTAATTCCTCTGTTAAAGACTTTGCTTCCTGTACTTGATTTTTTTCTAATAGATAAGTTAAATAGAAATATATATATCTTGTATAGTCCGCTTGAGTATTATTGATTAAATTTAAAAAAAGAGATTTTGTAGATTTATCGTCCAAGTAACATCTCTGAAATGTCTCTGATATTTTGGATAAATTTCCAAAATTATTATTTACATCTCGAATTTCCTTATTTTTAAAGACATTTAGATACTCTTCAAGTGTTCTAATAACAATTGAATTTAAATTATCGTTTTTATGATACTCTTTAACCTCAGCAAGAGTATTAATTGCTTTATCAATATTGTTTCTTTTAATGCTATCTGAAGCTAGCAAAATATATGCCTCAAAAAAATCTGAATTATTTTTTTTGCCATTAGTTTTTATAACATTAATAGCTTGAGATACATCTCCTTCTAAAACCAATGTGATTACAAAATTTTTTAAATATGAATCGTGTTGACTAATTAATATTTTAGACGATTTAAAAAAATTTAATGCGTCTGAATTATTTTTATTTTCAAAAGCTACTATTCCTGAAAAATATTTTGATAAATTTTTTGCATCTAACTCATTAAAAGTATTACTTTTAGATAATAGAGAGGTCTGATACAATAATGAAATAAGTATATAAATTATAATTTTTTTTTTGTACATAAAATGATATTAAAAAAAATCTTTTAACCAGGATATGTCATATAAGGAAGAATTAATAGAAACAATAGGGACTAATTTTATTTTCAGTAAATCTCCTTTAAACAGAATTAAAGTTAAAGAGACTCAGGTTTTAAAAAATTACGATAAAATTAATAAAATTAATGAGCTTAAAAAAGATATAAATTCAATTCAAAATTGTAAACTAAATGATAATTCCTCAATTTTAATATTTGGAGATGGAAATATTAATAGCCCAATTATGATAATTGGTGAAGCTCCAGGTGCAGAAGAAGAGAGAGCTAAGAAAACTTTTCAGGGGGATTCTGGCGAATTGTTGGAAAAAATGCTTTTAGCAATTAATCTAAAAAAAAAAGATCTTTACTGTTCTTATGCTATTAATTTTAGAACACCTGAGGATAGAAAACCTACATCTCAAGAAATCAAAAGATATTCTAAATTTTTAAAAGATCATATTTCAATCATAGATCCGAAAATAATAATTTTATTAGGAAGTACGGCTATGGAAGCAGTAATCTCCTCAAATCAAAAAATCTCTCAAGAAAGAGGTAAATGGAAAGAAATAATTTTAAAAAATAAAACTTATCCATTGATGACAACTTTTAGCCCATCTTATTTAATTAGATTTCCAGAAAACAAAAAATTTTCTTGGGAAGATCTTAAAAAGATTAAACAAAAAATATTAGATTTAAAAATTCAAATTTAATGAAAAAAATTGCTGGTGTTGATGAAGTTGGTAGAGGAAGTTTAATAGGACCAGTCTATGCAGCAGCAGTGATATTGAATAAATCTTTAGATAAAAAAGTATTACAAGACTCGAAAAAATTAACAAAATCTAAACGAGAAATTTTGGCAAAATATATTAAAAAAAATTCTACTTGGGCGATTGGTAAGGCTACAGTCAAAGAAATTGAAAAAATGAATATATTGCAAGCTAGTTTACTCGCTATGAAAAGGGCAATCATAAAATTGAAAAAAAAACCTTCACTTGTCTTAATAGATGGAAATAAATTACCTTATATTAAAAACTATAAGCTTAACTGTGTAATCAAAGGCGACCAAAAAATACCGTCAATTTCTGCAGCATCTATTATTGCAAAAGTTACGCGTGATAAAATGGTTTCTACCCTTGGAAAAAAAATTCAAGGGTATTATTGGGATAAAAATTATGGCTATGGAACTAAGCAACATCTAAGAGCAATAAAAAATCTGGGTATTACAACTCATCATCGAAAAACTTTTTCACCAATTAACAAGATGAAATAAGTTTCACGTAGAAACACAATATCTTGTTGTTTCGTAAAAATATTACACAAATTGAATTCAAATAATTCTATCGTAGGTTGACCCTGGAATCTTTTTGGAGTCTAATTTCTTTTTATAAAATGAATTTAGATCTAAAAAATAAATTAGTAAACGGAGATAGTTTAAAGGAACTAAAAAAAATTCCAGATGAGACTTTTGATTTGATTTTTGCTGACCCTCCCTACAACCTACAACTAAAAAGTGAATTAACAAGACCAGATAGAACTAAGGTTAGTGCGGTAAATGACGACTGGGATCAATTTGAAAATTTTAAAAAATACGATGACTTTACATTTTCATGGCTAAGTGAATGTAAAAGAATTTTAAAAAAAAATGGAGCTATCTGGGTAATTGGTAGTTATCACAATATTTTTAGAGTTGGCACAGCTATTCAAAATTTAGGTTTTTGGATTTTAAATGACGTTATTTGGAATAAAAAAAATCCCATGCCAAATTTTAGAGGGACACGTTTTACGAATGCACATGAAACTTTAATTTGGGCATCTAAGTCTGAAAAATCAAAATACACTTTTAATTATCAATCTTTGAAATGTTTAAATGATGATCTTCAAATGAGGTCTAATTGGGAATTACCAATTTGCAATGGTTCTGAAAGACTAAAAAAGAATGGTAAAAAAGTGCATTCTACACAAAAACCTGAATCTCTACTTCACAGAATTTTATTAGCAACTTCAAATAAAAATGATTTAGTTTTAGATCCTTTTATAGGGTCAGGTACAACAGCAACAGTTGCCAAAAAATTGGGTAGAAATTATTATGGAATTGAAAAAGAACAAACCTATTTTAAAGCTGCTGAACAAAGACTGAAGAGAGCTAAACCTATAGAAGATGATTATTTAGATACTTTGCAAAACGGTAAATCTAAGCCAAGAATACCATTTGGGTCTTTAGTTGAATTAGGAATAATCAAACCAGGTACTACTATTTTTGATGATAAAAAGAAAATCAGTGCAAAAATTATGGCTGATGGAAGTATCAAACATGCTCAAACCGAAGGCTCAATTCATAAAGTAGCTGCAACAATTCTGGGTGCTGAAAGTTGTAATGGCTGGACTTTCTGGCATTGCAAAATTGGAAGAGATATTGTTCCATTAGATAACTTAAGACAGAAATTTCTTCATAAAAATAACTAAAATTATCTATAAATTTTACCAAGATAGCTTTCTAAAAACATTTTATTTTTAACTAATCTTGTTAAAAAAATGTTTCTAAAAAAAGTGGTAAAAGGATTAGATAAATGAAAAGCAAATTGATTAATGTTTGATCTTTTATTAACCATTTTAGTTTTCACTACTCTATTTTTAAAAAAATTACTTTCTGTGTTATTTTCTATGCTTTTAAATAGTTCATAAGCACTCTCTAAAGATTGAGATGCTCCTTGAGCAAATGAGGGTGGGAGAGCAAAAAATGCATCCCCTATAAATTGAATATTATTATTTTTTGTTTTAAAAAAATCATCACTAACAAATACGGGGAATATTTTTAATTCCTTAATTTCATCTAAAAATTCCCTCATTCCCAATGGGACATTATTCAAAATCCCTTTAATAAAATTTTTATCACTAAATAATGAGTAGTTTTTTTGCTCGTTTGAAGAAAGATTGTATTTCATTATTGCTATAAAATTTAAATCCCCATTAAGACTAACAGGATAAATTACATGATGAAAATCAGGACCTAAAAATAATGATATATTTTTACGATCAATTTTAGAAGAGTTAGGTATCATCCCTCTTATAGCCAAAGTATTGTTATATTTTGGATTAATTTGGTTGTTAGAAATAAGATTTTTACTTTTTGAAAAAACCCCATCTGAAATGATCAAATAATCACATTCAAAAATTTCATTATTCTCAAATGTAAGTTTAATCTTTTGATTTTCTTGATCTATCTTGGAAATATCATGATTAGTTTTAATAAAGTCCTCTAAATCAGTTCTTAAAAAATTTACTAAATCAGATCTTCTCATAGTGGTGTACTTACTATCTTCGGTATTAAAATCACAAATTCTTAAATCACATATCTTATTAAGACCTTTAATAGAATAGAAATTTATCTTTTCTGGATTATACTTTTTATTATTTTGAAATTTGTCAAATCCAATTTGATTTAAAAGCTTAACACTATTTACGGATAATTGAATTCCGTAACCTTCCTCTAAATTAATTGAGCTATTTTTTTCATAAAGTGTAATTTGATAATTCAAATTCTTTTTGAATAAGTTTGCAATGAACAGTCCTGAAATACCAGCTCCAATAATACCAACTTTTTTCATAAGTTTTTTTCTAAATATTGAACAACTTTTTTTGTAAAAGAAGGTAACATATAATTACTCAATTTATTTCTGTCTACCCAATAAGATGATGGAATTTTTTGGTATTCTTTCAAATATTGAATTTTAATATTCATGTTCATATTAGACATTTTAAAATTTAAATTTTCATGAAAATTTTTTGGATTAGATAATTCTTCCATAGGAAATATTGATAAATTTCTAAGAAAATTAAATTTAGTGTTTTTAATTAATAAATATCTTTGATTTTTTTTATAAACCTTGAGGATAAAATATTTTTCTTTATTTTTCTTTACTATCTTTACTAAACTGAAATCTTTCTTTTTGTAGGATTTACAATTTTTTTTAATAGGGCATTGATCACATAACGGATTATTTGGTTTGCATATTAAAGCACCTAGCTCCATCAAAGCTTGAGCATAATCACTCGATCTAGATGATAATCCAAATATAGATTTTTTTTTTAAAAGATAATCTTTTTGAATCTCTTTTTCTTTTTTTAAATAAAGGTATCTTTTTAAAACTCTTTCTATATTTCCATCTAATGGAATATAAGGCTTATTAAATGCTATTGCTAAGATTGCACTTGCTGTATATTCCCCAATTCCAGGTAATTTTACCAAATTTTCAAAATTATCAGGTAGTTTTCCTCCAAAATTTTTAATAACAATTTTTGCAGTTTTTTTTAAATTTTTTACTCTCGAATAGTATCCAAGCCCCTCCCATAATTTTATAAGTTTTTTATTTTGTACCTTTGCTAGATTTTCCATATTGGGTATTTCTTTTATAAATCTATCAAAATATGGAATTACAGTTGCAACCTGAGTTTGTTGGAGCATAAATTCACTTACTAATGTGTTATACTGCCTTTTTCGTAAAGAAACATTCTCTCTCCATGGTAATGATCTTTTATTAAAATCATACCAATTGAGAATTTTTTTTGTTACAAATTGTTCTTTCATGCAATTTAAAAAATATACTAAGCAGAGAAACAGTAGCTTGCAAGGCCTAAGATCGTTTAGAGATACATTACCAAAAAACATAAAAAACATTATAAATAAAAAAGGACACATTTATTCAGAAACTTTAAACAATTGGAAATATATAGTTGGTGAAAAATTATTCAAAATTTGTTACCCAAAATCTTTCAAAAATTCTAATCGATTTGGAGTTAGCACTCTTCTTGTAGTTGTTAAAAGGGGTCATGAGATCGATTTAGAATATTCCAAAAAAGAAATTCTAAATAAAATGAATGAATTTTTTGGATATTCTGTTGTTGAAAAACTTAAATTTAATACCTTCGATGATGATAAAGTCATTTCATTTTCTGCTGAAAATAAAGAAAAAAATGTGACAATTAAGAAATATCAAAATAAAATTAAAGATATTAAAAATGATAAGATTAAAAAATCTTTAATAGAATTAACAAAAGTATTTAAACAAAAATGAAAAAAATATTTTTATTTATCATTATTTATCTGTTTACCTCAAATATTAATGCTGAAAATTCAGATGATATCAAAAGAATAATCGTTGGTAATAAAGATGCCAAAATTAATATAATTGCTTATGAATCTTTAACTTGTAGCCATTGTGCAGACTTTCATATCAAAATATATCCAAAGTTAAAAAAGGATTACATCGATACAGGTATTGTAAAAATAGAATTTAGACATTTTCCACTTGATTTAGCAGCTTTAAATGCATCTAAATTTTCTCAATGTAAAAATGATGGGAGGTCTGAAATTTTAAATAGTTTATATTTAAATCAATCAAAATGGGTAAAAGGTGAGACAGTTGGAGAAGTTAATAAAAATTTAAAAAATTTTTTGAAATCTCAGGGTTTTGGTTTAGATTTTGATAAGTGCACTACTGATAAGAATATAGAGAATTTTGTTTTAAATGATCGAATCGAAGGTGTTAAAAAATTTAAAGTAAATGCTACTCCTACGATAATTATTAATAACAAAAAGTTTGAAAAGTCCTTAAATTACAAAAATTTAAAAAAATCTCTTGAAAAGCTGATATAAGTTAAAGTATGGAGTTTAAAAAAATCCAACTTAATGGATTTAAATCATTTGCAGAGAAGACCAATTTCTTGATTGAAAATGGGCTTACTGGAATAGTTGGACCTAATGGTTGTGGTAAATCAAATATTGTTGAATCATTACGATGGGCGATGGGCGAAACATCTGCAAAAAGCATGAGAGGTTCAGGTATGGAAGATGTTATTTTTTCTGGAACATCTAATAAGGCCTCAAAAAATATTGCCGAAGTATCTGTAATCGTTGAAAATAAAAACAATGAAGGCCCCACTCAATTTAGAGAATTAGATGAAATTCATGTAAGAAGAAAAATAGAGAGAGATAAAGGTTCAAAATTTTATATTAATGATAAAGAAGTAAGAGCAAGAGATGCTCAGATGTTTTTCGCAGATTTATCTACTGGCGCTCACTCTCCATCCATGATTAGTCAAGGACGTATAGGAGCTTTAGTGACAGCAAAACCAGCTGATAGAAGAGCAATATTAGAAGAAGCAGCAGGTATTTCTGGATTACATGTTAGAAGACACGAAGCAGAATTAAGATTAAGTGCTGCAGAGAACAATTTAAAAAGAGCAGATGAATTAAGAAAACAGCAAGAACGTCAATTAGCCCATCTTCAAAAACAGGCTGAAGAGGCTACAAAATATAAAAATATGTCAGACGAAATTAAAAAAATTGAAGCTGGACTATATTATTTAAAATTATTGGAAATTGATAAAGAAATAAGAGTTGAGAATGAAATTAATTCAGAAGCAGAGGGAGAAGTGAGTGGTTATAATAACAAGATTGCAGAACTTGAAAAAACAATCAGGACTGAAACAGAAAAAGTAGCACCTCTTAGAGAAAAAAATATCGAAAATTTATCGAAAATTCAGAGATTAAATTTAGAACTTAAAAGTCTTGATGAGGAAAATACAAGAACACAAAAAGAAATTGAAAATATCAAAAAATCTTTACAAACTTTAGATGAAGATATTTCTAGAGAAAGAGGGATTATTATTGATGCAAACTCTAATGAGAAAAGACTTAAGGAAGAAAAAAATGAACTTATTCAAATTGACTCGAAGTATTATGAAACTGAAAAAAAATCAAATGAAGATTTAAATGAGTGTAAAAATAAATTAAAAATTGAAATTGAAAATTTAAAAACTTTAATTTCATTAAAGAAAAACGATGAGGCATTAAATGTATTAAATAATTTTAGCAGTTTTATAGAAACATATGCTGAAAGTTTTAGCAAAAATCGAAATATCAAAAATGAGTCAGTCAAAAGAAATCAAAGAATTAATATTATAGATAAAGAAATTGAAAGTTGGAAAAATTTACTTTCAAATTCTGAAAAAATGGTATTAGAACTTTCAGAAAGAAAAAAAAATTTTAATTACCAATTAGAAAAATTAGATAGTCGACCTAAAATTCAAGCAGAAAAAAAAGGTCAAATTTCAGAAAATTTAAGAATTTCTGATAAAGAAAAAAATGAAAATGAAAAAATTATAGAAGATATAGATAAAAAAATTGAAATTTTAAGATCTCAACTTAATGAGATACAGGAACAATCAATCCAAATTAGAGAGAGAAAAGCTAGCTCTGGAGCTACAATTGAGGGTCTAAAAAAAAGAAAAAATGATTTAATAGATAGAATAAACTCTGAACTAAACTTAACAGAAGAAAATATTTTGCAAAATTCAAATTTAAATGGGTTGGAGGATTTTCCCAATCATATTGACCAAGAGGACTTGTTGGATAAAAAAAAGCAAGCAAGAGAAAAACTAGGATCTGTAAATTTAAAGGCAGATGAAGAGACTAGTAAATACGAAATAGAAATAAAAAAAATGGAACAAGATAGAATGGATTTAGTAACAGCAATTATTAAACTAAAAGAAAGTATTAACGAACTAAATCAAAAAGGTAGAGAAAGATTAATTGAAGCGTTTGAAAAAGTTAATAGAAAATTTAATGACGTCTACACTAAACTGTTCAATGGTGGAAATGCAAAATTGGAACTTGTTGATTCAGATGACCCACTTGAAGCTGGATTAGAAATGTTAGTAAGTCCTCCAGGAAAACGTCTACAGTCCATTACTTTGCTATCTGGGGGAGAACAGGCACTAACTGCACTCTCTTTAGTTTTTGCTGTTTTTTTAACAAACCCCTCACCTATATGTGTATTGGATGAGGTTGATGCGCCTCTAGATGATGCCAATGTAACAAGATTTTGTAATTTACTTGATGAATTAACTAAAATTACCAATACTAAGTTTATAATAGTGACACACCATGCCCTAACAATGTCAAAAATGGACAGACTATATGGTGTAACTATGCCAGAAAAGGGAATTAGCCAACTTGTAGCGGTAGATCTTCAAAAAGCAGAAAGTATGGTTGCTTAAACCTTCATGACAAAAGATCCATTCAAAACTCGCTTACAGATTGCAAAAAGTAAGCTTTCAAAAAAAAAATTGCAGAATAATAGTCAAAATTCTAGCTCAATTGGCTCTGCTTTTAAGCTTAGTACTGAACTTGTCTCCGCGGTAGCAGTAGGGACAATTATTGGGTTTCTTTTAGATAAGACCTTTGGTACTAAGCCATGGTTAATAATAATATTTTTTTTTGTTGGTGTAATTGCAGGTATAACTAATGTAATTAAATCAGCAAAAAATATGCAAAAGTAGATTATTTTATGGCAGCAAACCCAATGACACAATTCGAAGTTTATCGAATTGGTCCAGAAATTAAAGTAGGTGCGTTAGATATTTCATTTACAAACGCGAGTTTATTTATGGTTATAAGCTCTTTAGCAATCTTGTTTGTATTTAATTTAGGATCCAAAAAAAATTCTCTTCTACCCAGTAAAATCCAACTTTTAGCTGAATTAAGTTATACTTTTGTGTCTAAGATGATCAATGATACTGCAGGAACAAAAGCAAAGCCATACTTCTCTTTTATATTTTCGTTGTTCATGTTTGTTTTGTTTTGCAATATGTTTGGCATGATCCCATATACTTTTACTGTCACAAGTCATATAATTGTAACTTTTATGCTAGCATCTTTCATTTTTATAGGAGTTACTATTATAGGATTTATTAAACATGGTTTGGGATATCTTAAGTTATTTGTTCCCAGCGGAGTACCAGCTATACTGCTTCCATTAATTGTAATAATTGAAATAATTTCTTATTTAAGTAGACCGATAAGTTTGTCAGTGAGACTTTTTGCTAATATGATGGCTGGTCATACGATGATGAAAGTTTTTGGAGGCTTTGTAATAAGCCTTGGAATAGTTGGTGGGTGGCTTCCATTAAGTTTTTCGGTTGCTTTAACAGGTTTGGAGATCTTAGTTGCTTTTCTTCAAGCTTATGTTTTTGCAATCTTAACCTGCATCTATTTAAATGATGCATTAAATTTACACCATTAATTAATATAAAGGAGGATATAATGGAACTAGAAGCAGCGAAAATGATCGGAGCAGGCCTAGCAGCAATTGCTTTAGCTGGTGCCGGTGTTGGAATAGGAATAATTTTTGGAAATTATTTATCAGGTGCAATGAGAAATCCATCTGCAGCTCAGAAACAATTTCCAAATTTACTATTAGGATTTGCTTTAGCAGAGGCGACTGGTCTTTTTGGACTGGTGGTCGCGTTAATCATTCTTTTTGCGTTTTAAATTTTAATGATTAATAAAATATTATTTCAGTTAGTATTTTTTAACTTTCTCTTGATTGGAAAAGTTTTTTCTGCTGAAAGTGGAGGAATGCCTCAATTAAATCCTGAATATTGGATTTCGCAGATATTTTGGTTAACAATAACTTTTGGAGTATTGTATGTAGTTTTATCTCGTCTAATACTTCCTAAAATTAGTTCTAACCTTGAATTAAGAAAATCTCAAATCTCAGATAATATTGAGGCAGCGGATAGTCAAAGAAAAAAAAGTGAGTCAAAGCTTAAAGAATATGACGATATCATTTCAAAAAGTAAAATGGAAGCAAAAGAGATTTTTATTCAAGCAAGAGAAAAGACTTTAAAAGAAATTAATCTTAAAAGAGATGCTTTAGATAAACAGATAGATGAAGAAATTAAAAGAGCTGAAGATGAGATTAACCAACTTAAAAAAGACTCGCCTACAAAAATAAATAAAATTGCAATTGATACCTGTTCAGAGATTATTCAAAAACTGATTGGTGCTAATATAAATAACAGCAGTATTTCAGCGATTGTAGAAGATTTATCAAAGAAAAAAGGAGAGAAATATTATGGTAATTGATTCAACATTTTGGGTAGCTATATCATTTATTATTTTTTTTGGAGGATTAATCTATCTTAAAGTTCCGCATAAAATTAATGAAATACTTAATAAACTTATTTTAGATATTAAAAATGAAATAGATGAAAGTGAAAAACTTAGAACAGAGGCAAAAACATTACTAGAAAATTCTCAAAATAGACTTGATAAAGCAGAAGATGTTAAAAAAGGTATCCTGGATGAAGCCAAAAGAGAAAGCGATAAATTAATTATTGAGCTTAACGAAAAATTTCATAAATCCTCAGATTTAAAAAAAAAATTAGCGGAGAACAAAATTAATCAAATGAAAGAAAATGCAATTAAGGAGATTAAAGATACTTCCATAAAAATTGCAGTAGATTCAGTTAAAAAGATTATAACTACATCAGTTGATACTTCTAAATTAGATAATTTATTTCAAAAAAATTTAGATGAAACAAAAGAGGAATTAAAAAAAATTAATTCATAATAGTCTTACAATTTTTCTAAAAAACTATAAGTTATCAAAATGAATTCAGTTGTAATAGGTTCAGGTTTTGGGGGTATAGCTGCCGCTCTTCGTTTAAGAGCTAGAGGGCATGAAGTTACTTTAATTGAGAAACATCCAGATCTGGGAGGAAGAGCCAGAGTATTTAAAAAAAATGGCTTCATTTATGATGGTGGCCCCACAGTAATAACTGCACCATATTTGATAAATGAGCTATTTGAATTATTTCAAAAAGATCCAAAAGATTATATAAAAATTACACCTCTAAAAGTTTGGTATCAATTTATTTTTGAAGATAAATCAAAATTTAATTATTCTGGTGACGAACCAGAGATGAAAAAACAAATAAAAAAGATGAATGAAAAAGATGTTGAGGGTTATGAAAAATTAGTTAATTTTACAAAAAAAATTTTTGATAAAGGTTTCACGGAGCTTGCCGATGTACCATTTGATAAACCTTTTGTAATGATGCAACAATTACCAGCTTTGTTAAAACTTAAAAGTTATAAATCTGTATACTCTTTAGTCTCCTCGTATATTAAAAATGAAAAATTGAGAAGAATGTTTAGTATGCATCCATTATTAGTTGGGGGAAATCCTTTTACTACCACTTCAATCTATGGATTAATTTTATACTTAGAAAAAAAGTGGGGTATTCATTACTCAATGGGTGGAACAGGAAATATAATTAAAGGTTTTGAAAAATTAATGAATGAAGTTGGGATAAAAATAATCAAAGGTCGCGAAGTTATCAAAATCATTTCAAACAAAAAAAAAATTACTGGTATCCAATTAGATGATCAAACAATGATACAATCCAACAATGTAATTTGTAATGCTGATCCTCCTGCAGTTTACGAGAAGATGTTAAATGGAAATACCAGTAATTCACTTATTTTTAAGTGGAAAAAAAGCAGAATGGAGTATTCAATGGGATTATTTGTTTATTACTTTGGTACAAAAAAAAAATACGAAAATATTGAACATCATACCATTAAGTTTGGAAACAAATACAAAGAGCATTTAGACGACATTTTTAATAATAAAAAACTAAACGAAGATATAAGTTATTATCTTCATAGACCATCTGCAACAGATGAAGCTATGGCTCCCAAAAATAATGATTGTTTTTATGTTTTGGTTCCAGTACCAAATAATCAATCCAAAATTGATTGGTCTGTTGAGGGAGAAAAAATGAAAAATTTAGTAATTGATAAAATGCAAGAAGATTTAATGCCAAATCTTAGAAATAATATTGTTGAAGATTTTTATTTGACCCCTGATTATTTTGAAAAAGATTTAAATACAAAATATGGTTCAGGTTTTTCAATCCAACCAAAATTTTCACAATCTGCATATTTTAGATTTCATAATAAGTCTGAAATATATAAAGGACTTTATTTTGTTGGTGCAGGAACACATCCTGGAGCAGGTGTGCCTGGAGTACTTTCATCAGCCAAAGTATTAGATAAAATTTTATAATGTCTAATAAAAACTACTTATCAGTTTACGCGAAATCTTTTAGTTGGGCAGGTTTTTTTTTACCTAAAAAAACATATAACAAATGTTCTGCACTGTATGATTTTTGTAGAGTTGCCGACAACATTGCAGATGATAAAGAAAAATTAGAAGTTAAAGAAATTAAATTCAATCAATTTGAAAAAGATTTCATGCAAAAAAATTTTGATAATTCAATTGTTAAGAATATGTGGGATCTTATTGATGAGTTTAAAATTTCAGTAAAAATTATCGAGGATCTGTTAGATGGTATAAGATCAGATATTAAAGAAAAGGTGATATTGAATTCAAAAAAAGATCTTTTGATTTATTCTTATAAAGTCGCTGGAACTGTTGGTTTAATGATGGCAAAAATTTTTAAAGTTGATAAAAAAAGCTCTCTTAAGTCAGCTATTGATCTCGGTGTCGCTATGCAACTTACAAATATATCAAGAGACGTGATTGAGGATTCAAAAATAAATAGATTTTATATAAATAACAATTTTGAGGAAATTTCATCAACTATAGATCTTGCTGATACTTTTTATAAGAATTCTTTTTACTCAATAAAAGACATTCCAATAAGTTTTAGATTTTCAATTTTAGTAGCTAGAAGGATCTACCGAAAAATAGGTTATAATATTCTTAATAAAAAAACATTTGAAAACTATAAAAATTCTGGAAAAATTTACGTATCCAATATTGAAAAAATTTTTGAGACTCTTTTAGCAATTTTTGATCTTATAAAGTTATCTTTAATCAATATTAAAGAAGATCAAATACAACATGACCATTCTTTAATAAATGAGGAAATAAATTTAAATGAAAGAATTTGACTATGTCATTATTGGTGGGGGCTGCGCTGGTTTATCTTTAGCATATGAATTAGAAATTCATGAAAAACTTAAGGACAAATCTTTAGCGATCATAGAGCCAAGAGATGAATACAAAAGAGATAAAACTTGGTCTTTTTGGAAAGTTGCATCTCACAACTTTGATGATTGTGTAAAGAAGAATTGGAAAAACTTTTCAATTAATATTCCAGAAAAAACTAATTATTTAGATTGTAAAAATTTTCCCTATCAAAGTATTGACAGTGGATTATTCTATGAAAAAATTAATAACAAATTGAGAGAAAATAAGAATATTTTTCTCTTTAAAGATGTAAGTGAAATTAATTTAAAGAGTGGTTTTATCTTTAATAGTGTTCCATATATTAAAGAGGATCATCGAAATCTTTGGCAACATTTTTGTGGTGTAGAAATCGAAACTCAAGATGATTTTTTTGATGATGAAATTTTTAATCTTATGGACTTTGATTGTGATCAGAGAGAAAGTGTTCATTTTTTTTACACATTACCCTACTCCAAAAATACAGCTCTGGTTGAAACAACTTGGTTATCTAAAGTAAATGATAATTCTAAAAAAGATTATGATAAACAAATTAAAGACTATATTGAAAATCATCTAAATTTAAAAAATTACAAGATAATTTATAGAGAAGAAGGTGCTATACCTTTATTTTATCCAATAGACAAAAATGAAAAAAACAAAATAAATATCGGGACTGCTGGTGGAATGACGAGATTGAGCACAGGTTACACTTTTCTCAACATACAAGAACACAGTAAATATATTAGAGAGAATATTGAGAATATTTCTAATGTTAAAAAATATAAAATTGATGCAAAATATCAATTTTTAGATGAAATATTTCTTAGAGTTCTTGAAAAACATCCTGAAAAAATGCCTGATATATTTTTTAAAATGTTTAAGGCTTCACCAAAGACTGTTATAAAATTTTTGTCTAATAAAAGTAATTTTTTTGAGGAATTATCTATAATTTTTAGAATGCCTAAATTGACTTTTATTAAAGCATTATTTTACTAGTTATGTACATAAATGAATAACAAAATTAAAAAAATAAATTTTAATCATTCTATTGTTTTTTTTTTACTTTGTAATATTTTTTCTTTAACAGCTTTTAAATTAAACATTCTTTCAATTTCTCCAATAATTTGCCTATTCTTAATTTTAAGTATTGGTATATCTCACGGGTCTCTTGATAATTTAAAAGGAAAAAAACTTTTTCAAATTTTTGGGATAAGTAATTTTTTTATTTTTTATTTGTCATATATTTTAATTGCTCTTTTAATAATTATTTTATGGATAATCGTGCCATATATTTCTTTAATGATTTTTTTAATAGTAGCTTCATACCATTTTGGGAAAGAAGATACTCAATTTTTAATTATTGAAAATTCTTTTTATAATCAGTTATTGTTTTTTCTTAAAGGATCTTTAATTGTTTTTGCTCCATTATATTTTCACTTTGATGAAACGATTTCAATTTTCAAATTATTATTAATTGATGATGAAGCTTTTTATAATTTTTTAAATTTTGTAGAAACTAACAACATATTGCTTTATGGTATTATTCTTTCAACTCTATCCAATATTTTATTATTTTCTAAACAATTTGAATTAAAAAAATTCATAATTTTTTTAGATTATTTTTCTATTATTATAATTAACTATTATTTTTCACCGTTAGCAGCTTTTACAATTTATTTTTGTTTTTTACATTCTATTAGACACATTATTTCTTTGATGTCTGAGCTAGATAATAATGATCTAAGAAATGGTTTTAAAATTTTTACAAAAAAAGCTTTGCCTCTAACAATTCTAACGGCTATTTTTTGTTTGATTGGCCTTTATTTGCTTAATAATACCTTTAATTTTGATAGTTCAATTATTAAAATAATATTTATAGGTTTGGCGTCTTTAACCTTTCCACATATATTGCTTGAATATTTAATTGAGAAAAATGAAAAATAAAAATTTAAAGATATTACTTTCTGCGCCAAGAGGCTTTTGTGCAGGTGTAGAAAGAGCTATAGAAATTGTCGAAAAATCCATCCAAAAATATGGTGCTCCAGTTTATGTTCGTCATGAAATTGTGCATAATAAATATGTTGTTGATGATTTAAAAAAAAAGGGGGCTATTTTTGTGGAAGAACTTGAAGAGATTCAAGATAAAACACGACCAGTTATATTTTCAGCACATGGTGTTCCAAAAAAAATACCAGAGGACGCTAAGAATTATAACATGACTTATGTTGACGCAACATGTCCATTAGTATCAAAAGTACATAGAGAGGCTGAAAATTTACATAAAGCTGGATACCATTTAATTTTAATAGGACACCAAAATCACCCTGAAGTTGTTGGTACTATGGGTCAATTACCTAAAGGTTCAATTGATCTAATTCAAAATGAGGAGGAGGCTAAAAAATATAAAGCTGAAAATAATAAAAAAATTTCGTATGTTACACAAACAACATTATCTGTTGATGATACAAAAGATATAATTCAAATCTTAAGAGATAAATTTCCTGGTATAAAGGAACCTGTTAAAGAAGACATTTGCTATGCTACAACAAACAGACAAATGGCTGTTAAAAATATTGCAAAAATGTGTGATTTATTTTTTGTAATAGGTAGCAGAAATTCGTCTAATTCAGTAAGATTAGTTGAAGTTGCTAAAAAGTCTGGTTGCTCTAATTCTCAATTAATACATTCAAAAAGTGAAATACCATTTGATTTAATTAAAGCATCAAACACAATAGGTATTTCATCAGGAGCTTCTGCTCCAGAAGTTTTAGTTGATAATTTTATAAATGAGTTAAAAAACAAATTTACAGTCACAATAGACGAAGTTGAAATCATTAAAGAAGATGTTGTTTTCAAAGTTCCGAAAAAATTAAACTAAAATGGCTGTATATACAAAAATCGTTAATAAAGATATTTCTTATATTAATAAAAAATTTGAAATAGAAAAAATTACAAGCTTTAAAGGTATTAAAAAAGGAATAGAAAATACTAATTATTTATTAAGATCAAAAAATAAAAAATTTATTCTTACAATATTTGAAAAAAGAGTTTTAAAAAAAGAAATACCTTTTTTTATGAAATTAATGGATCAACTAAGTGATCTAGATATAAATTGCCCTAAACCACTGAAAAATAAAAGTGGAAAATTTTTAATAACATTAAAGAATAAAACGGCATGTATTGTTACATTTCTGAAAGGGAAAGATAAAAAAAAATTAAATTATAAAAATTGTTATGAAATAGGAAAAGCAATCGCCCAAATACATTTATCTACAAAAAAATTAAAACTTTATAGAGGTAATTCTATGAGCATAGTTAAACTTAATCCATTACTTAAAAAGATTAAGTTTAGATCAAGAGAATTTAAAAACTTAGAAAAATTTTTAAAAACGAACTTTCAGAGCATTAAAAAAAATTGGCCAAAACAGCTCCCAAAAGGAATCATTCATGGAGATTTGTTTATTGATAACATTTTTTTTAAAAACAATAAATTATCTGGGATAATTGATTTTTATTTTGCTGCAAATGATTTTTTTATGTACGAAATAGCAATTTGTATAAATGCATTGTGCTTTGACCAATTAAATTCTAAATTTTACCTTAATAAGAAAAAAGTGGCGAACTTAATCAGGGGGTATGAAAAAATAAAGAAAATTTCAATTAAAGAAAAAAGATCATTGAATGTTCTTTGTCGAGGTGCTGCTTTAAGATATTTTCTGACAAGACTATATGATTATACAAATACACCTAAGACAGCATTAATAAAAATAAAGAACCCAAGAGAATATTATCAAAAGCTGGTAATTCATAACAAATTAAGAGCTTACAAAGATTACTTCTAAATAATGATAAAAATTTATACTGATGGCTCATGTATTGGAAATCCAGGCAAAGGTGGATGGGCAGCAATCATTTTAGATAATGGAAAAAAAACTGAGATAAAAGGAAGTAAGAAAAATACAACAAATAACCAGATGGAATTATTAGCACCCATAAAAGCTCTTAAGGAAATTCCAAAGGGTAGCAAAGTCCAAATTTTTACAGATTCTAAATACGTAAAATCTGGAATAACAGAGTGGATAAATAATTGGAAAAAAAATGGATGGAAAACAGCAAACAAAAAAGATGTAAGCAATAAAGAACTTTGGACAAAATTAGATCTGCTTAATAATGAATTTGAAATAAGTTGGAATTGGGTAAAAGCTCACTCAACTGATGAATTGAATAATGAGGTAGATTTACTAGCTAGAAGTGCTGCCGACTCATAATAGATTATTCAGTAAATTTTCTGCTGAAGTTAAACCACATTCCTTAGTTTCTTTTTCAACATGAATATTAATAAGTGTGAAATTTTCAATCACCATTAAATATCGATTAGATCTAATTCCCATTCCCTTTGAATTTCGATCAACCTCTGCACCAATTGCTTTCGTGAATAATAAATATGGATCAGATAACATTTTTATTTTATCTCCAGTATTATTAATCTCTCCCCAGCCATTCATCACATAAGGATCATTTACTGATAAACAAAATATACTTTTTATTCCTTTTGCTCTGATTTTATCCGCATTTGCTACAAATCCTGGAAGATGAAGTTTTGAACAAGTTGATGTAAATGCACCAGGTAGCCCGAATAAAATAATCTTCTCATTACCAATGATTTCTCTTAATTTATTTTTTTGGGGCTCTCCATCAACAAGATGAAAAATATCTATGTCTGGTATTTGATCTTTTATTTTTATTTTCATATCGAATTCATTACATACCCCTTAACTTTTTCAATGTCATTAGGGAGAAGCTCGAATTTTTCTTTTCTATCATAAACATAATTGAGACTATCTGGCAAATCTTCAGTTCTTGAGATTGCATCCTCTATTGCTTGTGGAAATTTACATGGGTGAGCAGTTGATAAAACAACACAATTTTTTTCCAATCCTAGTTTTCTTGCTGCACCAATTCCAACTGCTGTATGCGGATCAACTACTATCTTGTGTTCATTATTAATTGTCTTTATCATTTCAACAGTTTCATTTTCATCAAGCATTTCAGATATAAAATTCTTTTTAATTTTATCTAAATCATTTTTGTCAATTTTGAAGGAATTATCTTTTATTTTACTCATTACATCCTTTGTAACTTCAGAGTCACAATCTTTTACATCATATAAAAGTCTTTCGAAGTTACTTGCTATCTGTATATCCATGCTTGGAGTATTAGTTTCCTCAACTTTTTTTTGAGTATAATCACCGCCTGATATTGCTCTATGAAGTATGTCATTTTTATTTGTAGCCACGATTAATTTATCAACAGGAAGACCTAATTTTTTTGCTAAGTAACCAGCGTAAATATCTCCAAAATTACCAGTTGGTACGCAAAAAGATAAAGGTTCGCCATTTCCAACTTTGAAGTATGCATAAAAATAATAAACTGATTGAGCAATTATTCTTGCCCAATTAATTGAATTTACACCTGACATATTTATTGCTTTAGAAAATTTTTCATCATTGAACATTGCTTTCACTAAATTTTGACAATCATCAAAGTTACCTTCTACTGCAATATTAAATACATTGTTATCTTCATGTATCGTCATTAATTTTCTTTGTACTTGTGAAATTTTATTATTTGGGTGCAATACGAAAACATTTAAATTACTTTTTCCTTTTAAAGCATCTATTGCAGCTGCACCTGTATCGCCTGAAGTTGCCACTATTATATTAATTTTTTTTTGGTCACGGCCTAAATGATATTGATAAAAATTACCTATTAATTGCATAGCGATATCTTTAAAGGCCAATGTCGGACCATGAAATAGTTCTAAAACTTTTAGACTTCCTAGATTAGAGATTTTTACAACGTCATTAGATCTGAAATTTGAGTATGATTTTGAAATCATAGAGATTAAATCATCCTTAGACATGAAGTCTCCTATAAATGGATAAATTATTTCGGCCGCTAAATCATTGTAACTAAGACTTTTTAAATTATCTAATTCCTCTTTTTTATATTGTTTAATTGATTTAGGCACAAAAAGTCCTCCATCATCTGCTAGACCTTTAAGAAAAACTTCCTTAAAAGTAAAGTTCTTCTGGTTGTTCCTGGTGCTAATATAATTCATTTAATAATTCTTTTTTCTAAAATATAGATATAATAAAAGAATTGAAATCGCTAATGAAAACCACGTCATTGCATATTTTTTATGATTATTAGAAATATTTGCAGTAATTTTTTTTGGTCTAGGAAACTGATAATTTCCATCTAAGTAAATAATATATTTTGAAAAATTTTTACCTGTAAATTTTAAGACGTCGTCTCTGTTTAAACTAAACCAGTAGTTTTCAACCAAATCATTATCTGGTTTAAAAATATTTTTTCTACCTTGCATTTTCAAAGTTCCAATAATATTTTTTTGATCAAATACATTAATTTCTTGAGTGCCCTTCTTTTCAAATGGTATCCAACCTCTATTAATTAAATAATTTTCATTACCAATAACAATTGGATTAATTACTTCAAATCCAGGAGCACCAGACTCATTTAAATTATATAGATAAATTTGTTTATCAAAATCTATAGACCCTGCAGTTTTAATTTTGAGAAAATTTTCTTTTTTTGATTGAGATAATTCTACTGGAGGATTTTTTAACGAATTTTCAATCTCTAAAATTAGATTATTTTTCCAATTTAAGCGGATAATTTGCCATGTGCCTAGTCCAATAAAAACGAGAATAAAGAAAATTATAAAAACAGAAAATAAAAACTTATGTTTCAATGATCAAATTAACTTCCCCAAATATATATTGCAGCAAACAAAAATAACCAAACAACATCAACAAAGTGCCAATACCATGCAGCTGCTTCGAAACCAAAATGATGATCTTTAGTAAAATGTCCACGTTTTCCCCTAAATAAACATACAGCTAAAAATATAGTTCCAACAAGTACATGGAAGCCATGAAATCCTGTTGCCATGTAAAACACTGATCCATAAATATGGTCTGAAAAAGAAAATGAAGCGTGCTGATATTCATAAATCTGTAAAAGAGTAAAACAAAAACCTAAAATAACTGTTAGCCATAAGCCTTGAATAAAACTTTTTCTATCACCCTCAATTAATGCGTGATGCGACCAAGTAACTGTTGTACCTGATAATAATAATATCAAAGTGTTAATCAATGGAATATCCCAAGGATCAAATGTCTCTATATCTTTAGGTGGCCATACATTACCAACAAATTCGTTTGGAAATAAACTCACATCAAAGTATGCCCAAAACCATGCAACAAAGAACATCACCTCAGACGCAATAAACAAAGTCATTCCATATCTATGATGGATTTGTACAACTGGTGTATGGTGACCTTGGTGTTCTGCTTCAATAACAACATCTCTAAACCACATGTAAGCTCCATATATTAAAAGAGCTAAACCAAGATACATGCCCCATGAAATATCTGTATGAAGATAATAAACTGATCCTATAGCTAAAATAAAACATGAAAATGAAACATATATAGGCCAAGGACTTGGGTCTACCAGATGATAATCATGTTTTTTTTCGGCTGACATTTCTTTAATTATGATTGTTTATAATAATCTGTCGAGAAAAAAGTATAAGACATAGTTACATCTTCTAAGTTTTTTACTGTTGGATCATTAATCATTTCGGGATCTAAATAAAAAGTCATTACATATGTGGCTTTTTCTCCCGCTTTTAGCATTTGTTTCTCAAAACAAAAGCAACCTAATTTACTGTAGTATTTACCAAAACTTGCGGGCGATACGTTAAAACTAGCAACTCCAGCAGATGGCTCATCACCGTAATTTTCTACCTCAAATTCAATTTTACTAACTTGACCAACTTTTACATCAATAACATTAGTTTTTGCCTTAAATTCCCAGGGTAAATTATTTACATTAGTATCAAATCTCACACTCACAATTTTATTCAAAACTATTTTCGGAGCAGTATTAGACTTTTGTGTAGTTCCACCAAAGCCAGTTACTCTACAAAATAAATCGTATAGTGGGACAGCAGCAAAAGATAAACTTAACATAATAATAAATATACCTGCTAAAATTAAGGGGGTTAAATTTTTTTTTTGTATCATATTGATCTATCAAATACCCCTGTATTATATAATGTAAAAAAGAAAAGAAAAATCATAAAAGCTATAATGATAAAAGCTGTTATTATATTTTTTTTTTTAGTTTTTTTATCCGGAGTAATCATAAAATTTTATCAATCAAAAAAAGAACAAAAACCAAAAATAAATACAATATTGAATATCCAAAAATTGATTTAGCTTTTTTAGGATGAAATTTGTTTTTTTTATAATTGTATAGTTCATAACATAAATAATTGTAGTAAAATGTTAGCAGAAGTGCTGGTATCAAAAATACAAATCCTACAAAATTTATAAAGTACGGAAAAATAATCACTGGTACCATTAATAAAGAGTAAATAAATATATTTAGCTTTGTGCTTTCAACACCGTTAGTTAAGGGGAGCATTGGAATATTAGCTTTCTTGTAATCATCTGACTTATATAGACTTAAAGCCCAAAAATGAGATGGTGTCCAAAAAAAAATTATCAAAAAAAAAGTTAATGGCTCAATTGACAAAGATCCAGTAGCAATAGTCCATCCAATTACAGGTGGAAAAGCTCCTGCAGCACCACCAATAACAATATTCTGTGGAGTTCTCCTCTTTAGCCAAATTGTATAAACAAATACATAAAATAATATTGTTAATAATAAAATTGAAGCCGAAATCCTGTTTGTAAAATAATCTAGTGAAACAACTGAAATAATTGATAAAGTGACTCCGAAAATAAGTGCTTGGTTTCTATTGATTTTTCCAGTAGGGATAGGTCTTAAGCATGTTCTAGTCATTAGAGCGTCAAGGTCAGACTCGTACCACATGTTTAGTGCTCCTGCCGCTCCTGCCCCTATTGATACTAATAAAATTCCAATTATTGCATCCTTAGTTGAAATCAAATTTGGTGCAGTCAAAAGTCCTACCGCACATGTGAAAATTACTAATGACATGACTCTTGGCTTCATTAATTTAAATAATTCTGAAAGATTAAATAAATCTTCCTGACTTAAAGCTTTGTTTTTAAATCTCAAATTATTCATTAAATTTAAGCTATTTTTTTAACTCTGTAATTTTTGAGTCTCCTGATCATTCTCAAATTTTGGAAGTTCATCAAATGTATGAAAGTTTGGTGGAGATGGCACGGTCCATTCCAAAGTTGTTGCTCCTTCTCCCCATGGATTTTGAGCTGCAGCTCTTTTTTTTATAAATGCGTAAATAAGGTTGACAAAAAATACAGCTAAACCTGCCACTGCAATATAAGAACCTATTGAAGAGATATAATTCCATCCTGCAAAAGCATCAGGATAGTCGGCGTATCTTCTTGGCATTCCAGCAAGTCCTAAAAAATGTTGTGGAAAGAATATCAAATTTACACCAATAAATGTTAACCAAAAATGAAGTTGTCCCAACCATTCTGAATATTCATATCCTGACATTTTTGAAAACCAGTAATAAAATCCTGCAAAAATTGCAAAAACAGCACCTAAAGATAAAACATAATGAAAGTGAGCAACGACATAATAAGTGTCATGCATTGCAGTATCTACACCCGCATTTGCTAAAACTACTCCAGTCACACCACCTACTGTAAACATAAATATAAATCCTAATGCCCATACCATTGGGGTTTTGAATGAAATAGATCCGCCCCACATAGTTGCAATCCACGAGAAAATTTTAATTCCAGTAGGAACAGCAATAATCATCGTTGCGGCTAAAAAATATGCTTTAGTATCTGTACCTAGTCCAACCGTATACATGTGATGAGCCCATACAACAAATCCAACAACTCCTATCGCAACCATTGCATAAGCCATTCCTAAATATCCAAAAACTGGTTTTCTTGAAAATGTAGATACTATATGACTTATCATCCCAAATCCTGGAAGGATTAAAATGTAAACTTCTGGATGACCAAAAAACCAAAATAAGTGTTGAAATAATACAGGATCTCCTCCAGTTTGAGCCTCAAAAAAAGCTGTTCCAAAGTTTCTATCAGTAAGTAACATAGTTATCGCGCCTGCTAAAACTGGCAATGAAAGCAATAATAAAAATGCTGTAACTAAAATCGACCAAGCGAATAAAGGCATTTTATGCAAAGTCATACCTGGAGTTCGCATATTTAAAATCGTTGTTATAAAATTTACTGCTCCTAAAATAGATGAAGCACCTGCTAAATGTAAACTTAAAATTGCAAGGTCCATCGCGGGTCCAGGTTGTCCGGCCTTAGAGGATAAAGGAGGGTAAATAGTCCAGCCTCCCCCAACTCCTTGTGCGCCAGGGGGTCCGTCTGCGAATACAGATAAAATTAATAATGTTAATGAAACCGGTAATAACCAGAAAGAAATATTATTCATTCTAGGGAATGCCATATCAGGTGCACCAATCATTATTGGAACAAACCAGTTACCAAAACCCCCAATCATTGCTGGCATTACCATAAAGAAAATCATTATCAAACCATGACCTGTTACAAGCACATTGTACAAATGATAATTTCCTCCCAAAATACCATCTCCAGGATGCATTAATTCCATTCTCATTAATACTGAAAAAGCTGTTCCAATCACACCTGCAATAATTGCAAAAATCAAATACATCGTTCCAATATCTTTGTGATTAGTTGAATATGCCCAACGTTTCCATCCCGTTGGTGTATGATGTTCATGTGATGATGTTTGTGTATACATAGTTATTTACTCGCCAGTTTTAATTGACTGTTTTTTATTTCTTCTTTAGCAAATTTAATTCGAGCTTCATTAAGCCACTCTTGGTATTCTGTGTCACTAACTACTTTTACTGTTATTGGCATAAATGCATGTTTAATTCCACAAAGCTCTGAGCACTGGCCATAATATGTTCCTTTCTCCTCTGCCTTAAACCACGTTTCGTTTATTCTACCTGGAACTGCATCTCTTTTAACTCCAAAAGCAGGCAATGCCCATGCGTGAAGAACATCATTAGCAGTGATTAAAACTTTAATAACTTTACCAACTGGCACGACTACCTCGTTATCGACTGCTAACAATCTTGGCTGATTTGATTTAAGATCTTTTTCCTCAATCATATAAGAATCAAAAATGATATTTTCATCTGGGTACTCATATCCCCAATACCACTGGTATCCAATTGCTTTGATAGTTATGTCAGCTTTTGGAATTGTGTCTTGTTTATACAAAATCTTAAATGACGGTACAGCAATTACAATCAAAATTAAACACGGTATTAATGTCCATAAAACTTCAACAGCAACATTATGAGTTCTTTTAGATGGGATAGGATTTGCTGAGGCTCTAAATCTTACGCAAGCATACAGCATTAAAAATAATACAAAAACACTTATAGCAATTATAATTGGTAATAATAATTTGTCATGAAAGGCTACTATTTCTCTCATGGACTCCGATGCTGCTTTTTGAAAACCTAATTGCCACTCAGTCGGTTGATTTGCATAAGCAGCTTGGCATATAAATAGACTAAAAAATATAAATAAATTTTTATTCATTTAAATAGCTATATAAAGCTCTTTTATAAAAATTACACTTTAGTTTTCGCGACAATTTATCAATTAATTGCGTAATTTACGATCGAAATTGTAGATATCACAGCAGTTTCAGATCTTAAAATATTTTCATTAATCTTTAATGCTTGAACTCCTTTAAAATTTAGAATCTTTTCTCTTTCAGCTTCAGAAAAGTCTCCCTCTGGACCAACAATTATACATATTGGTTTACTAGATAGATTTGATGTATTAATTTTTTTATTATTCGAGTTCAAATCAGTGAAGATAAGATCGACAAAATTACTTTTTAAGAAATTATCCAAATTTTGAGAGTCTTCAATTAATGGAACATTAATTCTATTTGATTGTTCACTAGCCTCTATAGCGATTTTTCCTAATTTTTCTCTGTTAATTTTTCTTACAACTGTACGGTCAAATATAATTGGTAAAAATTTTGTAACCCCAAGCTCTGTTGCTTTTTGAATCATAAAATTTTGGTAATTAGACTTTATTGGAGAAAAGGCTAGCCATAATTCTTTAAAGTTTTCTTTTACTCTAAGTTGTTTTATTGTTTTAAATTCAACAACACTTTTTGATATTGCTAAAATTTTAGCTTCCCATTCACCATTTTTATTAAATAAAGAAAAAAGTTCATTTTCTCTAATTCTCATTACTTTTGTTAAATAATGTGATTGAGACTTATCTAATTTGTCAGTCATGTTTGCTGATAATGGGTTTGAAAAAAATAATCTTATATTGCTCATTTATGTTAAATTAGTTTATGAAAAATATTAAAGCAATAATTTTTGATGCCTACGGTACACTATTTGATGTAAATTCTGCGGCTGAAAAATGTAAAAATAAAATTGGAGATAAATGGGAAGGTTTTTCAAATTATTGGAGAACTACTCAATTAGAATATACCTGGCTTCGAAGTTTAATGAACAGGCATAAAGATTTTTGGCAGATAACTGAGGATAGTTTAGACAAATCTATTAATGTCTTTAATATAAATCCCTCAATGAAAAATGAATTATTAAATTTATATAAAGTATTGTTAACTTATAACGAAGTTCCTGAAGTTTTAAAGTCTCTTAAATTAAAAAATTTTAAATTAGCTATTCTTTCAAATGGTACACCTTCACTGTTAAACGAACTGGTGAAAGTAAATAATTTGGAAAATATTTTTGATGATATTTTTTCAATTGAGCAAGTAGGAATTTATAAACCTGATTTTAAGGTTTATGATATGCCAATTCAAAAGTATCACATAGAAAAAGAAGAGGTGGCTTTTTTGAGTGCAAACACATGGGACGTTTCTGGTGGTGGGAACTATGGATATAATGCAATATGGGTAAATAGAAATGAAAATATTTTTGATAATTTGGACTACAAACCAAATTTTCAAATTAAAAATTTGTTAGAATTAATTGATTTAATTTAGATTAATTTAAACTCTTCTAAAAGGTTCTTAACGATATTACTTTAGTTACCAAGCTGAATTTGGTCTTTTTAAAAACTCGATTTCTTCTTTTGTAGATTCTCTTCCTAAAATTTTATTTCTGTGGGGGTATCTATTAAACTTTTTGATAACCTTTGTGTGATCCTTCCAAGACTTTCTAATTTCAATTAAACTGGGATGTTCTTGAATATAAAGTTCTAAAAAATGATGTGCCATTTCATGGTCAAACATTTCTTCACTATGTATTAAGGGTAGTAACATAAAAAATCTTTGATTTTGGTCCATTTCATTTAAGAAATCAGATTTTATTGAATAATGGACAATTAATCTTGTTTTTGAGTCTTGCTCAAAGGCTCTCTTATTATCTCTAAAAATATTTCGTGAAAATTGATCAAATAAGATAACTAGCGCCAGACTTCCTAGAGCAGTGTCTTGCCATTCATCATATTCATTTAAACAAGCCTTTTCATGGTCTCTTAAAAATTTATCTTTAATTAATTGATCAAATTTTTCGTCCTTTTTGAACCTTTTATCTGAAGGCGTTTCAATAAACCAAAAATTGAGAATAGTTTGTGCTCGTAGATCCATTTGCTTTTTTAATAAACTTTCTAATAAATTTTTAAACAAAAAAGTACTATTGAATTATAATTTTTAACAATTATGCTTGATATATGAAATCAGAAATAAATAAAATTATTAATCCTATTTCAGCTTCAGATGGTGCAGGAGTAAAATTGAAAAGAAGTATAGGTGTTGATCCCAATTATTATGACCCTTTTTTAATGTTAGACGAATTTGGATCAGAAAATAGTGAAGACTATGTTGCTGGATTTCCACCCCACCCCCACAGAGGAATAGAAACTGTCACTTACATGCTTGCAGGTGATTTTGAGCACAAAGATAGCACAGGTGGTAAAGGAAAAATGACAGCTGGTGACGTTCAGTGGATGAAGACAGGAAGTGGAATAATTCACTCCGAAATGCCCGCAATGAAAGAGGGGAAACTACACGGTTTTCAATTATGGATTAATATGCCTGCAAAATTAAAGATGAGTAAACCTGAATATATTTATATTGATGCTGAAAAAATGAGTATTCATAATGATGATGACAAACAAGTTAAGGTTATAGCTGGTATATTTGAAAAAGCTGAAGGCCCTGTTAAGGGTCATAATGTAGAACCAATTTATTTTGATATAGAATTAAAGAAAGATAAAGAGTTTAATTTCCAATTACCTTTAACTCATAATTCATTTATTTATCTTATTGATGGAGAAATAATAGTTGGTGAGAAAAAGCATAATAAGGTAAAAAATAGCACTCTTATATTACTTTCAAAAGGAAATGAATTAAAAGTAAATGCAAAATCTAATGCTAAATTCTTATTAATTTCAGGAAAACCTATAAACGAAAAAATCGCAAGAGGTGGACCATTTGTAATGAATACAAAAGCTGAAATTTTGCAAGCTGTTCAAGATTATCATAATGACACTTTTGTAAAATGAAAGCAGTGATAATTTCAAAAAACGGTGGTCCAGAGGTTTTGGAAATTAAAGATATCAAACTTGAAAACCCCAAATCTGGTGAAGTACAGATTAAAAATGAGGCAATCGGTTTAAATTATATCGATACTTATCATAGATCGGGTCTTTACCCCGTTGAGTTACCTTCGAATATTGGAATTGAAGGAGCAGGAATAATTGAAAAGGTAGGTCCTGATGTAGAAAATTTTAAAGTTGGAGAAAGAGTTGCATATGCGTCTATGCCTATAGGTTCATATTCAACTCATAGAAACTTTCCAGTAAAAAAGTTGGTAAAAGTTCCTAAAGAAATTAATGCAGAACATGTGGTTACATTAATGACTAAAGGATTTACTGTTTTCTATCTACTTCACAAAACTTATCCAGTCAAAGCTGGTGAAACTATTTTATTTCATGCAGCTGCCGGAGGTGTTGGGCAAATTTTCTGTCAGTGGGCAAAAAGCTTGGGATGTAATGTAATTGGAACTGTAGGTTCAGATGAAAAAATCAAAATAGCAAAAGCAAACGGTTGTAATCATGTCATTAATTATTCAAAAGAGAATTTTGCTGAAAAAGTTAAAGAGATTACAAATGGCTTGGGCTTATCTGTTGTTTATGATGGTGTTGGAAAAAAAACTTTTGATGGTTCAATTGAATGTTTAAAGACAAGAGGTATGATGGTCTCTTTTGGAAATGCGTCTGGTCCTTTGGAACCATGTAATATTACAAAATCTCTAGCACCAAAAGGTTTGTATTTAACTAGACCAAGTATTGCACATTATACTGCGACAAGAGAAGAGCTTGATGAAGCAGCCAGTAAGGTTTTTCAAATGTACATTACAAAAAAAATTTCATTAGATATTTATAAAAGATATTCTTTAAATCAAATTGTCGAGGCACACCAGGATCTAGAAAGTAGGAAAATTTTAGGTCCAGCTATAATTATTCCTTAATCAACATTTACATCCATATCAGACATATGCAATCTTAAAGCATTAGTTGAAATATGAATTTCTCTAATAAAAAATAGTATAGAGATAATCATAGACAAACAGCATGAACCAAAAATTAATCTTGCTACAAATATTTCATTTAAGTAAAGACCAAGCACAGTGAGCATATTAAACAAAAATCCAAAAGCTCCAAACATTATTGACCATCTTAATAAGGTTATCCTACCACTTAAATTAATAAATTGTTTTTTCCATTCTGGAGGAACGTGTTTTTCATAAACATGCTCATCATGAAGTTCTCTTATCAATTTACTCAATGAATGGAATCTATTGCTATATATATTCATTAACAAAGGAATAGCTGGAAACATTAAGGCTGTGACTGTGTAATCAATATTCATACGAATCAATTTGATTATCAATCTTGCCTTTGTTATTTACAAGTAAATTTTATGAACCAATTTAACTTATTTATAAAACTCATCAGATTAAAAAAACCAATAGGTTTTATGCTTCTCTTTTGGCCATGTGCTTGGGGTTTAACCATAGCCTACGATTTTTCAAATAGTCTAGATAAATATTTCTATTACCTCTTACTATTTTTTCTAGGATCGGTCTTAATGCGATCTGCGGGCTGTATTATTAATGATATTGCAGATAGAGAATTTGATAGTAAGGTTTTTAGAACCAAAAATAGACCAATCGCTTCTGGTAAGGTTACTATTAAGCAAGGAATTATTTATTCTGCAATGTTATGTGCGATTGCATTTTTGGTATTAATTCAATTCAATTATCTTACAATAATTCTTGCTCTAGGATCTATGCCTCTGGCATTTACCTATCCTTTAATGAAGAGATATACATATTGGCCTCAACTATTTTTAGGTATTACTTTTAACTATGGTCTTGTCTTAGGCTGGACTTCTATTTCTGATAACATAACAATTGTGCCAATAATATTTTATTTGGGGGCCATATTTTGGACACTTGGCTTTGACACGATATACGGATTTCAAGATATTAAAGATGATGAAATTATAGGATTAAAATCAACATCAATAAGATTTAAATCAAAACCTTATTTATTCTTAAAATTATGCTACGCAATTTTTTTTATAAACTTAATCATTTTAGGATTTTTTATGAAATTTAATATTTTTTACTATTTCGGACTAGTGGTTATAAGTGTGCATTTGTTTTATATTCAAATTAGTAGATTAGATATAGAAAATTCAAATAGCTGCCTCAAAACATTCAAATCAAATAACTTTTTCGGATTAATTATTTTATCAACTTTATTAATTGGTAAACTATAAAAATGACAAATATTCAAATTTTAAAAAGACTTTATAAGGATTACACAAAAAAATATTTAAATAGAATTATTATATCAGTTTTCTTTACTTTGTTGCTTGCAGGTAGTACTGCGTCAGTTGCTTATTTATTAGATCCAGCAATTAAACATCTTTTTATAGAACAAAAAGAAGAACTAATATTTATAATTCCACTTTTGATTATTTTAGCATTCACCACCAAAGGGGCTTCTTTGTATTTGGCAAAAGTAATCATGATTGGTGTCTCTGAAAATGTAAGAAGAGATATACAAATTGATATGTTATCAAATTTAATAAGTGCAGACACAAAATTAGTAGATAGTAAACACTCAGGAAAATTTATTACCAATCTTACAAATGATGTAAGTATGATTACTAACCTTGTTAGTACTGCAATTTTAAATTTATTTAAAGATAGCCTTACGTTAATAGGATTATTGGGTGTTATGTTTTATCAAAATTGGAAACTGTCTTTGGTAGCTATTATTATGATACCCTTAGCAAGTGTAGCAGCAAGAACCCTTGGAAAAAGAATTGGAAAAGTTGTTACTGAGCAAATGAATAAGGCAGGAGCACTTACTTCTTATTTAATTGAAATTTTCAGAAATCATAAACTTATAAAGATATTTCAAAAAGAGACTTTTGAGAATATGAGAGCTAACAGAATGATAAATGAACTCAAAGATAAATCACAGAAAATTGCTACTGTTCACGTTCGAGCATCACCTATTATGGAATTTTTAACTGGTATAATGATTGCGTTTTTAATATTCATATCTGCAAAACTTGTCTCTAATAATGAGTTGGAAGTTAGTAATTTTTTTTCTTTTTTAGCTGCAATGATGTTGGCATATCAACCGGTTAGGTCTCTTGCAACTCTCAATATCACAATCCATCAAGGAATTTCGGGTGCTAAAAGAGTTTTACCAGTCATTGATGAGACACCAGATATAAAAAACATACAAGGAGCAGAAGAGCTCAAAGTTCACGAGGGAAGAATAGTTTTTAAAAATTTAAATTTTGACTATGTAAATAATGATAATAAAATATTAAAAAACATTAATCTCGATTTTCCTGGGAAAAAAATGACTGCCTTGGTAGGTCATAGTGGAGCTGGCAAATCAACAATTTTAAATTTAATTCCAAGATTTTATGATCCAAATCTGGGAGATATAACAATTGACAATCAATCAATTTATCAAAAAACTCTTTCGTCCTTAAGAAAAGAAATTTCTTTAGTAAGCCAGGATACTACTTTATTTGATGATACAATTAAGAACAATATTGCTTATGCAAACCTAAATGCCTCAGACAAGGAAATAGAAGATGCTGCCAAGTCTTCGTATGCGAGTGAATTTATCGAAAATTTACCATTAAAGTATAATACTCTGATAGGTGAGAATGGTATTCGTTTATCAGGTGGCCAAAAACAAAGACTATCAATAGCGAGAGCTTTATTAAAAAAAAGCAAAATTATTTTATTAGATGAAGCAACGTCATCCTTGGATGCCGAAACAGAGAATAAAATTCAAAAAGCTATTAATTTTTTAACATCTGGTAGAACAACAATAGTTATAGCTCATAGACTATCTACAATATTAAATTCTGATAAAATTTATGTAATTGATAAGGGCAATATTGTAGGAGAAGGTAGACATGAAGATTTGATGATATCATCAAAAGAGTATAAAAATTTTTATGATAAACAAATAAGAAAAGATTAATGTTAATAGTTTATAGATTTTTGATAAATCTAGTATTTATATTATCACCAATAATTCTAGTTTTTAGATTTTTAAAAAAAAAAGAAGACCCAAAAAGATTTTGGGAAAAATTAGGTTTTTTTAAAAAAAAAAATAAAATTGGAAAACTTATATGGTTTCATGGAGCAAGTGTTGGTGAGTTACAAAGTATTATACCAATCTTAGAAAAATTAGAAAAAAACAGTTCTATTAAACAAATACTAGTAACGTCTAATACTTTAAGTTCCTCAAAAATATTAAATTTTCAAAACTTTAACAAAGTGATACATCAATTTTTTCCAATTGATACTAATTTTTTAATGAAAAAATTTATTGAGCACTGGAAACCATCAAAAGCATTATTTATAGATTCAGAATTATGGCCTAATGCAATTATTAATTTGAAAAAAAGAAATATTCCAATTTTTTTACTCAATGGGCGAATTACCCATAAAACATTTCTTAAGTGGAAAAAAATACCAAATTTTTCAAAAAAAATTTTTAGTAATTTTAATTTAAGTTTATCCTCTAGTAAAGAGTCCTTCAAATATCTTAAAAAACTAAACTTTAATAACGTCAAATTAATTGGAAATTTGAAATACTCTCAAGCAGAAAGTGAAAACTTACATTTAAAAAATAATCTAAAAAAATTTTTATCTAATAAGAATACTTGGTGTGCGTCAAGCACTCATGCAGATGAGGAAATTTTTATTGGACATACACACAAAATTTTAAAAAAAAAATTAAAAAATCTTGTGACAATAATAATTCCAAGACATATTGAAAGAACTGATGAGATTAAAAAAAACTTAGAAAACTTAAATCTAAAAGTTCATCTAGAAGAACCTCATAGAAAAATTAATCCAAAAACAGATATATACTTAGTGAATGCATATGGAAAAACAAAATCTTTTTACAAAAATTTTAAGAATATCTTTTTAGGAGGATCTTTAATTCAACATGGTGGCCAAAATCCTCTAGAGGCAGTAAGGTATGGGTGCTCAATCACTCATGGACCAAATGTAGGTAATTTTAAAGAAATATATGAATTTTTAAAAAAAAATAAAATTTCATTTTGTATAAAGGACCATAAATCATTAGCCAATAAAATTCTTGTATTATTCGAAAGAAAAATAAGTTCTAAAAAAATTCAAAATCGAATTAAATCTACGGGAGATAAAATTTTAAAAAAAACATATTATGAAATTTTTATTAAGAGATAAATGAATTTGAAAAAACCAAAATTTTGGAATAAAAATAAACCAGGTTTAGCCTCCTATCTTCTTTTTCCTCTTACAATTTTTTATAGAGTCAATAATTTTTTTTTAGATAATTACTCTCCAAAAAAAAATTATCAAATTAAAACTATTTGTGTTGGAAATATCTATTTAGGAGGAACTGGAAAAACACCATCAACAATCAAAATATATAATTTATTACAAAAAAATTTTAAATTAGCTACAGCCAAAAAATTTTATAAAAATGAAAAGGATGAGCAAATAATTTTAAATAAAAAAACTCAGCTAATTTGTGAGAAAAATAGAGGTGAAATTCTGAAAACTGCAATTAATAATAAGTATCAATTGGTAATTTTTGATGATGGGTTACAAGACAGGAAGATTTATTATGATGTTAAGATCGTTTGTTTTAATTCCGATGAATGGATTGGAAATGGGCAACTAATTCCCTCCGGTCCCCTAAGAGAAAAAATTGATAGTTTAAAAAAGTATGATGTAATATTCATTAAAGATATAAATTCAATAAAATCAAGAGAAACATTAAAAATAATAAAAAAAATAAATCCAAAAATAAAAATTTATTTCACAGAATATAAAATTTTAAACTTAAAAAAATTTGATACGAAAAAAAAATATTTGTTATTTTGTGGAATTGGTAATCCAGAAAATTTTAAAAAGTTACTTATAAAAAATAAGTTTAATTTAATTTTTGATATAATTTTTCCAGATCACTATAGTTATAACACCACAGACTTTGAAAATATATTGATTAAAGCAAAAAATTTGAACGCAGAAATAATTACAACAGAAAAAGATTATGTAAAAATACCAGATAACTTAAAAAGTAAATTTAAATATTTAAATGTTGAGTTAAAAATAAACAATGAAAAAAATTTAATAAATTTTTTAAAAAAAAAACTAAATGAAAGAAATTAAATATTTTTTACAATTTTTAATAATAATTTTTTTATTTTTTATCTATAAAATATTAGGATTAAAAAATTCATTAATGATTTCAGGAAATATTTTTTCATTCTTAGGTCCATTATTTAGGTCTAAGAAAATTTGTGAAAAAAATTTATCATATGCTTTTCCAAATATTTCAAAGAGAGAAAGCGATAAAATTATAAAGAAAATGTGGAATAATTATGGGAAAATATTTGCTGAATATTCTTTTATCAAAAATTTCAGATCATCAAAATTAGATAATTGTTTTATAGAAGTTGAAAATCAAAAATATCTAGAAGAAATCAAACAAGAACAGAAACCGGTGATATTCATTTCAGGACATTTTGATAATTTTGAACTAATGGCTATGCATATTGAAAAATCAGGTATCGATCTTGCAGCAATATATAGACCATTAAATAATTTTTTCTTAAACCCTTTGATGGAAAACATAAGAAGAAAATATATTTGTAAAAAGCAAATTAAAAAAGGTATAACCGGCACTAGGCAAATATTAAGCTATTTTAAAAATGGATCTTCGATCGCCTTGATGATTGATCAACGTGTATCAGAGGGAATTAAAGTAGATTTGTTTAATAAGAAAGCTTTAACTACAACAATTCCTGCCCAATTTTCCAAAAAGTTTAATGTAAAAATTGTCCCTATTCATATTGCACGTGATAAAGAAAATAATTTTAAATTAAAAATTCATAAACCAATTTCATTTGAAAAAGACCAATCTATTCAATCAATTACGCTCAAATTAAATAACATTATTGAAACAATGATAATATCAAACCCCTCACAATGGATTTGGACTCATAATAGATGGAAGTAATTTAATTTTGATTTTCTTTTTTTAAAGATGCTTCAACATAAGAGAAATATGCCTCTTGTAAATCTACATTCCAATAATTTAATTTTTCCAATGGAATTTTTTTGCCAGAAATTGAACATATTACATGATCGCCATGCTCTATAATTTCAAAATTATTTGGTAAATATTTTATTTTAGCTAATTTTTTGAACATTTTTAGTTTATATATCTTTATATGAAAGTTTTAATAATTGGAAGTGGTGGTAGAGAGCATGCTATTTGCCATTCACTAAAAAAATCAGATGAAATTAAGTCAATTTTTTGTGTTCCAGGAAATGCAGGTACACAATCTATAGCAAATAATATTGATTTAGATATCGCAAATTTTGGGCTCATTAAAAAATTTATAAAAAAAAATAAGATTGATCTAGTTATTATAGGTCCCGAAAAACCATTAGTTGATGGTTTGGTTGATTTTTTAGAAAAAAATCAAATAAAAGTTTTTGGTCCTAATAAATTTGCATCACAGCTTGAAGGGTCTAAAATATTTACCAAAAATATATGCTCAAAATATAATATTCCTACAGCAAAATTTGGTGTTTTCAAAAATAAGATCAATGCGCTAGAATTTTTAGATCAATCAAAATTTCCTGTTGTAGTTAAATCTGATGGCCTTGCAGCTGGAAAAGGCGTCTACATTTGTGAGTCAAAACATCAATCAAGAAAAGCTGTTAATGAAATTTTCAATGGAAAATTTGGGGAGGCTAATCAAGTTTTGATTGAAGAATTTCTAAATGGAGAAGAAATGAGTTTTTTTATCGTTTCTGATGGAAAAAGTATCAAAAATTTTGGAACTGCTCAAGACCACAAAAAAGTTGGGGAAGGAGATGTTGGTCCTAATACAGGTGGAATGGGAGCTTATTCACCTTCAAGGCTTGAAAATAATCAATTAGAGCGAAAGATATTAAAAAAAATTATTGAGCCAACTCTTCAAGCATTGAAGGATATGGGTGTGAGCTATAAAGGTTTTTTATACGCAGGTTTAATGATAGTTAAAAATGAGCCATTTTTAATTGAATATAATGTGAGAATGGGTGATCCAGAATGTCAAACTATTTTACCAAGGCTCAAAACAGATTTTTTTGAAATTATAAATGCAGTTATTAATTCTAAATTAGATCAAATCAAAATAGAATGGCATGAAAATAAATCTTTATCAATAGTGCTTTGTTCAATTGGATATCCAGAAAATTATAGAAAAAATAAAGAAATTAAGAATTTAAATAAAATCAATTTAGTAGAAAATGAATTTTTATTTCATGCTGGTACAAAAGTCGATAACTCAAAAATATTTTCAAATGGTGGACGAGTTCTTAACTTTGTTGCAGTCTCAGATAGTTTTAAAAAAAGTAGATTGATTGTATTTAAATTAATTGAAAAATTAAATTGGAAGCATGGTTTTTATAGAAAAGATATTGGTTTTAAGGTTATCAATTGATGAGAATAATAGGAGGAATATTTAAAGGTAGAAAATTATTTTTACCAACAGATAAAAAAACTAGACCACTTAAAGATCTTGCTAAAGAAGCAATTTTTAACTTAATTAATCACTCTAACAAGATTAACTGTAAAATTGAAAACTCAATAATTTTGGATTTATTTGCAGGCACTGGTTCATTTGGAATAGAGTGTCTGTCCCGAAAAGCATTGAAGGTAATTTTTTTTGAAAATTATATTGAAGCGTTAAAAATCTTAGAAAAAAATTTAAATTCTCTTAAAAATATAAAAAATTATGAGGTAGTACAAAATGATTGTTTTGATCTTTTAAAGTATGAAAAAATAAAACTTAAATTTAATATAATTTTTATAGATCCACCGTTTAAAGAGATAAAAATAAATGAAATTATCGAAAAAATAAAAGAAAGAGATATGCTACGTTTAAATGGAATTATAATTGTTCACAGACATAAGAACGATAAAATTAAGTTTACTGAAAAAGTAAATATTATTGAAGAACGTTTGTACGGTATTTCAAAAATTTCATTTCTTAATTAAGCTTTAAGAAATTTTATAGTATCTTTTTTAATAAGTTCAACTGCAGGCTGATTAAATGGATTAATTTTCATTGCCATACCTAATAAAATTGTTTCCAACATAAAAAAAGTGAATAATTCTCCCAATGTTCTCTCATTTCTTTTATGAATAATGAAACTTCTAAAAGGTATTTTTTTTTTGTTAAAAACATTTTCTGTTGCACGAAATTGTGAAAATGAAATATCATTCAGACTCTTATTTTGAAGATAGTCATGTGAGTATAGTATCTTTTTACTGTTTATTTTTTTCGAATTTTTTTCTTTTACAAAAAATAAAGTGAAGAAGTTATTTTTTATTCCATCTAGATAATACTGCATTAAACTGTGATTATCCTCAGGCATTGAAGAAATGATTGGTAAAATACCTTTATTTTGTTTTCCTAAACTTTCGGCTACAAGTTGTTGATACCAATTAAAGAGGCCCTCAGATTTTTTATCATAATTTAAGATTATTGAATTTGTTTTATTTTTTTTAGTAAGTCTCAAAATATCAGAAACGTTTTGAGTCAATGATTCAATAAATTTTTTGTTATTAATCAATTGATTAAATTTTCTAAATTTTTCAGGCTTATATCCCATTAACTCTGCAGGTAACATGCCTACCTCGGATAATACAGAATACCTCCCTCCAATAAAATTATTATGGTGAACAATCTCAGCTTTTAGTTTTTTTGCTAAATTTGTTAAATAACTTTTTTTATTTTCCGTAAGAAAAATATTTTTTTGATTATTAATTAAGATATTTGAATTTGATATTGTTTCTAATGTATTTCCAGATTTTGAGATAATTAAATTTATATGGTTTTTCTTTAATTTAAGTGAATTAAGACTTTGAAAATTATCTATAAAATTAAAATTTTTTTTTTTAATAGACAAAAAATTGTGGATCGCTTTTGCGCCGAGAATTGATCCACCCATACCAATAATATTAACATTATTAAATTTTTTTAGATTTTTGATATGTTTTTTTTTGTAAGAATCTTCATAGTTATCTTTCATTGAAGATAAAATCTTATTATCACTATTTACTAATTTATAATATAATTTTAATAAATTTTTTTTTGAGGGCAGATTTTTTTTAATCAGAAATTTTTTAATCTTAATAGAATTATTAAACATCAAGCCTACTTTATTTTTTCTAAAATAATTTTTTCAATTGATGATGTTTCAGAATTTTTTTCTTTTTTTGTATTTAATATTTTTTTATCACTACTAATTAAGTTTTCAATTGTGTCATCACTATTTTGTTTTTTATTTTCTTGATCACTTGAGGGTGATGGTAGTTTTCCATAATCTGGGGGCATTACTAATGGGCTTTTTTTTTCTACAAGAAATTCGTCACCGCTATTTTTTTTTTTTAATGTAAGTGCATCTTGAGCTGATTGACAAGACTGTAGAGTTAAAAAAGAAATTATAATTATGATGAATTTTTTCATATTTTTTTTGTTTTTGTTAGTTCTATAGCGATTAACATTATAACACCAAATGTTATGAATATATCAGCAACATTAAATATAAACCAATGAAAATTATTATAACTTAAGTCAATAAAATCTATTACAGATGAATAATACAATCTATCAAATATATTTCCTAACGAACCCCCTGAAATCATAAGAAAGCCTATTTTTTCTAACCCTTTTGACCTAAAAGCAAACCAAATTATAATTAAAGTTATCGTTATGATTATAATTGTAAGTATTTGATAATAAAAATTTTGTTGAAATGAAAATAAACCAAATGCGATACCATCATTCCAAACTAAATTAAAATTTAAAAAAGAGGTTACTTGAATATTTAACTTCTCATAAGATTTTGATAATTCTAAAATATAATATTTGCTAATACGATCCAATACAAAAATTACAACTATAAAAAAAATATTTGGTAAATTTTTTCTGAGCATTTTTTTGCTAGCTATGTCTTTTACATGGGCTAGTATTAATTTTCCAACAGACCGGACATTTGTCTCCTTTGGCTTTTTTTGTATCTACTAAAACTTCCTCGCTTTTTATTTCCTCTACATTTACCGATGATGTTATGGTTAATTCTGACAAATCAATGCCATTAATTAAATCTATTTTTTCTTTATTTAACTTTATCGTCAGTGAAGCATCTAAACTTGATCCAATTATTTTGTTAGATCTTTTTTCTTCAATACTTAAATTACATATATCTCTGATTTTAAGTAATTTTTCCCATTTAGAATTTAATTTCGAATTTTCAAATTTTTTAGGGAAATTCAAAAATTTTTCTAAATGAACACTTTTTTTGTCCTTAGTAACAAGTTGATAAATCTCTTCAGTTGTGAAAGGCAATATTGGCGCAAACCACCTTATCAGTGAATTTAATAAAATATTTAACAGTAATAAAGTATATTTTCTTTTTTCAGAATCTTTTGGATCACAATACAAAATATCTTTTCTTATATCAAAATAGAAAGACGAAAGATCAACTGTGCAAAAATTTAATAATTCTTTGTAAAGGTTATGGAAATCATAGTTTTTAAAATATTTGTTAAAATTTAAATTTAGTTTGAAAATTCTATGAAGCATTAGTTGTTCTAATTCAGGTAAGTCCTGTATTTGTAATTTTTCTAAATCCGTGTTTTCGTATGAGTCATTTAAATTCCCAAGTAAATACCTAAATGTATTTCTTATCTTCCTATAAGATTCTGCATGTTGATCTAATATCGAATAATCAATTCTTAAATCCTCTGCATAATTAGAGGAAGCAACCCAAATTCTTAAAATATCAGCTCCATATTTTTTAAGAATATCCTCAGGAGCGATTACGTTACCTAAAGACTTTGACATTTTTAATCCTTTTCCGTCAACCACAAATCCATGTGAAAGTATTGAATCAAAAGGTGCTCTACCTCTTGTTCCACAAGATTCTAGCAACGAGGAATGAAACCAGCCTCTGTGTTGATCAGATCCCTCTAAATACATTGATGCTGGCCATTTAAGATCTTTTCTTTTTTCTAACACAAAAGAATGAGTTGAACCGCTATCGAACCATACTTCAACAATATCACTCAGCTTGTCAAAATCCTCCGATTTATATTTGGGTCCAAGAAATTTTTGAGGATCATCAGAGAACCAACAATCAGAACCCTCTTTTTCGTAAATTTTTGCAATATTCTCAAAAACATCACTATCCACCAAGATTTCATTTGTTTTTTTATTAATAAAAATTGGTAGTGGCACTCCCCAAACTCTTTGTCTTGAAACACACCAATCAGGTCTTGTTTCAATCATCGATTTTAACCTTTCCTTACCTTTGCTAGGATAAAAAGTTGTGTCATCAATTGCTTTAAGAGCTTTAGTTCTTAGCTGATGACTATCCATTGAAATGAACCATTGTGGTGTTGCTCTATGAACTAGTGGTGCTTTAGATCGCCAAGAATGAGGATAAGAATGAATTAATTCACCATTTGATAAAAGTTTTTTTTGGTCCTTCAATTTTTCAATCACAATTGGATTAGATTTAAAAATATGTATACCTTCAAATAACATTACATTTTGAGTGTACTTGCCATCACCATCTACTGTTTCGATAGCTTTTATACCGTTGTTTAAACATAAATTAAAATCATCAGGTCCATGACTTGGTGCACAATGAACTATGCCTGTACCCTGTTCAATAGTAACAAATCGAGCCTCAAGTAAAGGTATTTCGTAATCATATCCAAGTTTAAAAAAAGGATGATTACATACAGTTTCTTTTAATTCCTTACCTTTAAATTTTTTTATAGTTTTAAAATCATTTATTTTACAATCTTTTAAAACAGATTCTAATAATGCTTCTGCAAATACAATTTTTTTATTCTTAAAATCTCCATCATCTCCAATTTCAACAAGTATATAATCTAAGCTCTCATTATATGCTAAGGCTCTATTAGCCGGAATAGTCCAGGGTGTAGTTGTCCAAATAATTATATCACTATTAATAAGTTCTCTAATTTTTGACGATTTAACTGGAAAAGATGCATAAATTGTATCTGATTTGTGATTTTGATATTCTACCTCTGCATCTGCTAAAGCTGTTTTTTCAACTGTAGACCAAAGGACAGGCTTAAACCCTCTGTAAAGACTTCCTTCATTTAAAAACTTTCCTAGCTCTCTGACAATTTGAGCTTCGGCTTCATAACTCATTGTAGAATAGTAATTTTCCCAATCTCCTACAACTCCCAGTCTTTTAAATTGATCTTTATGAACACCTATCCATTTTTCTGCGAAAGCTCTGCATTCTTTTCTAAATTCAACAATAGGAACTTCGTTCTTATTTTTCTTATTTTTTTTATACTGTTCTTCAATTTTCCATTCTATTGGCAACCCATGACAATCCCATCCTGGAACATAAACTGAGTCTTTGCCGTCCATTTGGTGAAATTTAACAATTATGTCTTTTAAAATTTTATTTAATGCAGTACCCATGTGTATATTTCCATTTGCATAAGGTGGGCCATCGTGTAGAACAAATTTATCCTCTCCTATTCTCGATTTTCTTAATTCCTTATAAAGATTTATTTTTTGCCAAAGTTTCAAAATTTCTGGTTCTCGTGTTGGCAAATTTGCTTTCATAGAAAAAGCAGTTTTAGGAAGATTAATTTGTGATTTACTCATTTTATTTTTTTGCTATTAATAAGTCAGTTTTAATTTGTTTTTTAAGTTGGTCGACATCTTTAAATTTTTTTTCTTTTCTTATAAATTTTTTAAATTCTACAGTTAAATACTTATTATAAAGATTTCCAGAAAAATTAAATAAATGAACTTCTAATAATATTTTTTTTCCATTAAATGTTGGTCGATAACCTAAATTTGCAATCCCTTTTATGTAATTGTTTTTACCGTATCTTTTTGCTTTAACTGCATATACACCTGGGCAAGCTAAAATATAATCCTTGATATCAATGTTTGCGGTAGCAAAACCAATTTTTTTTCCTAACTGTCTTCCTTTTTGGACTTTTCCTATAATTGACCAATTTCTATTCAGAATTTTATTAGCTTTTTCTAATTTTCCTTTTTGTAAAAGTTTTCTTACCAACGATGAAGATGCTATTTTTTTATTGGTTAACAGTGGTTGTGGTTTAACTACCTTATAACCATACATTCTCTCAAATTTAATCAACTGTCTAACGTTGCCTTCTCTCTTATTTCCAAATCTAAAATTATTGCTTACAAAAATAAATTTTGGTTTTAACTTTTTACCTAATATTTCTTTAATGAAAGTTTTAGATTTTATTTTTGAGAATTTTCGATCAAACTTCTTTATTATCAAAAAATCTACATTAAGATTTTTGAGATTATCAATTTTTTGCTGTAAATTAGAGATTCTAAAATTATCTAGATTCTTATTAAAAAACATTTTTGGCATTGGTTCAAAAGTCAATACACCAATTTTTGAGAAATATTTTTTTTTATATTTCTTAGCTAATGAGAATAATTTTTGATGTCCTTTGTGAATTCCATCAAAGTTACCAATTAATAAAATTGAATTTTTACATTCAGTATTGATATTGAAATTTTTATATATTTTTTTTGATTTCACCATTTCAATTCTGATTGTACATAATTACAAATTGCCTCATAAGATTTTGCAACTTTTTCAATTCCTTTTTCTTTAATCTCATCTTTGTGGATACCATTCGATATTATCAAAGAATCGTAATTTAAAAGGTTTGCTCCTTTTATATCAGTATTTAAATTATCGCCTATGGAAAGAATTTTTTTGTTTTTGTTATCAATAGATTGATTATAAACCTCAGGATAAGGTTTTCCAAAGTAAACAACCTCTCCACCCATTTTTTCAAAAACCATTGCAACAGAACCAGCGCAAAATTCTCTAGTGTTTCCTCTGTCAACAATTAGATCAGGATTTGTGCAAATCATTTTTTTTTTTATATTTTTTTCAAACAGATCTTTATAATAATTTAAGTCTTCATTATGATCATCAAACAATCCTGTGCATAAGATATATTCGCTTTTTTCTATATTATCTAATTTCATTTTTTCAAAGTCTTTAAATAAATCAAAATCTCTTGGTGGACCAACGTGGAAAAAATTTTTATTAATCAAATTTTTCTTTAAATAAATGAGAGCTGCCTCACCAGAGGTAAAAACATGGTCTCTAATTTCTTTCTCCATGCCTAGTTTTTCCAAAAAAGATTTAACTGCATGATTAGGTCTGGGTGCGTTTGTGAGTAAAATATAGTCCTTTCTTTTTTTATTGATTTCTTTGAGAGCTTTTATCGCTTCAAGGTGTAGAGTAACCCCATTATGGACCACTCCCCATAAGTCAACATAAAATAGCTGATAATTGTCTGCTATAGAACTTAGACCTTCATTATCTAAATTTTTAGTCATTAAATTAATCTATAAACCATAAAACCCACAAATTCCTATATTTTTTAACTAACTAATTTTTAACTATATCTTGAAATAGTAAGGTCAATCTCTATATGAAGACCATATTAATAAGGAGAATTTATGAAATTTAAACCGTTACACGATAGAGTTTTAATAGAAGTTTTAGATAGCAGCGAAAAAACTGCAGGTGGAATAATAATACCTGATACAGCACAGGAAAAACCTCAAGAGGGCAAAGTAGTTGCAATTGGTGGTGGTGCGAAAACTGAAGACGGCAAAACGATACCAATGGATGTAAAAGTCGGTGATAAAGTTTTATTTGGCAAATGGTCAGGAACTGAAGTCAAAATTGATGGCAAGGAATACAGCATAATGAAAGAATCAGACATTATGGGTATTTCAAGCAAATAATTTAATTTAAAGGAGAAAATAAAATGGCAAAAATAGTAAAATTTGATGCTGAAGCAAGAGCAGCAATGATTAGAGGAGTAAATATTCTAGCTGATACAGTTAAAGTAACATTAGGACCAAAAGGAAGAAATGTGGTTATGGATAAATCTTATGGTGCTCCAAGAATTACAAAGGATGGTGTTTCTGTTGCAAAAGAAATCGATCTAGAAGATAAATTTGAAAACATGGGTGCTCAAATGGTTAAGGAAGTTGCGAGTAAAACCAATGATGAGGCTGGTGATGGAACAACCACAGCGACTATTCTCGCACAAGCAATTGTAAAAGAAGGTGTGAAATACGTTACTGCAGGCATGAACCCTATGGATGTTAAAAGAGGAATTGATGCTGCAGTTGATGTGGTTAAACAAAATCTTGTATCTTCAGCTAAAAAAGTAAAAGATAGTGATGAAATTGCTCAAGTCGGAACTATTTCTGCAAATGGTGATAAAGAAATTGGTACTATGATTTCTAAAGCGATGCAAAAAGTTGGTAATGAAGGTGTTATCACCGTTGAAGAAAACAAAGGGATTGAGACTGAATTAGACGTCGTTGAAGGTATGCAGTTTGATAGAGGATATTTATCTCCATACTTTATTACAAATAGTGATAAAATGACAACTGAACTTGAAAATCCTTTTATTCTTTTACATGAAAAAAAATTAACTAACTTACAACCAATGGTTCCTCTTTTAGAGGCTGTTGTGCAAGCCGGAAGACCATTAATGATTATTTCTGAAGATGTTGAGGGTGAAGCATTAGCTACTTTAGTAGTGAACAAATTAAGAGGTGGTTTAAAAGTTGTAGCTGTAAAAGCACCAGGATTTGGTGATAGAAGAAAAGCAATGCTTGAAGACATCGCAATACTAACAGGTGGTTCAGTTATTTCTGAAGATTTAGGGATTAAACTTGAGAATGTAAAATTGGATGATCTTGGATCTTGTAAAAAAATTAAAGTTGATAAAGATAACAGCACCATAGTAAATGGTTCTGGTAAAAAATCAGATATAGAAGCAAGATGCTCTTCAATCAAACAACAAATTGATGAAACAACTTCGGACTACGACAAAGAAAAATTGCAAGAGAGATTAGCAAAATTAGCTGGTGGTGTTGCGGTAATTAAAGTCGGTGGTGCTACAGAGGTTGAAGTTAAAGAGAGAAAAGACAGAGTAGAAGACGCTTTAAACGCAACAAGAGCTGCCGTTGAGGAAGGTATTGTAACAGGTGGAGGTTGTGCTTTACTATATGCTGCTCAAGATCTTGAAAAGGTAAAAGCAAAAGGTGAGGATCAAAAAGCTGGTGTTGATTTAGTAAGAAGAGCTTTAGAAGCACCTATAAGACAAATAACAAAAAACGCTGGTGTTGATGGCTCAGTAGTTGTAGGAAAACTTTTAGAGCAGAATAAAAAAACACATGGTTATGATGCACAAAATGAAGAATATTGTGACATGTTCGCCAAAGGTATAATTGACCCAGTAAAAGTTGTTAGAACTGCTTTACAAGACGCAGCCTCTATTTCCGGATTATTAGTAACTACTGAAGCAATGATTGCTGATAAACCTGAGGAAAAAGATGCAGCTCCAGCAGGAATGCCTGGTGGAATGGGAGGCATGGGAGGCATGGGAGGCATGGGTGGAATGGGAATGTAAATACATTCCAAACTGTCTAGTTACCTAGAATATTTTAACCCTCGAAATAAATGTTTCGGGGGTTTTTTTTTAAAAAGACAAATTTTTAGATTTGATCGAAAAACTTAAATTTTTTCCATACTCTTCTTGGTGTAATAGGTAAAAAATATGTTAAAAATCTATTTAATTTATAATTTTTTGAGAACATCCAATCTGATTTTCTTAAATCAAAACCCATTCCAGAAAAGTAATATCCATTTTTAATAAATTTTAAAATGATTTTTATTTTTTGTTTTGTATTTAAATGTAAATGTTCAAATGAAATATTTTTTATGTCAAAGTTATCTAAATTTAAATTTAATAAAACCTCATAATCCATTCCCTCAATATCTAAAGAGAGGTAATCAATATACGTAATGTTATTTTTTTTTAAAAATTCAGATATTCCTAAACAATTTATTTCAATTTCTTTGATTGTACCATTAGGGAAATGTTTTTTTACGAAATTTTTTGAGTTTGAAAATATTTGATAATTTGGTGAATCTTCCAAGCAATAAAAAAAGTTCATTTTTTTTATATTCATATTGTCTGGTACAATAGCCAAATTGAAAATTTTCACATTTTTATTTTCTTTATAAAATTTCTTTAGACTACTTAGATGAATAGAGTTTGCCTCAATAATAAATATTTTTTTTTGAATGTTTTTTTTTTTTATAAAGTTTGAGAATCCATCTTTAATGTATATATCAAAATTTGCAGAGCCAGCTCCTATTTGGATTAAACACATAAAAATTACTCATTTTTTGCTAAAATCATAAAAGATGACGAAAATGGTATATACGGCATTTTATTTTTATCTTTTGATGAATAAATAAAGTTTGAAAATATTCTACTTTCTTTATCATTATACTTTATCGGCACAACTGGGTGATAATTAATTGGATAAATATCTAGTGGTTTCCAATTATATTTCATAAGTAAATCAATTAGTTGAAGCGGAGAAAATTGATGTCGTCTGTCCACATTAATGCCTGTTTTTGGTTGTTTAAAAAGAACTTCTTCAAATTTATTTTTTTTTAAATTTCTAAAATTATCAAATTTTAGATGCGCTAATGCAATGCTCTCTTCATAAAATTTTTTAAATGAACTTTTTTTTATTTCATTCTGTGTAAATTTATTAAGTGAAAATAAATTAAATAATCTATTTCTTGTTCCGAAAATAATGTATTTATTTTTCTTTACTATGTTTTTTGAATGATTAATGAATCGTTTAATGTCCTTAAGCGAAAGATATTCAATAAATCCATTTGCTGATAAACAGTCAAATTTTTGACCAGGGTCAAAATTAAAGAAATTATCATTGTAAAATTTTAGATTTTTTCTTTTGAATTTTTTTTTGGCTAAATTAATCATGTTTTTAGAGAAATCTATGCCTACACTTTCATTAATTATTTTTGAAGCATCAAAAGATAAGTCGCCAGTTCCGCAGCCTATATCTATTAAAGAGTTTATTTTCAGTAATTTAATTTTATCAACAACGTAAAAGTTTCTTTCTTGGATTGTGTTAAGTTTTTTATTCTTTTTTATATCAGCTTTTTTTTGCCAATTTTTAGCATTTTTTTCGAAAAAAACCTTTGTTTGTCTCTGTTGAGTATACATAATTATTTAAAATCGTTAGTATTATATCTGGGTAATTCTAAACTTTTACTTATATTTTTTGAGTTAACTTTATCAACCTTAGTTGTTAATGCAAATTTAACTTTATATTTATTTAATAATTTTAAGGTTGTGTTATTATATCTTCCGTAGGGATAGCAAACAGAAAAATTATCATTATAAACTTTAATTTTTTTAAGATAATTAATTGAATTTTTTATTTCTATTTCTTGTTTATTTTTACTTAGTTTGTCCCACCATAAGTGATCAACTCCATGTGAACCAATAGTAAAATCGTTTTTATATAATTCTTGAATATTATTTTTATTCATATAAATTTTTTTTGAAAAATCTTCTTCACTTGTATTCATAATATCTTTAAAAATTTTATTAACAATTTTTTCCCTACACGATATAGGTAAATAGTTTTGCAACAATCTTTTTATTAAAACTGTTTTTTTATCATCATATCTACTTTTTAAGTCAATTTTATTAATTTGAAGTTCATCGAGATTTTTATTATGAAATTTTTTAAGATATAAATCTATCAAATTAAGTATTTTATCTCTATTTTGTTCTTTTTCCAAAATAAAATGTATCTTGTTTACGTCTAATATCTTTTTATTCTTTATGCAAATTATCGGTGGATAAAAGTTTGCCAATATATTTTGTTTTTTTAAAAAAGGAAAAACATAATCTAGATGATCCTTATATCCATCATCGAATGTTAATAATATTGATTTCCTCTTTGGAATTTTTTTAGTTTTAATAATTTCTGAAAATTGTTCATTAGATAATATGTCAAAATTCTTTTTAAAAAAGAATATTTGTTTCTTAAAGTCATTAAATTCCAGACCCTTTTGATTTGGAAATTCACTTTTTTTTATATTTTTTACATAATGGTACATGATTATGTAAATATTATTTTGAAATGTTTTAATCATAAAAATTTTTGTCAATATATTTTAACGACGATTTATATTTTATTTGATTATCATTTAAAATAAAAATATAATTTTAACTTAATGTCTAAAAGATATAGTGGTAAATCATTTAAAGATTCGAGTGTAAAAAAAAAACCAAAATATAGCCTAAAAGAAAAAAGAAGAATCAAAAAAGATAAACAAAAAAAATTAAATTAGATGCATTTTGGTCTTTAAAAATCAAGTTTAATAGGGTTTTTTTTAAGTTTTCAAACATTTTTATTAATGTATAACGGCTGAAATTTATGAACCAACAAATAAGAAACATTACAATTATTGCACATGTAGACCATGGGAAAACTACATTAATTGATAATTTGATGAAGCAAAGTGGGTCTTTTAGAGAAAATGAAGTTGTAAATGAAAGATTGATGGATTCAGGTGAATTAGAAAAAGAAAGAGGAATTACAATTCTTGCAAAACCTGCGTCTATCAATTGGAAAAAATCTAGAATAAATATAATTGATACACCTGGACACAGAGATTTTGCTGCAGAGGTTGAGAGAGTTTTGAGTATGGCAGATGGTGCTCTATTATTAATTGACTCAGCAGAAGGTGTGATGCCTCAAACTAAGTTTGTATTAGCAAAAGCTTTAAAACAAGGTTTAAAACCAATAGTGGTTATAAATAAACTAGATAAATCTGACCAAAGAGCTGACGAAGTTCTAAATGAAACTTTTGACCTATTTGTAAGTTTAGACGCAAATGAGGACCAATTAGATTTTCCAGTTCTTTATGCAAGTGGAAGATCAGGTTGGGCTGACAATGAAATTGATGGATCCAGGAAAAATCTAAATCCACTATTAGACAAAATTATTGATCATGTTAAACCAGCTGATCTTGATAAATCTAAGCCATTCGCAATGTTATCTACATTATTATACTCGGACAGTTTTTTAGGACGAAGTTTAGTTGGTAGAATTAATCAAGGTTCGGCCAAAGCTAATCAGTCGATCAAAGCAATAAATCTTAAAGGTGAAAAAGTTGATGAGGGAAGATTAACTAAAATTTTTAGATATGAGGGAACAAAAAAAGTTCCAATTGAAATAGGGGAAGCAGGTGATATAGTTGTGATTGCTGGTCTCGAAAAAGCAAATGTTGCAGACACAATTTGCGATCTTGAGATAAATGATCCAATAAAAGCAACTCCAATAGACCCTCCAACGATGTCAATTACTATTACGGTAAATACATCTCCTTTAGCTGGCACTGAAGGTAAAAAACTGACGAGTACACAAATCAGAGATAGATTGATGCTTGAGGCACAAAATAATGTTGGAATTTCCTTTTCAGAAAATAATGGAAATGATTCATTTGTAGTTAGTGGTAGAGGGGAATTAATGTTAGAAATATTACTTACTCAGATGAGAAGAGAAGGTTTTGAGATGACCGTGAGCCCTCCAAAAGTTTTATATCAAAAAGATAATAATGGAAACAAACTTGAACCCATAGAAGAAATTACTATGGATCTTGATGAGGAGCATTCATCAAAAATTATTGATTCAATGAATAAAAGAAAAGGTAAATTAATTGAATTAAAAGACACAGGTAAAAATAAAAAAAGGTTAATTTTTCATGCCCCAACAAGAGGATTAATGGGGTATACAAGTAGATTTCTTACCTTGACGAAGGGTAACGGAGTTATTAATAGAATTTTTCATTCCTATGGACCATTTGAAGGTGAAATGGAAGGAAGAAGAAATGGTGCTTTAATTTCAATGGAAAAAGGGAAAGCTGTTGCATTTGCAATATTTAATTTACAAGCAAGAGGAGAAATGTTTGTATCTCATAATGATCCTGTTTATCCTGGAATGATTGTTGGTCTTTCTCCAAAACCAGGTGATATGATTATCAATGTTATGAAAGGTAAAAAATTAACTAACATGAGAACACAAGGCACTGATGAAAATGTTGTTCTTACGCCAGTAAGAAAAATGTCAATTGCAGAACAATTAAGTATGCTTAATACTGATGAAGCTCTTGAGATTACACCAGATTCTTGCAGATTAAGAAAGGCTATTCTTGATCCTCATGAAAGAAAAAGAAGTGAAAAGTCTGGAGCAGCTGCTTAATTAAAAATTTTGTCAACCAGATACAATCCTAGAGCAACGCAAGGTCCAATTCCAAAAGCAAATAATAAAGTTCCAACTCCTATAGTTCCACCCAAATACCATCCAATACTTACAACAGAGATCTCTAAAAATGCTCTTACTGCAGCTACTGGTAAGTTTGTTTTTTTTTGTAGACCAATCATTAAACCATCTCTTGGTCCTGCACCTAGATTAGATACTAGATAAATACCTCCTCCAATGCCAACCGTAATTACTGAGAAAATTGCTAAAATTAATTGATATAAGTGGTTAGATGGAGTTGGAACAAATTTTATACAAAGATCAATCATCAATGCAATTATCATAGCATTTAATAATGTACCCATGCCTGGTTTTTGACCAAGCGGTATCCACAAAATTAAAACTGCAACACTAATCAAAAATGTTATTGTTCCTATACTTAAATTAACATTTAAAGAAATACCTTGAGCTAGAACACTCCATGGAGAAGCACCAGTAAAAGATACAATTAATAAGCCTTCACCAATACCAAATAATGTCAAACCAAAACACAAAAAAAAGAATGTAGAAAATTTAGGCTTGAAATTATATGGCTTCTCGGAACTCCAATTAACTTTTGGTATATTTTTAATTTTTAAAAACATTTTCGATAAATTACTTCTATATTTGTGAAAGTCTATTATTGTTATCACTTGATGAAAAAAATTTTTGTTATCATAATTATACTATTCGCATCAAATGCACTGGCTCATACTGGTCACTATAAAAAATACAAAAAAATTGAGATGGATATCTTTAGAAATGGTAAAATAATTGGATATAACTATTATTTCTTTACGAGAAAAGGTGATCAAACAATAGTTACAAATCAAATTAAATTTTCTGTAAAAATATTAGGAACTACCATTTTTCAAGTTGAGGGTTATGGCGAAGAAAAATATTTAAAAGATCAATTAATTTCTTACAATTCTAAAACCTTACAAAATGACAAAGAAAAGTTTGTTAATTTAGTTTTTGAACAAAATAAAAATAAATTTAATATTAAAGGCTCCTCTTATACAGGCGAAGCATCTGCAGATAATGTTATTGGAAATTGGTGGAATCATAAAATTTTACAGACCAAAAGTCAGGTTAGTCCTGTTTCAGGAAGTATCAAAGAACAAGTTGTTACTTTCATTGGTAAAGAAAAAATTGAACAATATGGAAAAATTTACGAAGTTGATCACTTTAAAATAAAATCTAAAGATATGTCGCTTCCAAAAGATAAACGATTAAATTTTGATATTTGGTTTGACAAGAAAAATTCTATGATTATTAGAGTTTCTTATTCAAGAATGGGTAATTGGGAATATCGTCTTAAAAATCTTGAATAAATCTACTTATTTACCAGCAACAACCATTCCTTCTATCATCATGGTTGGTGAGTTAGTTTCATACTTAAAATCTAAGTCATTAGCTAAAGTAATATTTTGAAACATTTCTTTAAAATTACTTGCTATTGTAATTTCATTTATAGGATATTTAAACTCTCCATTTTCTACTAAAAAACCAGTTGCTCCTACTGAATAATCTCCAGTTACAATATTACTTCCATGGCCTATTGTTTCTGTAATATAGAGACATTTTGAATTTGAATTTAATAAATCTTCGAAACTAATACTTCCATTTTCAAAATAAAGATTACTTGTTCCTCCGTATCTTCCATTAGATTTAAGATTCAATTTTTTTCCATTATAGGTATCAATCAGATAATGTTTCAAAATTCCTTTGTCTACTAGTTTGAGAGTGTCAGTCTTTACTCCTTCACCATCAAAATTTCTTGAACCTAAGCCCTTAAGTATATCAGGCTTATCAAATATATTTATTTTATTTGAAAATACTTTTTTATCAATTTTATCCTTTAAAAAAGAAGTTCCTCTTGAAATTGATGATGAAGAAATAGCACTTGCAAAAGTACTTAGTATTCCCTTTGCTATTCTTTTATCAAAAATCACAACAATTTTTTCACTTCCAATTTTTTTCGGACTTAATTTTCTTATAGATTGATTGGCAGCTAGTTTACCTAATTCATCTGCATCATCCAAATCTTTAAGAAAACATTTGCTAGAATATTCATAATCTCTCTCCATGCTTTTTTCATCTCTTGCAACAGTAACACTTGACGCTGTGAAAGAAGATGTTTTGTAGCCGTCACAAAAACCCTCACTATTAGCTAAAATAAAATTTGATTTATTTTGAGTAAAACTAGACTCAGTATTAACTATTTTTTTATCATTAGAGGCAGCAGCTTCTAATTTTTTTAAATAATCTATTTTTTGATCATTCTCTATGTGAGTATCATCATAGATATCTAAATCTTTTACATTATTTGCTAATAAATTTTTGTCTGGCAAAGAATTAAATTCATCCTCAGGAGTATTTTTTGTTGCCTCAACACATTTTTCAATCAAAATATCTAGATTGTCATTAAGCAAATTTGATGAAGATATTGTTGATTTTCTTTTACCAATATAAGTAGTAATTCTTACGCTCAGATTATCTGACCTATTAGATTCATCTAATTTTTTATTTCTAAAATTTACAGTTTCAGATACAGAGTTATTTACAACCACACTTGATTCAGTTGCGCCCGATTTCTTTGCCAAACTTAAACAATATGATGCTTTTTTTTTTAAAAATTCTTGATCTTTAACCATTTAAAGTTTCGTACCACCCACAGTCATTTTATTGATTAATATAGATGGTTGCGCAACACCTACTGGTACACCTTGGCCAGCTTTACCACATGTCCCAATACCAGGGTCCATCATCATATCGTTCCCCACCATAGAAACTTCTTTTAAAATTGAAGGACCATCACCAATTAACGTTGCACCTTTTATTGGTGACCCAATTTTGCCATTGACAATTTCATAAGCTTCAGTGCAATTGAATACAAACTTTCCTGATGTGATATCAACTTGTCCACCGCCGAAACTAACTGCGAAAATACCTTTGTCGACAGCTTTAATCATTTCTTCTTGGGTCTGCTTACCACTAAGCATCATCGTATTTCTCATTCTTGGTAGAACTATATGTCTATAATTTTCTCTTCTTCCATTACCAGTAGATCTTGTATTCATCAAACGTGCATTAAGTCTATCTTGCATAAAATTTTTCAAAATTCCATTTTCAATTAAAACAGTTTTTTCTGTTGGTGTTCCCTCATCGTCAATTGTTAGACTACCTCTTCTGTTATCAATGGTACCATCATCAATAATTGTAACTCCCTCACTTGCAACTTTTTGGCCCATTAGATTATGAAATGCTGAAGTTTTTTTTCTATTAAAATCTCCCTCTAAACCATGACCAACTGCCTCGTGAATTAATATTGCTGGCCACCCAGGTCCTAGCACAACCTTCATCTCACCTGCTGGTGCAGGTTTACTCTCTAAATTCACTGATGCTATTCTTAAAGCTTCATCGCAAACACTTTTCCAATTTTCATCTCTTAAATAAGAGTCGTAAGATTGTCTTCCACCAACACCATATACACCAGTTTCTTTTCTCCCGTCTTTTTCAAGCATAACTGACACATTAAATCTTACCAAAGGACGAACATCTGACAAAGTCTCCCCTCCAGATCTAATTATTTCTACAGACTTTTGCTCTCCCAAAAAATTAGCTGTTACTTGTTTAACCTTTTCACCTTTAGAACGTAAATAATCATTTACATCGTTCAATATTTTAATTTTTTCATTTAAAGATTTTTGTTCAATAGGATTAATGTTTTCATAATACTTTTTGTTTGATTTAGGAATTTCATGATTATAAGTTCCTTTGACAGATTTTAATGTGGAATTTAAATTTTCTGAAGATTGTTTTAAAGAGTTCTTAGAAATTTCATTAGAATGAGAGTAAGCAACCACTTCATCAGATATAGCTCTAAAACCAAATCCTAAATCTGAATTATAACTGGAATTTTTAATTTTGTTATCGTCTAATAATATTGTCTCAGATTTCGAATTTTCTAAATACAATTCACCATCATCACATTTTTGCAAAGTATCTGAAATAATACTTTCGGCCTCTTTTCTAGATAGATCAGATTTTTCAAAGAAATTACTCATAAAGGACATTAAATAGATTGTTTCATAAAATTTTCAACTAGAGTATTTTACACATGTACATATGTGAGACAAATTAGTAATAAATCCTATTATTATGAAAGTTTATTTTAATAATTCTTGTAAAATTTGTAAGGCCGAAATTGATCTTTATAAAAAAGAAGAAATAGATGAAATTGATTGGGTTGATATTACAGATAATGAGTTGGCTGAAAAAGAAACCTCTAAAAACAGTAAACAACTTTTAAGAAGACTTCATATCAAAGACGGTGAGAAAGTTTTAGGAGGTGCAGAAGCATTTTTGTTGTTATGGAAAAAAATGCCAAAATATAATTTTTTATATAACTTTTTTAAACTTCCAGTAATTTATCATATATTCTCAGTCGTATACGAAATAATAGCTTTTTTTTTATATCTCAAAAATAAGAAACAATTAAAAAACTAATTAAGAACTATTATTAAAAATTTACTCAGTAAAGACATAAATGATATAAACATAATAAGAAATATTGAGTACATTATGGTCACTAATCTATTTTTCTTTCTTCTTAATCTTACAAAGTCTTTATCATCTAAATCAGAAAAGTCCCTCTCACCAACAACTTGATAATCATAAGTCCACCTCCAAGTGCTATCACCAAGCCTCGAATCTAACTTATTTACATATGCAATCCACGCCAAAACATATTTAAAAATTAGATACATTATTGAAATAAAAATTATTCCATAAAACATAATAAATCTTAAAATCTATAATTAATTATTATTTTTTTCCCTTTGTTTAGCAATAAGTTGGGTTAATGAGTCAACCATCGTATCAGAGGCTTTAAATATTTCATTATTTTTAAATTCATGAGAAATATTTTTTTCAGAATTTGTTTTATCCTCTATTACAATTCCTTCATCTGGAGAATTATTTTTAATATAAATTAATAATAACCATTTTTCATCTTCAGATTCATCCCACTTTACAAAAATTTCTCCAGTCTCAAACCTCCTGTCGATACAGCGCAGAATAGACATATGTCTAGTAATGTGTCTTTTGTTTAGTTGAAAAACTAAACTGCTTGCACTTCTATAAAAACTTTCAAGAGCAAATTCTATTTTTTGTCTTGCTAAAGTATATTCCTTTTCTTTTTCTAATAATGTTTCTCTGTCCTCATCACCTTGAAGTTTAACCCCTAACGCCTCTACTCTTTCTTTGATTTTTTGATCTCTTAGTAATCTGTATTTCTCTTTTAATTTATCAATTCTTTGCTGTAATCCTGAATAATCTTCTCTTTTTTCTTTTAATGAAATTTTCTCAAGTTTTTCTAATTCTTTAACTTCTCTTATTCTAAATTTTTCAATTTGTTTATCTAATCTTAATTGTTTTAAAAATTGTTTTTGCTTTTCTGCTTGCTCGATTCTTAAAAGTGCTTGTTCTTTTCTTAAAAATAATTTTATGTCTTTCGTTCTCTGTTTTTCTAATCTTTCTTCTTCTTTAAGCGTTTGCTCCTTCAGCTTTAATCTTAAATTTTCCTCCTCTTCTCTCTTCTTTGCTTCGTCAATTTTTTCTTTTCTCTCTCTTTCAATTTTTTCTATTGTTATTCTTCTTTTTTCATCAATTTTTAATACTTTGTAGTTAGAAATAGTTTCTGAAATCTTATCAAAAAAACTTTGAATACTTTTTTCTAAACCAAAATTAAATTTGAAATTAAATTGAGGTTTGAGAGATAATTGAAACTTAACTAATTTTAAGACTAGAGTATTTTTTTGTTTTTTTTTTATTTGTGGTTGATAATTGACTTTTTTTGATTTTTTAGATTTATTTTTTTTCTTTTTTTTAATAATTTTACTTTTTTTTCGTCTTCGAGACTTTTTTTTAGTTCTGTTTACTTTTTTTTTAATTTTATAAACCTTATTTTTATTTTTATTTTTATTTTTTATCTTTTTTTTTAATTTTTTTCTTTTTTTTTTCATGTCTGAGAAGAATTGACCCTATCAATAATTTATTGATAAATATAGTCTCTAGTCACAGGTGTTGATCTATAATTTTTAGTAAGTTGAAATTGATATACAACTTGATCACCCCACTTAAATGCCATTTCACAACCAGCAAGATAAAACTCCCACATTCTAAAAAATTTTTCGTCAAACATTTGGATAATTTTCTCCTTATTTTTTAGGCAATTTTCTTTCCAATGTCTCAACGTGTGTGCGTAATGAAGCCTCAAAACTTCAATATCAGTTACTATTAGGCCAGCTTTTTCAATAGGGTTGGTCACTTCACTTAAACTTGGGGTATAACCACCAGGAAAAATATACTTCGTAATCCATGGATGAGGATCTCTAGGAGGATTTACAGATCCAATGGTGTGTATAAGTGAAATCCCATCCTCTTTTAATATTTTTTCGATTTGTTTAAAAAATTTCTTATAAAATTTCCTTCCAACATGTTCAAACATCCCAACACTTACTACTCTATCAAATTTTTCATTTAACTCTCTATAATCCATTAATTTAAACTTTACTTGGTTTTCTAAATTCAATTCATTAGCTTTTTGTTTGCAATAACTAAGTTGGTTCTCCGATAAAGTAATACCTGTTACTTCACATTGTGTACTTTTGGCTATATCGATGGCAAGTGAGCCCCAACCGCATCCAATATCTAAAACTTTTTGATTTGGTTTAATATTTAATTTTTTGATTATATGTTGAATTTTGTTATTTTGAGCTGTTTCTAAACTATCGTTTTCGTTTTTAAAATATGCACAAGAATATTGTCTCTTTGGATCTAAAAATAAATCATACAAGTCGTCTTTAATATCATAATGATGAGATACATTCATCTTGGATTTTTTAATAAAATTAAAGTTAGTCAAATATCTATATGATCCTCTTAATCTATTAATCAAATAACTGAAAAAATTTAATTCTCCCCTTCCAAAATTCATTAAGGCAAGATCTAAAAAATCTGTAAGTGAGCCGTTTTCAATTACAATTTCACCATTAGTATATGCTTCACCAAAATATAAGTCTGGATGAAACAATAATTTATAATGAAGTTTGGAATTCAAAATTTTTAGCTTAATAGGATTATCATTAGGATTGCCTATTACATAATTTTTGCTATTTGCATCAATCAAAACAAAACCACCTTTTTTAAAAATTTTATTAAGAAATCTTGCTAAATGCATTTAAACCATTACCTTTTTTTCGAAGTTTATATTTTTTAAACCTAAGTTTAGCTCATCAGTTTCATCTTTTGTTAATAAATGTAAAGGCGGTAAAACATTTTTATAAATTTCATCTTCTTTCATATAATATGAGTGTAAACTTGAGATAAGATTATATTTTTCAAAAAGATTTCTAACCTCACATAATTTTTGATTAAAAGATTGTTTTTTCCTATCAATAAAATCATCATAAACTTTACGAGCTAAATTAGCAGTGACATTACAAGTGGCTGTGATAATTCCAGAGCATCCTAATTCTAATCCTTTGATTAATTGAGTTTCCGATCCTGGTAAAATAGAAAAATTTGAAATCTTTAGGCTTTCAAAAATATTTCCACTACTATCTTTAATAGCTATAATTTGTTTTGGAAATTTTTTGACTAAGATTTCAACCGTATCAATACTAAATTTATAACCACTTAATTTTTCATAATTATATAAAACTATTTCACAATTTGGTACTACCTCTATTATTTTAGAATAAAAATTAATTACATCCTGATGTCCGTATTTATAATAAGCTGGTGGCATAATCAAAAATTTTTGAAATTTTAAAGAACAAGAAACTTTTAAGAAGTTTATTGTTTCAACTAAAGAATTAAGTCCCGTGCCAATAATGAATTTATCTCGATACTTATGAGTTGATAATTTATTTATAAGGTTGATTTTTTCTGAAATAGGCAAGAGCTGACTTTGTCCAGTGCTACCAAAAATAACAATTCCATGACACCCATCCTCAATTAATTTTTCACAATGATTAACTGTTTTTGCCACATTTAAACTCAAATCGTCATTTAAAATAGTTAATGATGCTGCATAAATTCCCTTAATTTTACTCATACATGAAATTTATATAAAAAAAATGTTTAGTAAAGTTTATAAATAACGAATGAAAATATTAGTTATACAAAATAGAATGGGTATCGGAGATACAATAATTTTTTTACCCTTCATAAAAGCAATAAGCAAAAAATATAATGTTCCAGTTGATTTATTGGTCCGTAGTAATTCAAAGGCAGACCAATATTTGGATAAATGTGAATACATTAATGAAATTCATATTTTAGATAGAAATAGTAATTCTAATGGTAAGCACGATGGTTTTTTTGGAGCGATTAATTTAATTAGATATTTAAAGGTCAAAAAATTTGATATAATTTTTATTTTTAATTCGTCTTTAAGATATAACCTGATATCAAAAGTATCTGGTATCAAAAAAATTTACCAATACCCAATTTTTAAAAAGAAAAATCAACATATAATTAATTCTGCTAAGACTTTTATAAAAAATTCAATTGATGTTATAGTATCTGATGATCCTATAATTTATGTTCCTAAAGAAAATTTAGACCAAGCTGTTCATAAGTTTAATATTAAAAAAGAAGATACAAATATTGTTTTGGGTATAGGAGGGTCTGGACCTACTAAAAGAATTCCTGCAAAAACATTTTTAGAAGTAATAGATAAAATTACAGAATCTAAAAAATGCAGATTTTTTTTAGCGACTGGTAAAAAAGATGCCGAACAAAAAATTTTAAAAGAAATATTAAATTCTAGTCATGGTAATATTTGTACACCGATGGACTTGATGAGTATTAAAGATACATTGCCGATTATAAAAAATTGCAACGCAGCAATTTGTAATGATACTAGCTACAGTCACTTATCGGCAGCTCTTGGCGTTGATACTATAACTTTAATGGCTGATACCCCCTTAATTTACGGATCTTATAGTTCGAAAATGTATCCAATTATCCCTGACGGAATAATGAATGTAACTCATAATACTTTAGGGAAAGACATCATTAATTCACAAAAAATATTTGAAAAGTTAATCGATATTTTAGGTTAAGAAATATCACTTAATACTAATTCTTTTGCTTCATTTACGATTGCCGACAAACGAGCAGTTTCTGGAGATACATCTGGGTGAATTTTCTTTTGAATTTTTGTGTAAGCTTTTTTAACTTCTTCCCTAGTTATTTTCTTATTCCTATCAAGATTTAGGATTTTATAAGCCTCTTCAACTGATAGATTAGATTGGTTTCTTGTCTGCATGTTTTTAAAAGAAAAGCGACCAGAATTTCTTAAAGTCTGAATTAATCTAAATAATGCAATTAATTGAAAAATAGACAAACCTTTTAATTTTAACAATGCTAAACTTGCAAGTGTTAATGGTAGAGTGAGTAAAAATCTTCCACCTAAGGCAAATAATATAGCTAGTAAAAAAAGGCTTATTACCAAAAAAATTCTTGCCCCTTTAGAAATTTTTTTTGAGGAAATAGTGGTAAATTTTTTTAATAAAAAATAAAAAATAGTCAAAATAACTAATGTAAAAATTGCAATATTCATATATTCCCTAATTAGATGAAATTACCACAATTACAAAAAAAACCTGAAATAAAATCTTGCCACGGTGTCACTTGGGAAGATAATTATAGCTGGATTCATCAGAAAAATATTTTAGAGGTATTAAAAGACAAAGAAAAATTAAATCCAGAAGTAAAAGAATATCTTGAAAAAGAAAATCAGTACACTGAACATCACCTTAAAGATACAAAGGCAATACAAAAAAAATTATTTAATGAAATTAAAGGTAGAATAAAATTAGATGATGAATCTCTTCCATACAGAGATCATTCTTATGATTACTGGACCAAAACCACCGCCCAAGGAAACTATTCTATCAAGCTAAGAAAAAAAATTGGATCACAAAATGTTGAGGAAATATGGAACGGAGATAAAGAAAAAGAAAAACTTAATGTTGAATTTTTCGGTGTTGGAGACTTAGAGGTAAGTAATAATGATAAATATCTTGGTTACTCTTTAGATTTAAAAGGATCAGAATATTACACGATTTTTTTAAGAAATATTGAAACTAATAAAATTATTTCAAAAGAAATTACTGAAACAACTGGTAGTATAATATTTAGTTTAGATGATAAATATATCTTTTATTCAAAACTTGATAAAAACCATAGAGCAAGAAAAATATTTAGGCATGAGGTTGGTAATTTTTCTAAAGAAGACGACTTAATATTCGAAGAAAAAAGCGAGGCTTTTACAGTAGGTATCAGTTTAAGCTCTGATGAAAAATATTATTTTATAAATACCTCAGATCATAATACTTCTGAGCAGTATTATTTTAGATCAGATGAAGAAAAACCGGAGCCTAAATTAATAATTAAAAGAGAAAGAGGTGTTATATATTCTGTTAATTCATGGAAAAACAAATTTTATAACCATACAAATAAGAACGCTGAAGATTTTAAGATTGATATCTGTAATAATTTAAAAGAACAAGATTGGAAAACTTTTATACCAGCAAAAGACGAAGTTTTGATAGGCGGTTTAACTTTCTTAAATGATTGGATTATACGTGGTGAAACCTCTAATGCATTAGATAAATTATTTGTGAGAAATATTTCTACTAACATCGAGGAAGAATTGATTTTTTCTGATGAGAAAGTTTATGTTCCAGGTGTTTCATTATGTCAAAAAAACAGAAATACTGATGAGGTATATTTAGGATATTCTTCTCCAAAAACTCCATCCAGAGTATTTAAATTTAACTTATTAAATAAATCAAAAAAACTCATAAAAGAACAATTAATACCATCTGGTCATAATAAAGATGATTACATTGTTGAGAGAATAGAATTTAAGTCCCATGATGGAAGGCTTGTGCCTTTGACAATTACTAGACATAAAAAAACTAAAATTGATGGCACTGCAAATCTATTATTATATGGTTATGGATCTTACGGCGCTTCAATGTCACCAAGTTTTTCATCTACACGCTTAAGCTTAATAAACAGAGATATAATATGGGCGACAGCTCATATCAGAGGCGGGATGGAAAAAGGTATGAAGTGGTGGAAAGAAGGAAAACTTACAAATAAAAAAAATACATTTGAAGATTATATATATGCTGCACAATATCTTATTGAAAAAAAATATACGTCTAAAGGGCAGATTATTGGTATGGGTGGATCTGCTGGAGGTTTGCTTATGGGAGCCGTAGTAAATAAATCTCCAGAACTATTTCTTGGAATTATAATGGCAGTACCTTTTGTAGACTCCTTGACCACAAATCTCGATCACTCTTTACCTTTAACGGTTGGAGAATTTGATGAGTTTGGTAATGCAAAAGAAAATAAAGAGCATTTCCATTACATATATTCTTACGCACCTTACAATAATATTAAAAAGATGGATTATCCAAATATTCTAATCACCACTAGTTTAAGTGATAACAGAGTTCTTTTTGATGAGCCTGCTAAATATACTGCAAAGTTAAGAGATTATAAAACAGATAATAATTTACTTCTCTTAAAAACTGAAATGAATGCTGGCCATGGCGGAAAATCTGGTCGAGATGGTGCGATTGAGGAAATTTCAATTGATTATGCATTTGCACTAAAAATATCAAAGAAAATTTGATTTAAAACCTCTTGAAAAAACAAAATTGGTTATTAAATAAAAACTGTAAGTCGCCTAATGGGGCTTGCAAAAAATAAACTTGCTTAAAAAAGGAGAGAATAATGACAAGTAAAGATCTATCTATATTTAACTCACTAAGACCTTTTTCAATTGGTTTTGATGATATGTTTGACCAATTCGAAAATATGCTAGGTAATGGGCATCTAACGATGCAATCAAATTATCCACCATATAATATTAGAAAAACAGGTAAAGATAATTATGCAATTGAGGTCGCTTTAGCTGGTTTTTCAAAGGATGATGTTGAGGTAGAGTTCGAAGATAATTTATTAACAGTTAGAACAAAACAAGTTAATAAATCAGATGATAAAAATTCTGATGGAGAAATTATTCATAAAGGTATTTCCCAAAGACAGTTTGCTAGAACATTTACTATTGCAGATGATGTAAAAGTGGGTGAAGCTAAGCTTAAAGACGGACTTTTGACTGTTTCCTGTGAAAGAATAATTCCTGAACATAAAAAGAAAAAGCTTATTGAAATTAAATAAGTAAATGGTCTTTCTTGCGGAGATTATTTCTCCGCAAGAAGTTTAGAAACATCCATTCGAAACAAATCCAATTACTATTAAGTTTGCATCTATTTCAAATCTTCTTTCGCATGGAATTCCATATTTTTTAGTTTTATAAACTAATTCAATATTGCCTTTCACATTATTATAATCTTCATCTGGTTTACCAAGATCTAATCTTAATTCATTCGAGGATTTGCCGATGTATTTACTTAACTTTTCATTTTCTTTTTCAACAATAGCATCGGTCTTATTTTTAACTGCTTGACATCCTGACAAGATGAAAATTGCGGAAAAAATAATTGATAAATAAATTTTTTTCATTTTTTATATTACTCATATAAATAAGGCATAAATATAAACTTATGAGTTGAATTTTGTGAATAACCTTTAATTAAAATGAGTATAATTAGAGAGAATCTAATAATTATTGTTCAACTAGGAGGAATTATGCTCGATAATTATTTTAATTATAAAAAACACAAAACAGATTTTAAAACAGAAGTAATCGCCGGAGTAACTACATTTTTAACAATGGCTTACATCATGTTTTTAAATCCATTTATTTTATCTGGAGAATTTGCTGGACCAGAAAAAGGCTTTTTTGATTTTGGAGCCGTATATACGGCAACTATTTTAGCAACAGCCTTAGCATGTTTTATAATGGCTTTTTATGGAAAAACATGGCCAATTGGCCTTGCACCTGGAATGGGTATTAATGCTTTTGTTGCATTCGGTGTTTGTGCTGGAATGGGATACACACCACAAGAAGCATTGGGTGCTGTTCTTGTTGCGGGTGTACTATTTTTAATAATTTCACTTACTCCAATAAGAGCCTGGTTAATAAACTCAATTCCAAAAAGTTTAAAACTAGGTATTGGAGCTGGAATAGGATTATTTTTAGCTATCATTGGACTTCAAATCATGGAAGTCGTGGTTGACAATCCAGTAACACTAGTTCAGCTTGGTAATCTAAGTGATCCTATAGTTCTTTTAGGCTGCGCAACATTTATAGCGATAATTGTTTTAGATAAAATGAATGTAAAAGGTAATATCATCATTGGAATTTTAGCTTTTAGTATTATTGCTTGGGCAACTGGTCTTGCAAAATTTAATGGAATTGTCAGTTCGCCTCCACCAATGACTTATTTGTTTGAATTTGATCTTTCTGCTGCGATGACTGCTGGAATGTCTACTGTAATATTCACATTATTATTTATTGATTTCTTTGACACCGCTGGAACTTTGACATCAGTTGCTAATGTAGCAGGCAAAGTTGATAAAAATGGAAAAGTTCAAGATATTAATAAAGCAATGTTATCAGATAGTGTTGGAACTGTTGCTGGTGCAATGATGGGTACAACTACAGTTACAAGTTATGTGGAGTCTGGTGCAGGAGTTAAAGCAGGTGGTAAAACCGGGATGACTTCACTTGTTATTGGCCTGTTATTTTTGGCTTGTATATTTTTTGCTCCATTAGCAACGAGTTTGCCAAAACAAATAGATGGTGCCGCATTGCTTTTTGTATCCGTTCTTTTTATTAGAAATATTACGGACATTGAATGGAATGATATTTCAGAGTCTGCTCCTGCAATACTTGCGATGATTGCAATGCCTTTAACATACAGTATCAGTAATGGTATTGCTTTGGCTTTTGTCTCGTATGCTTTAATAAAAATATTTACAGGTAAGTTTTCTACTACATCGCCTGCAATATGGGTTGTCGCGATTCTTAGTGTTGTAAGTTTTGCTGTTGCTTAAATTATTTAAAATAGGGCTAGATTAAACTAGCCCTATTTATTTTTTTTTATAATTTCATCTATACTCAACTCCTCATAATGCTCAGTAGGCTGAACAATCCAAGGATCGGAGTCTAATTTTACTGGACAAAAATCAGGTTCAAATGTTGAGGATTTCTTTTTCCATAAACAAGCTGTTTTGACCTCGTTAATATAATTTTTTGTTGGTCCGTAATTTTTAAGCCATTCAATACTTTTGTTTAAAGTAAGACCTGTATCAGACAAATCGTCAATAAGTAAAACTTTATTAAAATCTTTATTTTTCGCTAGAGAGCTAATTTCTCTCGCGAACATAAGCTGTCCTTGTTTATCCTCCATACCTTTGCCTGAGTAACTCTGAATTACAATGTAAGCAATTGGTAGTTTTAAAATCCTTGAGAGAATATCTATAATTGGTGCAGCACCTCTCATAATGCCTACTAAAACAGTTGGTTTATAGTTGTTATGTATTTGAATTGCTAAATTTTCAACAATTTTAGTATATTCCTCAAAACTTATAATTAATTTGTTGGCCATTAAATTTTTTATCATATAAAAAAAATTAAAAAAGTTTAAAAAACAGATATGAAAATTTTTGACTGTTTTATGTATTTTGATGAAGAGATAGTTCTAGATTTAAGACTAAATGCATTAAATGATTATGTCGACTATTTTGTGATAGTTGAAAGTTCTTTTACTCACAAAGGCGATAAAAGAAATTTAAAATTTGATCACAAAAAATTTTCTAAATTTAAGGATAAGATTATTTATAAAGTATATGATAAAGAGCCAGAAAATATTGAGATTATTAATAAAACAGATAGCGAGGTGGAGAAAAACACAAAATATATTTTTAATGCTGCATATAGAGAAAATGGCCAAAGAAACTTTATTCAACGTAGTCTAAATTTAGCACAGGACGATGACATTATATTAATTTCAGATGTTGACGAAATACCAAAACTAGAGGATTTAAATTTTAAGGAGATAAAAGAAAAAATTATCATATTTAAACAAGATATGTTTTATTATAAGTTTAATTTGAAATTACCTAATTTAATTTGGTCAGGCACAAAGGCCTGTAAAAAAAAGAACTTAATTTCACCTCAATGGTTAAGAAATGTAAAAGATAAAAAGTATTCTTTTTTAAGATTCGATATCCTATTTTCAAAAACAAAATATAGTAGTATTAAATTTATAGAGGATGGTGGTTGGCATTTTTCCAATATAAAAACTGCAAAAGAAATTGAATTTAAGTTAAAATCATATCTTCATCATAGAGAATTTGATGTAAATCCAATGACAACTAAGGCAATCGAAGAAATTATAAAAAATAAACAAGCGATATATAATCTAAAGGTTGATAAAAGAGTAAACAAAATAGGTGATGGTAGCAAACTTGAAAAATATTCTTTAAATAAATTGCCTCATTTTTTACAAAATAATATTAATATTTATAAAGAATGGATTGATTAACTATGAAAGCTTATTGGGTGTGTATTTATGAAAAAATTGATAATTTGGAAAAATTAAAAGAATATGCTGTTAAAGCCAAACCTGCAGTTGAAAAATTTTCTGGTAAATTCTTAGCTAGGGGTGGAAAAAATAGAACAAATGAAGGAATCGATTCTCCAAGAACTATAGTTATCGAATTTCCAGATTACAATACTGCTATGAAATGTTATGACTCAAAAGAGTATCAAGAAGCTCATGATTTACTCAATGGCTATGTTTTAAGACATCATCAGATAGTTGAAGGGAACTAATATTGTATTGGTTCAGGGTCTATACTTCTCCACAAATACCATGTAGCTACTGAACAATATGGTGAAAATTTTTTTTGAAGTTTTTTCACAAATTTTTCTGGTGGCAAATATTTTTTATTATAATTTTTTGAAATTGCTCTTAACAGCCCGATATCTTGTACAGGCCAAATGTTTGATCTATTAAATGTAAAAAGCAATATCATTTCTGCAGACCATCGCCCAATTTGTTTTAAATTTGAAAGATAAGTAATAGCATCCTCATCATTCATGTTTGCAATTAACCTTGGGTTAAAGGATTTATCCAAAATCTGTTTTGCTAAATTCTTAATTCCAAAAACTTTCTGACGACTTAACCCGCAGCTTTTTAATTGAGAAAATGATAATTTTGAAATCGTCTTTGCATTAATTTTATTTTTACATTTTTTCTGAAATCTTAAAAAAACAGAATTTGCAGCACTTACACTTATTTGTTGACCAATAATACTTTTGCATAATGAAAAAAAAATATCTCTTCTTGAGGTAAGTATAATTTCGGAAGGGCTTTTGTAATTTTTTATAAGTTTATGCATAGTCTTATCTTTGACTGATAAATATTTTTTAGCCTTATTCCAATATTTTGGGGTACTAGTCATTAATAGTTTTCGAAGTTATAATATTTTTTTTGTAAATCTCCCTTCTAAAAATTATTAAAGTTGAAATAATTACTAAAATTGACCCAATTAAGGTTTTGATTGTGGGTATTTCACCCCAAATAAGATAACCAAAAATTATTGCAAAAATCAAAGCTAAATATTTTAATGGGGTAACAAGTGACACTTCTGAATATTTATAAGATTGACTTAACCATAAATTAGCTACTCCTCCAAAAATACCAATCATAGATAATAATATTAGGTGATTTAGGCTAGGCATTACCCACCCTTGTGGAATTGTAAAAAAACTTAACAAAGTTATTGATAATGAAAAATAAAAAGAAATTAACCAAACTGGTTCTGTTGTAGAAAGTTGTCTTATCGTAATAGCTACATAAGAAAGCCCAAAGCAAAAAATTATAGGAAATATATAATAAATATTTAACTCACTAAATCCTGGTTCTGTAATTATTAAGATACCAACAAACCCAATTACAACAGCAAGCCATCTGAAAATACCTACTTTTTCATTTAATAAAAATATAGAAAGAATTGTTGTGAATATTGGAGCAGCAAAAGATATGCTTACCACTGTTGCTAATGGTAATTTTCTTAGTGCAATAAAAATTGCAATTAAAGCTACTAAGCCTGAAAAACATCTTAAAAAATGTAGCCCAGCTCTTTTTGTTTGATAAAAATTATGAAATCTATTTTTTGGAATTATAAAAAAATAAAAAATTATTCCAAAAAAACCTCTAAAAAATAAAACCTGCCCTATCGGATAATTCGCAGACCACTTGACTAATACATCCATTAAAGAAAAGGCACATATTGATAAAAACATGTACAAAAATCCTAATTGATTTTTACTTAGCATTATGAATAATTTGTAAATTAATTTAATACATAATCAATGGAAATAGCAGTATTAGCTCTTGGATGTTTTTGGGGTCCTGAAATTAAATTTAGTGAAATTGATGGTATCATCAAAACAGAAGTTGGATATTGTGGTGGTAATAGTAAAACTACTACATATAAAGAGGTTTGCACAGGTAATACAAACCATGCAGAAGTTGTTAAGCTTGAATATGATGAAAAAATTATTTCATATGAAAAAATTTTAAATATATTTTTTGATATTCATGATCCAACAACTTTAAATTCTCAAGGACCAGATTTTGGAACTCAATATAGAAGTGAAATTTTTTATTTAAATGATAATCAAAAAGAAAAAGCTGAAAAAGTTCTACAAGAAACAAATCAAAAACTATCAGGTAAAGTTGTAACTAAAATATCTTTATTAAAAAATTATTGTCCTGCAGAAGAATACCATCAAATGTATTTAAGAAAGAGGTAAAATGTCATTGGTTGAAACTGATTGGCTTGAAAAAAATTTAAATGATGTGAAAATTATTGATTGCTCGTGGCATATGCCCTTATCAAATAGAAAGGGATTAGAAGAATATAATCAAAAACATATTCCAAATTCAATTTTCTTTGATCTCGATAAAAATTCAAACAAAAAAATAGATCTTCCACATATGCTTGTAGATAAAAAGGAATGGGAAATAATTTTATCTAACATGGGAATTGATAATAATGATCATATTGTAATTTATGATAACTCGGATGTTATAAGTTCATGTAGATGTTGGTATAACTTTATATATTTTGGTCATAATCCTAATTTATTAAAAGTGCTTAACGGCGGTTTTAAAAAATGGCTAGATGAAAAAAGAATAACAAGTAATGAAATTCCAAAAAATAAAAAAACAAACTACAAAGCGAATGAACTAAAAAATTTAGTTAAAAATAAAGATGAAATAGAAAAGAATATTATAAAAGAAACTTTTACTGTTGTTGATGCAAGAAGTTTAGGGCGATTCCAAGGTAAGGAAAAAGAACCACGGGAAGGATTAAGGAGTGGTAATATTAAAAATTCTTTTTGTATACCATTCAATCAGATTGTTAATGAAAACAAAACTTTTAAAAATAAAGCAGAAATTTCGGATATTTTTTATGAAAATTTAAACGATATATCCTCTACTAACGTTGTTTTTTCTTGTGGTTCAGGAGTTACCGCATGTGTTTTAGCTCTAGCTTATTCTATAATAAATGATAAATATTTGCCGACTATATACGACGGTTCTTGGGCTGAGTTTGGAAAAATTTAAATGAAAAAATCTACAAAAATTCTGACGGTAATAGCTATTTTTTTTATAATTATTGCGACCGTTATTACGGCAAGAACCTTGATTGGAAACCATTTCAAAAAAAAATTCAGCAAAATGCCACCTCCTGGAATAATAGTTACTGGTGTTAAAATTCATGAATTTTCTGAGAAATTAGAAACTTTTGGCACAGCAATTTCCAGCAAAAGTGAAACATTTAAAATAAGGAAGGACGATGTTGTTGGTGAATTAAACTTAAAACAAAAAGTACAAAAAGGTGATTTAATTTTAAATCTTAAAAGTGGAGATTTAAATGCACCTTTTAGTGGTGTTTTGGGTTACACTGGTCTTACAGAGGATATATTTGTATCTGATAATATTTTCATTATTACCTTAGATGAAAATTCTACAATTTTTTCAGATATTAAAATTCCTGAAAACTATGCACCTCTAATTAAAAAGGGTCTCCCTGTTCAAGCAAAAGTATCTAGCTATAAAGATAAAATTTTTAGGGGTGAGATAGACTTTATATCAAGTAGAATAAACGCAGATACAAGAAGTTTGCTGTCTAGGGTCAAAATAAACAATAAAGATCTAGAATTATTGTCTGGTTCACTTCTTGAAATAATTTTAAAATTAAATTTAAGAAATTCATTAAGTGTTCCAGATACAAGTATTATAATGGAAGGAGAAAAATCCTTTGTTTATAAAGTTTCTGAAGAAAATATCGCAAGTAAAATTGAAGTTACGATTGGATTGAGGGATAAAGGTAAAGTTGAAATTCTTTCAGGTCTTATCGAAGGAGATGAAGTTGTAGCAGAAGGTTTAAAAAAAGTTAGACCAGGTGGAAAAATTAAACCCATTAAAAATTAAATGTTTATAACAGAATTAAGTATAAAACGACCAGCAGTTTCATGGGTAATGTCCCTTATTTTAATAATATTTGGTCTATTTGTTTTCTGGAAATTGCCAGTAAGAGAATTACCCGATGGTATACAGCCACCAGTAGTCCAAGTACAAGTAAATTATAAATCGGCAGCAGCATCAATAGTTGACCAAGAAGTTACTCAAATTATGGAGGATGTTATTGGAGGAGCTGAAGGAATTAAGAATATTGACTCTAAATCTGAGAATGGAAGAAGTACAATTAATATAGAATTTAACACTAATATTAATTTAGATAATGCTGCAAATGACATAAGGGAGAGAGTTTCACGAGTGGTTGATGATCTACCATCAGAGTCAGACCCTCCTCAAATTTTGAAAAGAGCAGCGGGATTTACAACTACAATGTGGTTGTCACTTTCTTCTAAAACTTGGAGTGATCTAGAATTAGGTGATTATGCAGAGAGATTTTTAATTGATCAGTTTTCAAGTGTTAAAAATGTTGGTAGAATTTTAGTAGGAGGGCTTAGGGAACTAAGTATAAGAGTATGGATTGATCCAATAAAACTAGCTGCAAACAACTTAACAATTCAAGAAGTTGAAAATGCTTTGAGAGGTGAAAATATTAGTCTACCAGCTGGTACTTTGGAGGCAAACAATATAGATTTAACTCTAAACTTAGATAAATCTTATAATAATTTAGAGACCATTAAACAATTACCAATTAAGAAGTTAGCCAATAAAGTTATATTACTGTCTGATGTTGCTAATATAGAATTTGGACCAGTTACTGAAAAAACATTATTTAAAGCCCAGACTAAAGATCAAATTAATTTAAAGACAGTTGGAATTGGTATTTATGCAAAAAGTGGAGCATCTACCGTTGAGCTATCAAAAGATATAAAAAAACGAATAATTGAGGTTAAAAAGTCTTTACCCGATGAATTAGATCTAAGAGTTTCTTTTAACAGAGCAACTTATGTTAAAGCTGCAATTAATGAAGTTTATAAAACACTTATAATAGCTTTTATTTTAGTAGTAATAATTATTTATTTATTCCTAGGAAATTTAAAAGCGGTAATTGTACCAGCGATTGCACTTCCAGTTAGTTTAATAGCATCCTTTTTAGGGCTTTACATATTTGGACTTTCAATAAATATATTTGTTCTTTTAAGTTTTATACTTGCAATCGGAATTATTACAGATGACTCAGTAATTATGACTGATGCAATCTATAGAAGAATAGAAAATGGAGACAGCCCCTTGATTGCAGCTTTTAAGGGATCCAGGCAGATTTCATTCGCTATAATTGCAACAACTTTAATTTTAATCGCAGTATTTCTTCCATTAATTTTTATTGATGGAATTTCAGGAACATTATTTAAAGAGACTGCAATTGCATTGTCATTTTCAATAGTAGTGTCTTCATTCGTTGCTCTTACTCTTTCTCCAATGTTAGCAAGCAAATTTTTAACAAAAAAAAATACAAAAAATAAATTAATTAAAAAATTTGAAAAAATATTTATTGGTTTGTCTTCTCTTTACAAGGAAACATTAGATATAATAGTAAATAAAGATAAAACTGTAGGATTTTTTATTATTTTTATCATTTTTGTTTCGATACTTCTGTTTAATTTCTCTAAAAAGGAGTTACTGCCAATGGAAGATAGGGGTGTTTATCTCGTAATTGGTTTCACTGACGAAGGAAGGTCATTTGAATATACTCAGGAAAAAGCGCAAGATGTTGAAAAAAGGTTAATTCCATTATTACAATCTGAAGACAGTCCATACTCTAGATTTATAATGAGAGTTCCAGGATTTGGAACTTCAGCAAATTCTTATAACAGTTTTATAATAATTGCCCTGTTAGAGGATTGGAAAAAAAGAGACAAGGATTCTCAAACCGTAATGAGAGAGGCAATCGGTAAAATTGTAACGCTGCCTGAAGCAGTAGCATTTCCAATATCACCTCAATCAATTAGAGTTTCTAGTTATAACAAACCAGTGCAAATGGTTATTTATGGCAATACATATGATGAGCTAGAAAAAATACAAGGAAATATAATCAAAAAAATTAGATTAAACAAAAACTTATCCAGAATAGAGTCTGACTACAATAGAAATAAACCAGAAGTAAAATTAATCATAAATAAAAATAAAGCTAAAGATCTTGGAGTTTCTACAAAGTCAATAGGAAAAACACTTGAAACTTTATATGGTGGTAAAAAGATAACTACCTTTAATAGACAGGGAAAAGAATATCCAATAATTGTTCAACAATATTTATCTGACAGAAGAAATAAAAATGGAATTTCTAAAATTTTTGTAAGGTCAGAAACTACAGGTAAACTTATTTCTCTTGCTAATCTGGTAAAATTTAAAGAAGTAGGATCAGCAAAAGAACTTGCAAGATATAATAGACAAAGTGCTGTTACTATCTCTGCAAATATTAGTGAAAATTATACTTTGACAGAGGCTATCTCGTATTTAGAAAATATTATGGCAGAGACTGCACCTAATAACCAGATCACTTGGAAAGGTAAATCTGAAGAAATAAAAGAGACTAGCAGTGAATTAATTACTATTTTTGTTCTCGCTCTTCTAACAGCTTACTTAGTAATGGCCGCAACATTTAATTCATTCGTTCATCCATTTATAATAATTCTTACAGTGCCTTTAGCTATTTTTGGAGGATTGGTATTTATTCTTTTTTTAAATAGTTCAATTAATATTTTTTCACAAATTGCTTTAATAATTTTGATAGGCATCTCAACAAAAAATAGTATTTTAATTGTTGATTATGCAAATCAGATTAGAACTACGGGGAAAAATATTGAGACTGCAGTTAAAGAGGCCTGTTATATAAGATTTAGGCCAATAATGATGACTTCATTAAGTACAATGATAGCTATGTTGCCATTAGTCATTGGTAATATTGGTCCAGGTGCAGGTGAGGCTTCAAGATTAGCAGTTGGTGCAACAATATTAGGAGGAATGATAATTTCTACATTTTTTACTTTATATATCACACCATCTATGTACCTAGCTTTAGCAAAAAATACTGATCGAATAGATGCTGTAGATATTGAGCTAAAAAAACAATTAACTAAAAAATAATATATTTTTTTTTATTTAAGGAATTTCTGCACTTTAAAAATTGTTTTTTATAAATTTTAGACTGCTTTTCAACTTTTTTAGCGTAACTAATAACTTTTTTGTTTTTCTTGTAATTTTTATATTCTCCCCATCCTTCGTGGTAAGCAATATACTGCTTAAAAGCATCATTAAGTGGTATTTTTAAAATAGTGTTTGTTTTTTTTGTATACCAGCCAATAAAATCTACACTATCTTTAAATCTAGCTCTTGAGGCAAGTTTGTTGCCTGTTTCAATCTTATATTGCTCCCAGGTTCCTTTGACAGCTTGGGAATAACCAAATGAACTCGAGGGACGTTTAAATGGGATTATCTTAAATAATTTTTGCCTAGGAGGCTTTGCGAGCCAATCAAAGTTTGATTCCATTTTTATAATAGCCAATTGGATGTGCATAGGTGTTCCCCATTTTTGTTGAACTTTTTTTGAGTGCTTGTACCAGAGATATTTTTCGTTAAAAATTTCACAACTATTGGAAGTATTTTTAGGAATAGAAGAGCAAGCAGAAAAAAGAATAGGAAAAAAAATTAAAAAAATTTTGTAAAATTTACTTGTCATTAAATTTTTTTAAAAAACTTATACATATAAAATAATAAGAAAATAATAGAAACGCCAAATAAATTTCCATACAAATCATGAAATTCAAAACTTCGTTCTGGTATTAAAATTTGGCACAATTCTAAAAAAATTGAAATAAAAAATAGGTACAAAAATAAAATCTTCAGTTTATTTCTATAATATGCACAAAGACCAAATATTGAGAGGATTACAAAAGCATATACATGATTTGAAGAAAATATAGAAAAATCTGAGGTCAATTGTGGTTGTTTTTTAATATTGTCATAAAGTATCCACCCAAAAATACTACCAGGATATAGGTATATAATGATTAATACAATATTGATAATATGAAATGAAGTTTTTATTAATAAAAGTTTTTTTTTCATTTAACTAACATTTTTTTTTATATTAAATTACCTTAAATAAAAATGAGTTATTTAATTCTAGTCAGACATGGGCAAAGCACTTGGAATCTTGAAAAAAGATTTACTGGTTGGGTTGACGTTGAATTAACTGAAAATGGTAAACTTGAGGCTAAAAATGCTGGAGATTTGATTAAAAAATTAAATATTCAGATTAATTATTATTACTCATCTTTTCAGATAAGAGCAAATCATACTCTTGAGATTATACAAAATTCTTTAAATGATAAAAAAAACTTTATTAGAGCTTGGGAGCTCAATGAGAGACATTATGGAGGACTTACTGGACTGAATAAAATCGAAATGGGAGTAAAACTAGGTGAAGAGAGAGTCCATCAATTTAGAAGGTCTTGGGATTTAAGACCAGATCCACTAGATAAAAAAAGTCAATTTCACCCACTCAATATAAAAACATATAAGGATATTCCTAAAGAAAAAATACCAGATACAGAATCACTAAAAGATACTTATGAGAGAGTAATTAGCTATTTTTTTTCTGAAATTAAAAACAAAATAAATATTGGCAATATATTAATTTCAGCACATGGAAATTCTATAAGAGCTTTGTGCAAATATCTTTTTAAGCTTGATGAAAAACAAATTTCTAAATTAGAAATTCCAACTGGTAATCCTTTGTTAATTGATATTAATGAAAACCAAATAATTAAAAGTTGTAAATATCTAGATCAAAGTAGGGCTAAAGATCTTGTAGTTTTTTAAAAATTTTCAAATTACTTGCGTGATAAAATTTGAGTTTACTTTCAATTCCATTAAGTTGATTATTTTTAATTAAGTCAAACCAAATTTTGGTCATTGAAAAATTATTTTTTTTTTCGTTTTTAAAAACTTTTTTATTTAAGATTTGACATCCAGTATAAATATGGCTTTTAAAGTTTTGGTTAATCAGATTTTGATTTAATCCAAAATCACCTTTTAAATCTTTATCAAAACTCAAATCTTTTTTTACTAATAAAAGTATATTTTTTAAATTATTTTTAAAGTAAAGATTTATCATCTGATTTATTTCCTCAGCATAGTATTTGTTCCAAATTGTATCTGGATTGAATATTATAAAATCTTCATCATCAGATTTATTCATTAAATTTAGAATTCCTCCTCCCGTATCAAGAATTTTATTTCCTTCATCTATTACCTCAATTTCAATTTTATATTTATGATTTTTGATAAACTTGTTGATTTGCTCTTTTAAATAAAAAGAATTGATCAAAATTTTTTTAATATTTAAATGCTCAATAAGTACTATGCAGTGATCTAGTAAAGTTAGACTTTTGATTTTGAGAAGAGGTTTTGGAGTATCTCTTGTAATAGGCTGTAATCTTTTTCCCAGTCCAGCACATAAAATTAAAGCAGTTTTAATTCTCATTTAATTTAACTAACTTAAAGGTACTAAGTAAATTATTAAACTCCCCAAATTTATTATAATTTTTAGACCTTAATTTTATTAAAGACCAGGCATGTGGGATTAATTTTAAATACTTTTTCTTGTTGTCCCTTATAGCTAGTCTTGTAAATATTCCTATAATCTTTAAATTTCTTAATACAGATATTATTTCAAAATCATTTAAAAAATGTTTTTTGTTTAATTTTTTTTGTGATTTTAAATAATAATTATAAATTTTTTTCTTTATATTTTCTGGATTTTTGTATCTCACATCATCTATAAATGATGCCAAGTCATAAGCTTTATTACCTATTAGTGCATCCTGCGAGTCTAATAATCCAATATTATCGTCTATTAACATTAAATTTGAGACATGGAAATCTCTATGAACAAATACATCATTCTTTAAATTAAGTTTATTAATTAAATTTTTGAGAATTATTAGAAACTTTCTTTTAAAAACCAATTGTTCAGACAGAGATAATTTTTGAGGAATATACCAATCTAAAAAAAGCTTAGCCTCTTCATACAATTTTTCTTTTTTGTATATTCTAATCTTATGAGTTTTCTTCCTAAAATCTTTTATTTTCCTTTGACGAATTAATTGTATTTTATTAAGTAAATTAATTATTTTTTTAAAAATAATTAATTTATTCTTAACATTTTTTTTTTTTAAAATATCTAATAAGGTCAAGTTTCCTAAATCTTGTATTTCAATATAACTTTTTGAGTAATTCTGACTTAATAATTTTGGAGCTAAAATATGATTTTTTCTAAGAATTTTGTTTATAGCATCATAAATTAAAAGATTTAATTTTTTATCTTTTTTAGAGTAAACAACGATTGAAGATAAATTTTTTGTCTTTTTTCTAAAAAATACTCTTGATGATGCATCACCTTTAAGTTTTATAAAATTTTTATTTTTTCTCATCTACCTAAAATTGATAAACCTATCTTTATACTCATTTGCGTATTCAAAATATAAGTTAACAGCCAATTTTGATTTTTCTTTTATTATCTGAGGCCACTCTATAAATATGATTGATTTATCATTTTTATCAAATAAATTAAGTTCTTGTAATTCATTTACTGATTTAAGTCTAAAAAGATCATAGTGCTTAATAAATAAATCACCAGCTTTATATTCGTGCATTATATTAAATGTAGGACTAGTTACTTCTGAAATTTCTTGATTGAACTTTAGTTCTAAATAATTAATTAAATATTTTACAAACGTCGTTTTTCCAACGCCAATCTCTCCAAATAAAAAAAAAGTATCGCCTTTTTTTAATTCTTCTCCAAAATTTTTTGCAAATTCTTCTAGTTTGTTTTTGGAAGATATATCTATTTTACTACCTTTAGTAGCGATATGCATTTGGTTTAAATGGACCTTCAACCCCTACACTAATATAGTCAGCTTGTTCTTTAGACAATTTAGTTAACTTTGCACCCACTTTTTTTAAATGAAGCATTGCAACTTTTTCATCAAGATGTTTAGGAAGAACATAAACTTTATTTTCATAATTTTTATGGTTATTCCATAATTCAATTTGTGCAATTACTTGATTGGTAAACGAAGCGCTCATTACAAAACTAGGATGGCCAGTTGCACAACCTAAGTTTACCAATCTACCTTCTGCCAGCAAAATTATTCTTTTACCATCTGGTAATTCTATTTCATGAACTTGCGGCTTAACTTCTGACCATTTATAATTTTTTAAAGCTTCAACTTGTATTTCATTATCAAAATGTCCAATATTACAAAGAATTGCTCTATCTTTCATATTTCTCATATGGTCCGCCGTAACAATATCTTTATTACCTGTTGCAGTGACCACAATGTCTGCTTTACTAATTGCCTCATCCATCAAGACAACTTCATATCCCTCCATTGAAGCTTGTAACGCACAAATCGGATCTGCCTCTGTCACTAGTACTCTTGCACCACTTTGTCTTAGAGACGCTGCACTTCCTTTTCCCACATCTCCAAAACCTGCAACTATTGCTACTTTGCCTGACATCATCACATCTGTTGCTCTTCTAATTCCATCAACAAGACTTTCTCTGCATCCATACAAGTTATCAAATTTTGATTTTGTTACTGAATCATTTACATTAATTGCTGGAATCATTAATGTCTTATTTTTTTCCATCTTATTAAGTGCTTTTATTCCTGTGGTTGTTTCTTCTGAAACCCCTTTAACATTTTTTAGTAAATCTTTAAAATCACTGTGCATAATTGCTGTTAGATCACCACCATCATCTAACAACATATTCGGTTTCCAATCTTTCTTTCCCTCAATTGTTTTTTTAATACACCAAATGTATTCTTCTTCTGTCTCACCCTTCCAGGCATATACTGGTATTCCAGCCTTAGCAATTGCCGCTGCTGCGTGATCTTGCGTAGAAAATATATTACAAGATGACCATCTTACGTCTGCACCAAGATATACTAAAGTCTCTATCAAAACAGCTGTTTGAATAGTCATATGCAAACAACCAATTATTTTTGCACCTTTTAATGGTTTTTGTGAACCATATTCATCTCTCAACGCCATTAAGCCTGGCATTTCACTTTCTGCGATAGAAATTTCTTTTCTACCAAAATCTGATTGGGAAATATCTTTTACTTTAAAATCATCCATCGCGGGTTTTCTAACAATAATATTTTATATAATCAATAAATCTTTATGATTTTGGAAATATTATTTCTAAGTTTGCCCCATTTCTATCTATTCTATTTGAAGCAGATATTGATGCTTTATGAAGTTCAACCAAATTTTTTACAATATTTAACCCTAAACCTGAATGTTGTCCAAATTTGTCGGGTCTATTACTATAAAATCTCTTGAATATTTTTGAGGTATCCTTTTCTTTAAATCCAGGACCCTCATCAAGAATATTCAAAACAACTTGATTATCCTCATTTTTTCCCACTTTAATTTCAATGCTGTTGTCTTTTTTGCTAAACGAAATTGAATTATCTAATAAATTTGCGATTATTTGCTCAATTCTATTTTCAATACCACTAATTACATAATTTTTTTTAGAATCACTCATAAATGAAATATTTATACCGTTTTTGACCTGGTATATATTATTATAATCATCAACGACGGAATTAATAATTGGAATTAAATCAATTTTTCTAAACTTTTCCTTACTAAGAGCAACCTCATCTTTTAATATTTGTGAATAATCTGTAATTAATCGTTCTATTCTTTGAACATCGTGACTTAAAATATTGATAAGTTTTAACCTCTCATCTGGCTCTTTAGTATCATTAAGAATTTCAGAGGCACTTTTAAGAGATGCCAGAGGATTTCTAATTTCGTGGACAAGATCAGTTGAAAAATTTTCAGCATGCGAAATTCTTTTTTGAAGCTCTAAAGTCATATCATCAAGAGATTTTGAAAGTAATCCTAATTCATCATTTCTTACTTTAAGATTATCAATATTTATTTTTTTATGATCTTTATTTTTTATTTTATTTGTATAGTTAACTAAATTTTGAATAGGTTTTAAAAAATATCTATTTAAAACAAAAGAAAAAATAAGAATTACAACTCCTACCGCCATTGCAGTTCTTATGATAAAAGATTTTCTCTCGTCAATTGCAGCTCTTACATCATTAGCATTTTCAATTATTGCGATATACCCAATATTATTATTTTCTCTGAAAACATTTTTTATAGTTGTTAATTTAAAATTATTAAACTCTTGTTGAGTAAACGTGAAAGGAATTCCAAATTTCTTTGAGCTTACATAATTAAACAAAATATCTTTTAAAGAAACAAGATTTTCATTGCCAGTATTTATATTTTTTTTCTCTATTATCTCTCTTGTTTTTTCTTCGTTTAAAATTTCTAATTGAATTATATCTAATCTTGATGAAAATGATCTTGGATCAAGATCAAGAGTATCTGTATCACCTATCAAATCTAGTTCATTATTAAAAAAAATCACTCTATCAAGACTTTGAAAAATAAATCTTGTAGAAAATAAAAATCTTCTAATATCTTCCTCATTAAATTTGATTTCGAGTCTATCTAAATTTTCAATAGTATTATTGATAATATTAATATGATTGGATGATTTATTTTTTATCAAATTAGGTTGAACGTTGTTAAGATATAATAATGTAAATAATCCTATTATTGTAAAAAAAATAAAATTTATAAAAAGAAATTTTTTTAGTATAGAGAGATTTTTGAGAAGATTACTAATCATTAACTAACATTCCATCTATATCCACTTCCATACCTAGTTTCTATAGCTGAAAAATCAGGATCAACTTTTTTAAATTTTTTTCTTATTCTTTTAACATGGCTATCTATAGTTCTATCTTCAATATCTGTATCTTCTCTGTAAGCTATATCCATCAATTGAGCTCTCTCCTTAATTATACCTGGCCTTTTTGCAAGTTCTTTAACAATTAAAAACTCTGTAGTAGTTAATTTATCTGGAAGATGTTTTCCATTCCATTCGCATTCTAATTGAGATGGGTCTAATTTTAGTTTACCGTGTGATATAACACTTTTATTTTCCTCAATATTATTATCAACCTCTTTTTTTCTAAGCTGAACTCTTATCCTTTCGATTAAAACTTTTATTGAGAAGCCTCCTGATTTTTTTATAAAATCATCTGCTCCAAGCTTTAAACCTAATAATTCATCTACCTCTTCGTCTTTAGAAGTAAGAAATATTACCGGCAAAGAGGTTTTTTTTCTTAACTTTTTTAATAATTCTTCGCCATCCATTTTTGGCATTTTTATATCTATCACAGCAAGGTCGGGTGGGGTTCTTGTTAATCCAATTAATGCACTTTCTCCATCAATGTAAGTTTGAACTTTATATCCTTCTTTTTCGATAGCAATACTTAAACTCGTAAGAATATTTCTATCATCATCAACTAAAGCTATTGTTTGTTTGTGCATGGATTTATTTAAAAATACTAAATTGTTCTAATTTGGGCAATAAATTTAATTAATGTAAGGAGCCCCAATTATCTCCTCTATTGATATCAACAGTTAAAGGGATAGAAAATGAGTGATAATCGCTATTGGCAACACTTATCATTTCATCTTTTATAATTTTTGTCATTTTAGTAACTTCATCTTTGTGAACTTCAAAAATTAATTCATCATGGATTTGTAAAAGTATTTTAGACTTTAAAGATTTCTGATCACTCATTTTTTTATCAAGTCTGATCATTGCGATTCGCATAATTTCTGATGCTGAACCTTGAATAGGTGCATTTATGGCTGCTCTCTCTTGAAAATTTCTTATATTGTAATTTTTATCATTAATTGAGTTAAAATGAGATCTTCTTCCAAAAATGTTATTAACATAACCACTTTTCCTGCAAAATTTAATAGTATCGTCCATATACTTTCTTATTTCTGGAAATTTTGCAAAATATGAGTTTAAAAATTCTTCTGCTTCATAATTTGAAACATTAATTTGTTTTGCTAATCCATATTGTGAAATTCCATAAATGATACCAAAATTTATAGCTTTTGCTTTTCTCCTTTGGTCTTTATCTACATTTTTAATATCAATATTAAAAATTTGGCTAGCAGTTAATGAATGGATATCCTCATTATTTTTAAATGCTTTTTTTAATTCTTTTACATTTGCTAAATCTGCTAAAATTCGCATTTCTATTTGATTATAATCAGCAGAAATAAGTACATTGTCTCTCTCAGCTATAAATGCTTTTCTTATCTCTTTGCCGTCTTCAGATTTAATAGGTATATTTTGTAAATTAGGATCACTGGATGCAAGTCTACCAGTTGTAGTAGCTGCCAATAAAAAAGAGGTGTGTACTCTTTTTGTCTTTGGATTTAAATGTTCTGGTAAAGAGTCTGAGTAAGTATTTTTTAGCTTAGATAATTGTCTCCAATCCAAAACTAATTGCGCGAAATCATGACCCTTAAATGCCAAATCTTCTAGAACTGAAGCACTAGTAGCAAAACTACCCTTTTTTGTTTTTTTTAAACCTGCTATTTTTAGATCATTGTAAATAATTTCACCTAATTGTTTAGGTGAAGCAATATTAAATTTTTTTTTAGAAATTTTGAAAATTTCTTTTTGAATTTTATCAATTTTTTTTTCAAATTTTAAAGAGAGTGATTTAAGAAATTTTTCATCAATTTTGATACCTTCTATTTCCATTAAAGCCAAAATCTTGATTAATGGTTTTTCAAAAATTTCATAAATATTAATTAATTTTTCAGATTTAAGTCTCTTAATAAGTTTTTTATAAAGTCTGAAAGTAATATCAGCATCCTCAGCAGCATAATCTTTTGCTTTATTAATCTCAACCTCACTAAAGTTAATTTGCCTTTTTCCTATTCCAACTAAATCTTTAAATTTTATTGTATTATGATTTAAATGAATTTCGGATAAAGTATCCATATTATGTCTATTTCTTCCAGCATCTAGAACATATGACATTAGCATGGTGTCCTCTAAAGAATTAAGAGTAATTCCATTTTTGAAAAAAATTATGAAATCAAATTTTATATTTTGTCCAATCTTTTTTATGCTAGGATCCTCTAATAAAGGTTTTAATTTTTGTAAAACTTTTTTTTTATCAAGACATTCTTTTGATTTGTGTCCAATAGGTATATAACAAGCTTGGCCTATCTTTGTGCTTAGCGAAATTCCCACTAAATTTGCTTGATGGGGATCAAGAGAATCTGTCTCAGTATCCACCGCAATTTCTCCAATCTCTTCCGCCTCATTTATCCATTTTTCAATTTCTTTTAAATTTGAAATTAAAAAATAATTTTTTTTGTTGATTGATTCAAATTTTTTATTTTCCTCTTTTGAATCCACTATTGAATTTCTTAATTTGGGCTCACCATAAATAGAAATCACTGAACTCAATAAACGATTAAATTCCATTTCTCTCAAGAATTCGTAAAGTTTCTCTTTGTCTAGCTCTTTTAGTTTAAATTCATTTAATTCTCTATTTACTGGAGCGTCATGTTTCAAAGTAACAAGAGCTTTACTTAATAAAGCTTTATCTTTATTTTCAGTTAAAGTTTCTCTTCTTTTATTTTGTTTTATCTCGTGGGCAGATTTTAAAAGAATTTCTAATGTACCATACTTATTAATCAATTCTGCTGCAGTTTTAACACCTATGCCTGGAACACCTGGAACATTATCGCTACTATCTCCTGCAAGAGCTTGTACATCAATTACTTTACTGGCATTAACTCCAAATTTTTTAATAATATCATCCTCATCAATAAATTTGTTTTTCATTGGATCAAAAATTCGAACATCTCTTCTATATAATTGCATTAAATCTTTATCAGAGGAGACTATTGTAACTTTTGCACCCTTACTTAAAATTTTATCAGTGTAGGTTGCTATTAAATCGTCAGCTTCATAATTAGAGAGATCTACTGACGGTAAATTAAAAGCTAGTACTGATTTTCTGATATATTCAAATTGTGGAGCTAAATCATCAGGTGGTTCAGATCTATTAGCTTTGTAATCTTTATAAATTTCATTTCTAAAAGTTTTTCTTGCAGAGTCAAAAATAACTGCAAAATGTGTCGGCTTTTGTAAATTTTCTTTAGATTTAGAATCCTCTAATAATTTAAATAACATGCTACAGAAACCACTTACCGCTCCTGTGGGCATTCCATCACTTTTTCTAGTTAATGGAGGTAATGCATAATATGCTCTGAATATATATCCAGATCCATCAATTAAATAGAAATGATCAGTTTTTTCAATTTTATTCATTAATTGTATTATTTGTAGATTTTAATAACATCTATATTAAAAAAATACATTTGTTATTTCTGATAATTTACTACTAGAATAATACATCAATAAAAGGTATTGTTAATAATGGAATTAATTAAACAAAACTTTCAATCAAAAATAATAAAGTCATTAATTGTAATTATAATAGGTTCTATTGCTCTAACTATCTCTGCAAAAGTGAAAATTCCTTTTTATCCAGTTCCAATGACTATGCAAACTTTTGTGGTATTGTTCATAGGAATTAGTTTTGGATATAAAATTGGACTATCAACAATTTGCTTGTATTTAATAGAGGGTATTGTTGGTTTGCCTGTCTTTTCAAACTCTCCGGAAAGAGGTGTTGGTTTAGTTTACTTTACTGGACCTACCATGGGTTATTTAATTGGTTTTTTGTCTGCTTGCTATTTAGCGAGCTTTATTAATCATAATGATAATTTTTTTAAAATATTTTTGAAAATAGTTATAGCCACATCGACTATTTATATTTTTGGGATTTTGTGGCTTGGAAGCCTAATTGGCTGGGATAAACCGATTTACAGTTTAGGGGTTGAGCCATTTTTAATAGCCGAACTATTTAAAATAGTATTATTAACTCTAATAGCTAAAAAATTAATTAATTTAAGAAACTTTATTTAGGAGATCTTTTAGATAAGATTCTCTGAAGAGTTCTTCTATGCATTTTAAGTCTTCTTGCAGTCTCTGAAACATTTCTATTACAAAGTTCGAAAACTCTATGTATATGCTCCCATTTAACTCTATCAGCAGACATTGGATTTTCTGGTGGAGCTGCTTTTTTTGATGGATCCGCTAACAATGCTTTTTCAACATCATCAGCATCAGCAGGTTTTGCCAGATAGTCAATTGCACCCTCTTTAATTGCAGCTACAGCTGTTGGAATATTACCATAACCTGTGAGCATTATGATTCGGCTTGAGGAGTTTGATGTCTGAATTTCCTTTACAACTTCCAGCCCGTTACCGTCTGCTAATCTGAGGTCAACTACAGCAAATCCTGGTTTTTTAGCTTTAACCGCATCTATACCTTTTTTTACACTTTCAGCTTGTAAAACATCAAAACCTTTTTTTTCCATTGCTCTAGATAATCTCTCTCTAAAAGGATTATCATCATCAACAATAAGTAAGGATTTGTTGTCAAAATCACTTATGTTTTGAAGTGTTGCTTCATTTTTCATAAAGCATATATGGCGATTTAATTCTGAAATTCAATAGTAAATTATTTGCTTTACTTCTTTATATTATTGGCGTATTTGCACACTTTATAAAAGGTTTTTAATAGTTTTAAGAGCTTTTTTTTTGTTAAATTTTTTTGGAGGCATTTACAATGCTAAAATTTAAATCAGTTGAAAATTTAATAAATCAACTGAAACCTGAAAAACCTGTTTATTGTATCAGAAAACATTCTGTTACAAAAGCTTCCAAATTTTTTCAAAAGAATTTTCCTGGTGAGATCTTGTATGCAGTTAAAACTAACCCTAACCCACTAGTCATAGAGGCTCTAATAGAAAGTGGAATAAATCAATTCGATATAGCATCCATTGAAGAGATCAAGCAAATTAAGAGATTTTCAAATTCAGCAAAATGTTCATTTATGCATACAGTAAAAAGTCCCGAAAGTATTAGGGAGGCTTATTTTGAATACGATATAAAAACATTTTCATTAGATACAAAAGAAGAACTTACAAAAATAATCAAAAATACAAATGATGCAAAAGACTTAGAATTATTTGTTAGAGTTGCTGTTTCAAATGAACATGCAGAGATAGATTTATCTAAAAAGTTTGGTGCTCAAAACTCTGAGTCATTGGGCTTGTTGAGATTAGCAAAACAATATGCGAAAAAAGTTGGATTAAGTTTTCATGTAGGATCGCAATGTATGCATCCTATTTCATACACAAAAGGTATAAAAGAAATAGGTAGTATAATTAAAAAAACAAAAATTATGCCAGACTATATAAACGTAGGTGGTGGTTTTCCTACAATTTACCCTGATCTTATACCTCAAAATTTAATACAATATTTTAAAGAAATTAAAAAAAGTTTAGAAAATTTAAAATTTAATAAAATGCCTCAAATTATCTGTGAACCTGGTAGAGCTTTGGTAGCAGAAAGTGGCTCTACTATAGTGAGAGTAAACTTGAGAAAAAAACAAAAATTATATATCAATGATGGAACCTATGGAACTTTGTTTGATGCAGGCACTCCAAATATTGTTTTCCCTGCTAAAATGATAAAGGATACATCTAATAAAATAATTTCAAAAAAATTGACTGCATTTGACTTTTTTGGTCCTACTTGCGATAGTATGGATTACATGAAGGGCCCATTCTTACTTCCAAATAATATTAAAGAAAATGATTACATCGAGCTTGGTCAACTTGGAGCATACGGTTTAACGTTTAGAACAAAATTTAACGGGTACTATTCAAATGAAATTTATGAGGTTGAAGATAAACCAATTCTTTCCATGTACGATAAAGACTTAAGCAAAGCTACTTTGGTTGCTTAATGTCAGGTCAAAAAAATCCAGGCCACAATAGTAAAAAAGATTTCTTAAAAAGTCCTGTAGAACATATTGATATAACCTCTTTTGATTCTAGAAAAATTATATCCTCTATGGAAAAAATGTCATTCGTTTCTAGAGAAACAGCAAATGCTGCAAATATTTATAACGATATGCTTAAAGATAAAGAATGTACAATTTTTCTTACTTTAGCTGGCTCTACTTCTGCGGCTGGATGTATGAATATTTATAAAGATTTGGTTAAATATAATATGGTGGATGCAATCGTCGCAACAGGTGCCTCTATAGTAGATATGGATTTTTTTGAAGCTCTTGGATTTAAACATTATCAAGGTTCCCAATTTCAAGACGATACAGAATTGAGGAGCAACTATATAGATAGAATCTATGACACCTACATAGATGAAGAAGAACTCCAAATGTGTGATAAAATTATATGTGAAATTGCAAATAACCTTGAATCAAGAAGCTATACCTCAAGGGAATTCATTAATGAAATGGGAAAATATTTAAAAAAAAACTCAAAGAAAAAAGATTCTTTAATTGAAACTGCTTTTGACAATAATGTTCCAATTTTCTGTCCTGCATTTACAGACTCTAGTGCAGGATTTGGTCTAGTTATGCATCAAGAACGAAATCCAAAAAATCATATGACAATAGACTCGGTTAGAGAATTTAGAGAACTAACTGAAATTAAAATCAAATCTAAAGGTTCTGGATTATTTATGGTTGGTGGTGGTGTCCCTAAAAACTTTATTCAAGATACTGTTATTTGTGCTGAGCTATTAGGAAAGGATGTAGACATGCATAAATATGCTGTTCAAATTACTGTTGCTGATAGTAGAGACGGTGCTTGTAGTAGCTCCACACTAAAAGAAGCTAGTTCATGGGGGAAAGTAGATATCACAAAAGAACAGATGGTGTTTGCAGAAGCTACCAGTGTTTTACCATTGATCGCTAGTGATGCTTATCATAGAGGGGAATGGAAAAATAGAAAAAGAAAAAACTTTACAAAAATTTTTGAATAAAATTGAAATATCTATCAAATAAAAACGGGTTTTTAGGAATTGATAATAAATTTAGCTTTAAAGAAAAAGCTATAGTTGTTCCATTTGGATTAGAGAAAACTGTTAGTTATGGAAGTGGAACTAAGAATGGACCTAGAGAAATTATAAAAGCGTCTCACCAAGTTGAATTATATGATGAAGAGCTTAATTGTGAACCATATAAAAAAATAGGTATTAAAACTTTAAAACCATTTAAAATAGACAAAAATATTAATAAGGCACTAAATAAAATCTCAGAAATTAATAAAGAAATTTTAAATAGAAATCTCTTTCCGATGACTTTAGGTGGAGAGCATTCAATAACCCCTGGGTGTATTGTTCCTTTTACTAAAAAATATAAAAACATTTGTCTCTTACATTTTGATGCTCATGCAGATTTACGTCAAAGTTATAATGGAGAAAAATTTTCACACGCTTCAGCAATTAGAAGGTGTCTAGATTATAAAAATGTTTCGTTAATTTCATTTGGGATAAGAAACATATCAAAAAGTGAAATCCCATTTTTAAAAAAGAATTCTTCAAGAATAAATATTTTTTGGGCTAAAGATAAAAAAAAGTGGAATTTGTCTAACTTTAAAAAACTAATTAAAAATAAAACTGTTTATCTTACGTTTGATGTAGATGGACTAGATTCAAGTATTATGCCTGCAACCGGCACACCTGAACCAGGAGGACTTTTGTGGGATGAAACATTAGATATAATAAGAATTGCGGCAAAAAACTCTAAAATTGTTGGTGTAGATATTAATGAATTATCTCCAATTAAGGGATTTAATTCATTTAACTTTCTTGTTGCAAAATTAGCTTATAAAATTCTGTCTTATAAATTTTTATATTAAACTTTAATTGGTTTAATAATTTTCAATAACATTCTAAATGGTATCAACATTATTAAAGCAACTAAAATTTTAACTGCTAAATCTCCCAAAGATAAAGTTATCCAAGGAACTCCTGTTGCATAAAATGATATTGCAAAAAATAAAAAAGTGTCGACTGTTGAACCAATCAACGATGAAGTAAGTGGAGCTACATACCAATCTTTTTTTCTTAATCGATCAAAAATTTGAATATCTAATAATTGTGCAGTAATAAAAGCTATTCCTGATCCTATTGCTATTCTTATAGATATCAAATCTGCAAAATCAGTAGAAAATAATAATGTAAATATAATTCCAATTAAAAAACCTAAATATACAATTTGTCTTGCTAATAATTTTCCATATGACCTATTCGCTAAATCTGTAATTAAAAAAGCTATTGGGTAACTAAAGGCTCCATAGGTCAGAATCTCGTTTAATCCAAAATAGTTTATTGGAAACTGAACTAAATAATTAGAAGATAATACGACAACCCCCATCATTATAGACAGGGTGATAAATAATTTACTCATTAAACAGATTTAGATATTGGTTTTTTTTTAAAAGGTGATTTAATTAATATTACTTTTTTTAATTTTTTTAATCTTGGAGATAAGTTTTTATTTTTTACAGCCTTTAAGAATTCATCAAAACTACCTTTTTTGTCAACTGACCTTACACCTGAATTACTTACGGTAAGCCTTAAACTTCTTCCAGTGAGCTCGCTCGTAAATTTGACTTTTTTGAGGTTTGGTAAAAATCTTCTTTTTGTCTTGTTATTAGCATGGCTAACGTTATTACCCTTCATAGGAATTTTACCAGTAAGTTCGCATTTTTTTGACATAATAACTGTACCTATATAAGGAGAGAATTTATAGGCGTCAAGTTTAATACATTTAAGAAATCGTTTTATTTCCCACAATTTCTGTAAAATTTTTGACACCATCTCTTATTAACAATTCTTTTAAATCCTTTTTAATCACACTAGCAATGTTAGGGCCTTGAAATACCATGCCAGTATATAATTGAACGTAATCTGCTCCAAATAAAAATTTGTCATAAGCTGCTTTTCCAGAGTCAACACCTCCCACTCCAATTATTTTTATTTTACCTTTTAATAAATTATAGAATTTACTTATTAAGAGATTTGATTTTTTTTCTATTGGTTTTCCTGATAAGCCGCCTCTTTGATGTTTCTGAATATTTTGAAGGGTTTCTCGAGAAGCGTCAGATGTATTTGAAATTATTATTGCACTTATATTATTTTCTAAAAGTATTTCTGAAATTAAGTCGATTTGATTTTCGTTGATATCTGGTGAAATCTTTACAGCTAAAGGAATTTCAGTTTTTAACTGTTTTTTTTTCTCTGATACAGATCTTAATAACTTTTTTAAGTTATTCCCATCATGAAAATTTCTGAGATTTTCAGTATTTGGTGAAGAAATATTAATTGTAATATAATCTGCAACTTCAGAAAATTTTTCTATTCCAATTAAATAATCGTTTAATCTATCATTAGAATCTTTATTAGGACCAATATTAACACCTAACACACCTAATTTTGTATTAGATTTTATTCTATTTAATATTACATCTGATCCATGATTGTTAAATCCTAACCTATTGATTAATGCTTGATCTTCTACCAATCTAAATACTCTTGGTTTTTCATTTCCATATTGTTTTAATGGGGTGACAGTACCTACCTCAACAAATCCAAATCCCAATTTAAACAAAGGATTATATACCTCAGCACTCTTGTCAAAACCTGCTGCAATGCCGATTGGATTACAAAGCTCTTTTTTAAATAATTTTGTTTTTAATATAGGATCGTTTTTATTTTCATCAAATATATTTGAAACTAAATTAAATTTAAGAGATTGAATTGCTAAAAAGTGTGCTCTTTCAGGATCTATTCTAAATATTAAAGATCTTAAATTTGAATACATTATTTTAATTTACTAATTATCAACTCTTTTGTTTCGTTAACACCAAAAAAACTTATAAAAAAGCCCATCCTTGGACCATTTTCATCACCAAAGACTACTTCATAAATCAACTTAAACCAATCTCTAAGGTTTTCTGCGTAGCCATTTTCTTTTCCTGTTGAATAAATTAAAGTTTGTATATCTTCTGGTGACATCTGATCATTACATTTTTCCAAAGTTTTTACTAAAGCCTCTAAAGCTAATTTTTCTTTATCTGAGGGTTTTTTATATTTTTTTTGAGATTTGATTACATCATTAAAATATCTAATCGCATAACCAACCAAACTATTAAAAATTGGAAAATTTTTTTCATAAATGTTTGGTTTATATTTTTTTACAAACTTCCATAATAGATCTTTGTTATCAGCATTACTTGTTTCAACTAAATTCAGTAACATTGAAAAAGTCATAATCATTTCTTCTTTTGGAACTTTTCCATTGTGAACATGCCAAACAGGATTCATTACAAGTTGTTGCTCTGTTTGTTTTTTTGATTTTTCAATATTATCAAGATATTCATCCACAGCTTTTGGCACTATTTCTTTATAAAGTTTTTTTGCCCTTTTAGGATTTTGATACATATATAAAGATAAGCTTTCAGGTGAAGCATATTTCAACCACTGATCTATAGTAATACCATTTCCTTTCGATTTTGAAATTTTTTCGCCTTTTTCGTCTAAAAATAATTCATAGGCGAAACCGGATGGATTTTTTTTTCCAATTAAATTTATAATTTTGCTTGATAATATTGCACTTTCAATAAGGTCTTTTCCATACATTTCAAAATCTACATCAAGAGCGTACCATCTCATTGCCCAATCAACTTTCCATTGTAGTTTGCAATTTCCATTTAGAATACTGGATTCTAATTTTCTACCTTGATTATCAAAAATTATTTTAGAATTTTTTTTATCAATTTCTAAAACTGGTATTTCTAATACATGACCTGTATCTGGACAAATAGGTAAAAAAGGACAATAGGTTTTTTGACGTTCTTTACCTAAGGTTGGAAGTATAATATTCATTATACCATTGTAATTTTCTAAAATAATTTTTAAAGTTGAATTAAAAAAACCATCTTTATATAAAGTTGATGAGCTTTTAAAACTATATTTAAAGTCAAAACTATTCAAAAAATCTTTCAACATTTCATTATTGTGTTCTCCAAAACTAGAAAATTTTCCAAATGGATCCGGCACTTGGGTTAATGGTTTATGAAGATTCTTATTAAGCATCTCTTGGTTAGGAACATTATCAGGAACCTTTCTTAAACCATCCATATCATCTGAAAAAGTAACTATTTCTGCAGGTAAGTCTGTAAGTTGCCTTAAGGCATTAACCATCATCGAAGTTCTTGCTACTTCACCAAATGTTCCAATATGAGGAAGTCCACTTGGACCATACCCTGTTTGAAGAGTGATTTTACCTTTTTTTTCAATAAATGATTTTCTTTCTCGAAGCATTTTTTTTGCTTCAACAAAAGGCCAGGCACTTGTTTTTTCTAAAATTTCTTTTTTAATCACAAATATATCTTTTTAAAATGTTAAATTAGCGATTTTATTAATTCTTATAGAGTTGAAATTTATTTACCATAAAATAATGTTCTTTCAAAATGTCTAATTATAAAACAGTTTTTTTTACGCTTGGAATTTTACAAATAATTCTGGGGATATTCATGTTTATCCCTATTATTTTTCAATTTATATATTCAGAATTAGATTCATCTTTTTTTGGAGCTTCTTTAGTTACAATAATTTTTGGAACATTATTTTTTTTATCTAATCTGGACCATGATAAAAAGTTGACTTTACAACAAGCTTTTCTGTTAACCGCACTATCTTGGTTAAGTATTGCAATTTTTGGATCTTTGCCATTTATTTTTTCAGATTCTAACTTTTCATTCATAAATGCTTTTTTTGAAAGTATGTCTGGAATCACAACGACTGGATCAACAATTATCTCCAATTTAAATGAAATGCCTAAAAGTATATTGCTTTGGCGAGCAATTCTTCAATGGTTGGGGGGCATAGGTATTATAATTATGGCCATCACATTAATGCCAATAATGAATGTTGGTGGAATGCAACTCTTTAAAATTTCAAATAATGATACATCAGAGAAAATATTACCTAAATCTAAAGAAATAGCACTACGTCTAATATATATTTACACATCATTGACGTTTTTGTGCGGTTTAACTTATAAAATTTTTGGTATGAGCCTATTTGATAGTTTAACACACTCAATGACTACAATAGCAACAGGAGGATTTTCTAATTATAATGAATCAATCGGGTTTTTTAATAGCGTCTCCATTGAAATTTCAGCTATGATTTTTATAATTTTAGGTAGCTTACCCTTTATTGTATACATAAAGTTTATAAGTGGAGATAAAAAAATATTTTTTAATGATATTCAAATAAGAACTTTTTTTAAAATAATAATCTTTAGCATAATAATTTTATCAATATATTTGATGATAAGCAGTTCAACAGATCTTAATTTTAGATCGGTAATTTTTAACATTATTTCTATATTAACTGGCACAGGATATGTTAATGCTGAATTTGATACATGGGGAAGTTTTACATTAGTTTTATTTTTAATTTTAATGTTCATTGGAGGGTGTGCTGGATCCACAACTTGTGGGGTTAAGATATTTAGAATACAAATATTGTATCTTTTTATTGTTAACCAACTAAAAAAAATTATTTACCCTAAAGGGGTTTTTATTTTGAAATACGATAAAAATCCAATTGATAATAAATTTATATCTTCAATTATTTCATTTATTTATATGTATTTTATTATTTTCTTTATTTTAACTGCTCTGCTATCATTGACTGGATTAGATTTTATTACTTCTATCTCTGGAGCAGCAACATCAATATCTAATGTTGGACCTGGGCTTGGTTCAATAATTGGCCCAAATGGGGACTTCTCAGCTCTTCCTGATAGTTCAAAATGGATTTTAACATTTGGAATGATATTAGGTAGACTCGAGCTGTTCGCAATACTAGTATTATTCTTACCATCTTTTTGGAGAAATTAACTATGTCTGAAATAAATAAAAAACAATCCTGGTTAGAGTCTTTGATAATTTATAAAGATATTCGAATGATGAGAATTCTTTTATTGGGCGCAATAAGTGGATTTCCTTGGGTATTAATTGCGAGTAGTTTGAGCCTTTGGCTTAAAGAAGAAGGTCTTAGCAGATCAACAATTGGATGGGCAGGTTTAATTTTTGGAGTATATGCTTTTAATTATTTGTGGGCCCCAATCATAGATAGAATTCAGATTCCTTTACTAACTAAAAAAATAGGTCATAGAAGAGGCTGGATAGTTTTAATGCAGGTGATTATTTTATTAAGTTTAATAATTTGGAGTGTGATCAATCCTACAGAAAATTTGGCATTATTAATTTCTGTTGGATTGATTATTGCTATAGCGTCTGCAACTCAGGATATAACTGTAGATGCATTAAGGATTGAACAAATAAGTGAAAATGAGGGAAAATCTATGGCTGCAGGTGCAGCTATGGCAGTTGTCGGGTGGTGGACAGGTTATAAATTAGGCGGTGTTGTTGCTTTGTTTACAGCTGAATTTTTTGAAAATTTGGGTATTTCAGACTACTGGCAAGCTACTTTTTTAGTTTTAGGTGGTTTGATTATTTTTATGAATATTGGATTAATGTTTGTTCATGAACCAATAGAGACGGATAGAAAAGCAAAACAAACAGAGACGGATAGATTAATTAGGGGAAAACTTGGTTCCAACAATTTTATTACAAACTTTATAGCTTATATTTCTGGTACTATTGGTGGTCCAATAATAAGTTTTTTTAAAAAAAATGGTTTTAAAATAGCACTAGGTATACTGGGCTTTGTATTTTTATTTAAGGTAGGTGAAGCTTTTATGGGAAGAATGTCAATTGTCTTCTATAAAGAAATTGGTTTTTCAAAAGGTCAAATTGCAATTTATTCTAAAGGGTTAGGGTGGATTACAACTGTAATATTTACGTTATTAGGTGGCATTATGGCTATGAGAGCTGGAACAATCAAGACAATGTTTTTCGCTGGAGGATTAATGGCATTAACAAATCTTTTATTTGCATTTTTAGCATGGACTGGAAAGTCTGAAATTTTATTTGCTATAGCTGTTATAGCTGATGATATCACCGCTGCTTTTGCAACAGTAGCGTTTGTTGCATTTATATCTTTATTAGTTGATAGAACTTATACAGCAACACAGTATGCATTGCTTGCTTCAATTGGCACAGCAGGAAGAACCACTTTGGCTTCTTCGTCAGGAGCACTAGTTGACTGGTTAAATGGGGATTGGGGAACATTTTTTGTCTTAACTACGATAATGGTAATTCCTTCCTTAATTTGTTTGTGGTTAATCAAAAACAAAATTAAAATTGGTGCAAAATAATTTCTATTTCATAAAAAATTTTACAAATATTTACAGAAAACCTTCAAAGTTATCTGAGGTAACTTCACAAATTATATATGGTCAAAAATTTAAAATTTTATTAAAGAAAAAAAATTGGATAAAAATTAAAACACTATCTGATAATTATGTGGGGTATATAAAAAATTCATATTACAAACAAAAATTTACTCCAAATTATAAGGTTAATAGCCTTAAGGCAAATATTTTCAAAAGACCTGGTATCAAAACAAAAATTTGGTTTACTTTTGGATCTAGATTAGCAGTTATAGAGGAAAATGGAAATTACGTAAAAATTGAAAATAATAAATGGATCAAAAAAATCGATATAAAAAAGATTTCTTACAAAGAGAAAAGTTTTGTAAAGATTTTTAAAAAATTTTTAAATGTTAAATATATTTGGGGAGGAAAAACATTTAATGGTATTGATTGTTCAGCTTTATTACAAACATACTTTAATTATAATAATCTTTTTTACCCAAGAGATACTAAGGATCAAATCAATTATTCAAAAATAAGTTTTAAAAGAAATAAATTTCAAAAAGGGGATATAATATTTTGGAAAGGTCATGTTGCTATGTGTTTGAATTCAAAACAACTAATTCATGCTTATGGACCTAAAAAAAAAGTTATAATTATGCCAATATTAAAAACCGTTAGTTTGATTCAAAGAACAGCAAAACTTAAAATAAAAAAAATATCTAAAATTAAGTATTAATTTCTACCAAAGTCAGGCTTATCAATATCTTGTTTTAATTTAATTATTCTTGATCTTACTTTTTTAGTTTGAATAAGTTTTTTTAAAATTGACTTATTATTTTTAGAAATAATATCTTTTTTAAATTGATTTAAATTTTTAATAAATAAATCTATAGCTTTTGATATGTTTTTTTTATTATTAAAAAAAATATCTCTCCACATAATCTCATTTGATGCAGCGATTCTTGAAAAATCTCTTAAACCACCAGCACTATATTTAATCAACTCGTAACTCTCTTTTTTTTCAAAATCTTGAGCTGATTTAACTAAATTATAAGCAATTAAATGAGGTAAATGACTAGTTATAGAAAAAATTTTATCATGCTTTTCAGCTGGCATAACTACCACTTTTGATCCAATTTTTTTCCAAAACTTTATTAATCTGTTTAGATTATGATTAACAGTATTTTTATTTTTAATTATTATACACCACTTATCTTCAAACATATTATCTTTACCATGCTCTGGTCCGCTAACTTCTGACCCTGCAATAGGGTGACTTTGAATCCATTGAATTCCCTTATTTAAAAATTTATCAATAATTTTAGATGTTTCAATTTTTGAAGAACCAATATCTGTAATTAAAGTTTTTGATGAAATTAAATTATTAATCTTTAAAATAAGCTTTTTATATTCACTCATTGGTGTACAAAAAATAATTAAATCTGAATTAACTACACCATATTTTAATGATTTAACAATTGTTCCGGGTAATTTTAGCTTCTTAATTTTAGCGATATTATATTTGGATTTTTCGTAAACGAATATTTTTTTTGCTATTCTTTTTTTACTAATACTCCTCAATAAAGATGACCCTAATAAACCACAACCGATAATCAGAATATTTTTCATAATTTTAATACTTGTTCAACTGCTTTCATAAATTCTAGATTCTCTTTTTTAGATCCAATAGTTAACCTTAATTTATTCTTTATTTGATAGCCATCTTCTGTTGATCTTAATATTATTCCTTTATTTTTAAGTTTTTTATATAAAAACTTTGCTGAATATTTGCATTTTTCAAAATCAAGTAAAAGAAAATTTGCAGAAATCTCATTTGAGTAAATATTATACTTTTCAAGAAATTTCTTGAGTTTTCTTGCATAAATTAAATTGTGTTTAATTGAATTGCTTACAAATTTTTTATCTTTAAGAGACTCGATAGCAGCTAGTTGTGCAATTCCGTTTACATTAAAAGGCGGTTTTATGATATTTAAAGCATCAATTATTTTTTTAGACCCATATCCCCAACCAACTCTTAAAGATGCTAAGCCAAAAATTTTAGAAAATGTTCTCAAAATGAAAACATTTTCTTTATTTTTAAATAAAGCGAGACCAGATGAATAATCTGTATTTTTCATATATTCTGCATAAGCGTCATCAACGACTAATAGAATTCTTTTATCTAATTTTTTTCTAAGTTCTAATACTTCCTTCTTGTTTAAGTATGTTCCTGTTGGATTATTTGGATTAGCTATAAACACTATTTTGGTTTTTTTTGTAATTTTCTTTAAAATATTTTTAATAGATATTTTAAGATTTATTTCCTTAGCGAATTTAACTTTTGCACCAACAATTTTTGAATAAATTCTGTACATTAAAAAACTATATTCTGGTAATACAACTTCATCTTTTGGATTTAAAAATAACTGACAGATCATCTGGATAATTTCATCAGATCCTGCACCACATATAATTTTATCTGAGTCACATTTATAAAATTTGGATATTTCCTTTCTTAAATTTTGAGATTTTCCATCAGGGTATTTTTCTAAAATTAAGTTTTTATTAAATATCAGCTTTTTGGCTTTTGGGCTTATACCTATAGCTGACTCATTTGCAGAGAGTTTTATTACTTTTCTTAGCCTCTTAACCTTTGATTTACCAGGTTTATAAGCCTCAATATCAAATTTCTTAAAATTTATAGTATTCATTTTTTAAATTTATGAGCCCTTTATAGATAAAATTACAAATAATTATAGGGAATAAGGAGACTTTATAAAATTGACATAATAAATAAGTTCTAGTAAAAAAATTATGCGCTGATTTAACTGAATTGCGAGCGCTTAAAAAAAACCGCTAAAATAGTTTTTTTTCTCACAATTCAAAAAATGGCCAAATATGAATACTGAGAAACATATAAAAACATTAATCATTAAAAAACCACTTAAATTGGATTGTGGAAAAACTATTAAAAATTTTCCAATAGCATACGAAACCTACGGCTCACTCAATCCTAAAAAAGATAACGCTATTTTAGTTTTTCATGCTTTAACTGGAGATCAGTTTGTAACTGGTATTAATCCAATAACTAACAAAGATGGTTGGTGGAGTTATGCTGTGGGACCAGATAAAGCAATTGATACTAACAAATACTTCGTTATTTGCTCTAACGTACTTGGTGGGTGTATGGGTTCATATGGGCCAAGTCATATAGATCCAAGTAACCAAAATATATTTGGAACAAATTTTCCAGTTATCACAATAAATGACATGGTTAATGCACAATATAATTTACTTGATCATTTTGGGATTGATAAATTATTTTCAATAGCTGGTGGATCTATGGGCGGGATGCAAGTTCTACAATTTATTAGCAACTTTCCAGATAAATCAGAAACAGTAATTCCAATTGCAACCACATCAAGTCATTCAGCACAAAATATTGCATTTAATGAATTAGGTAGACAAGCAATCACTGCTGACTCTGATTGGAAAAATGGAAACTACGATAAAAATAATACTATTCCTGGTAAAGGATTAGCAGTAGCTAGAATGGCCGCTCATATAACTTATCTATCAAAAAAAGGTTTACAAGAAAAATTTGGAAGAAAATTACAGGAAAGAGAGGATCTTAAATTTGGTTTTGATGCTGATTTTCAAATAGAAAGTTATTTAAGATATCAAGGCTCGGTTTTTGTGGAAAGATTTGATGCTAATAGTTACCTTTATATAACAAGAGCAATGGATTACTTCGATTTAGCGAAACAATTTAAAGGAAATCTGTCTGATGCATTTATAAATTCAAAAGCTAAGTTTTTTATAATTTCATTTACATCAGATTGGCTTTATCCAACACAAGAAAATAAAGAGATAGTAATAGCTTTAAATTCAGCTGGAGCTGATGTTGGATTTGTTGAAATAAAATCAGATAAAGGCCATGACTCATTTTTACTTGATGTGCCTGACTTTTTGTATGCACTTAAAAACTTTTTAGATAAATCTTATACTGAGAAAAAAAATGAAGAATGAATTTAAAGTAATAGCAGATTTGATTGAAATAGATAAAAAGGTATTAGATGTGGGATGTGCAGATGGAGTTCTAATGAAATTCTTAAAAAATAACAAAAATGCAAATATCAGGGGGCTCGAGATATCAAAAGAGAAAGTTCAAGAGTGCATAGCAAAAGGTTTAACTGTGATTGAAGGAAATGCAGAGAAAGACTTAAAACAATTTCCAGATAAATCATTTGATTATGTTGTTTTAAGTCAAACACTTCAAGCATTTTTAAATCCTGAGTTAGTTTTGGATGAACTTTTAAGAGTTGGAAAAAAAGCAATAGTAACTATCCCAAATTTTGGATATTGGAAGGTAAGATTTCATTTATTATTTAAAGGCACAATGCCAATTACAAAAACTTTACCAGATGAATGGTATAATACTCCTAATTTACATATGTGTACAATTAAAGATTTTTTTCATTTCGTTAAATCAAAAGATATAAAAATTTTTAAATCATTAGCTCTTAATAACCTTAGTACCTCATTGATAAATAGCGGTAATTTAGGAATTAAAAATTTATTTGCAGATCTTGGCATTTTTTTAATAGAAAAATAGGATGAAAATTAAAATTATACCGTGTCTTAAAGATAATTATAGTTATTTAATTATTGACGAAAATAATAATTCCGCGTGTGTAATAGATCCAGGTGAGTCTACACCAATAATTAAATTTATAGAAAGTAATAATATAAAATTAAAATATATTCTTAATACTCATCATCATTTTGATCATATTGGTGGAAATAAAGAGTTAAAAAATAAATTTGGTTCAATAGTTCTAGGTTTTGAAGATGATTTAAATAGAATACCTGAAATAGATGTACCATTGAAAGACAATCAAATATGGAAAGCTGAAAATTTTGTTTCTAAAATAATACACACGCCTGGACATACCTCAGGTCATATTTGCTTTCATTTTTTTAATGAAAAATTAATTTTTACGGGTGATACGCTTTTCTCTCTCGGGTGTGGCAGAATATTTGAGGGGACGTATGAAGAAATGTTTAATTCTTTAAAAAAAATTAAATCACTACCAGAAGAAACTAAAGTTTATTGTGGCCATGAATACACGTTCAACAACTTAAAATTTTGTGTTAATTATGATTCAAAAAATTTAAATTTACAAAAAAAATCAAATGATGTAAAAAAAAAAATTTCTGATGGATTGTCTACAATTCCATCAACAATTAGAGAAGAATTAGACTGTAATATCTTTTTGAGAGCAAATGACTTACAAAGTTTCACAAAACTAAGAGATTTAAAGGATAATTTTTAGCTTATTCGACTTGACTATACTTACTCTGGGTCTATATTGCCGCTAACAAAATTTAACAACTAATACAATGTCATACGCAGTAATACAAACGGGTGGAAAACAATACAAAGTTAAATCAGGTGAGATTTTAAAAATTGAAAAATTAACTGACTCAAAAAATGAAAAAAAAATAGAGTTTAAAGAAATTCTTGCCTACGGCGATGATAAGATTATCGAAATTGGTTCACCCACTGTAGCTGGAGCAAAGGTAGAGGCTGAAATAGTAAAGAATGGAAAAAATAGAACTATCTTAATCTTCAAAAAAAGAAGAAGACATAACTCAAGAAAAAAAAACGGCCATAGACAAGAATTTTCGATGATAAAAATTAATAAAATTTTTTCAAAAGATGGTAAAATCTTATCTGAAGCTGAAAAAAAAGATGTTGTTAAAAAAATCGACACAACAACTAAAAAAGACGAAAAAAAAAGTTAGGTTAACTTATGGCAACAAAAAAAGCAGGTGGATCATCTAGAAATGGGCGTGATAGTGCTGGAAGAAGACTTGGAGTAAAAAAATATGGTGGTGAAACTGTAATTCCAGGAAATATAATTGTTCGTCAGAGAGGTACCAAAATATTTCCAGGAGAAAATGTAGGGATGGGCAAAGATCATTCAATTTTTTCAGTAATTAAAGGGAAAGTTGTTTTCAAAAAATCAAAAGCGGACAGAACTTTCGTTTCAGTAAAACCCAATTAATAGTACAACTAAAATTGATGTTGTATTATGAAATTTCTCGATCAAGTAAAAATATATATTAAAGCTGGTAACGGTGGTGATGGCTCACCAAGTTTTAGAAGAGAAAAATTCATTGAATATGGTGGTCCAGATGGTGGAGATGGTGGAAAAGGAGGTTCTGTAATCTTAAAATCAGAACGTAATTTGAATACTTTAATAGATTATCGATATCAACAACATCATAAAGCCCAAAGAGGTGAAAATGGTATGGGTCAAAATCGAACTGGAAAAGGTGGAGAAAACCTTATTCTTAAAGTCCCTATAGGCACTCAGGTTTTTGAGGAAGATAACAGAACTCTAATTTATGATTTTACAAAGTCTGGAGAAGAATTTGTTGCTGCAAATGGAGGTAAGGGTGGATTAGGTAATACAAGATTTAAGAGTTCTACTAACAGAGCTCCAAGAAAATTTACTAAGGGTGATGCTGGTGAAGAATTTACTATCTATTTACAACTAAAAACAATAGCAGACATAGGTATAATAGGATTACCAAACGCAGGAAAATCTAGTCTGCTTGCAGCCATTACAAACGCAAATCCTAAAATAGCAAATTATCAATTTACAACTTTAAATCCAAATCTAGGTGTATCATCATACGACAATAAAGAAATGACTTTAGCTGATATTCCTGGACTAATTGAAGGTGCACATAAGGGAACTGGTTTAGGTGTTCAATTTTTAAAGCATATAGAGAGATGTAAGACTCTTTTACATTTGATAGATATAACTGTCTCCAATTTAGAAAAATCTTATAATCAAGTGAAAAATGAGCTAAAAAATTATAGTCCTGATCTTTTAAAAAAGAAGGAATTAATTGTGTTAAATAAAGTTGATTTAATAGATAGGGAACATGTATCAGATATAGTTAATCAATTTTCAAAAAAAATTAAAAGAGAAGTTTTCGTAATATCTACACTTGAAAAAAAATCGATCTCTAAAATCAAAGCAAAACTAATTTCATATGTCTATTAAAAACTCTAAAATAATTGTAATCAAAATAGGATCTTCCTTGCTAGTTGATAAAAATAAAAAAATAAGAAAAAAATGGTTATCAAGTTTTGCAAAAGATATTCATAATTTAAAAGTCAAAAATAAAAAAATTATAATTGTAAGTTCTGGAGCAATAGCTCTTGGATGTATAAAAATGAATTATGATAAAAAAAATCTTAAACTAGATAAAAGTCAAGCAGTTGCGTCTATTGGCCAAATAGAACTTATGAACCTATTCTCAAAGACTTTTGCTAAATATAATTTAAGTATATCACAAATTTTGCTTACCCTAGAAGATACTGAGGAAAGGAGAAGGTCACTCAATGCTAAAAGAACTTTTGAAAATTTATTAAGTCTCAATTTTATTCCTGTTGTAAATGAAAATGACACAATAGCTACTAGTGAAATAAAATATGGCGATAATGATAGACTCGCTTCACGTGTTGCTCAAATAACAAATGCTGATAACTTAATTCTTCTTTCAGATGTAGATGGTTTATATTCAAAAAATCCAAAACTTTATAAGGATGCAAAACTTATTAAAATAGTTCAAAATTTAGGAGAAGATTTAAAACATATAAATTTTAAAGGAATTAATGAATTAGGAAGTGGTGGAATGAATACCAAAATGGAGGCAGCAAAAATATGCCAGTTATCTGGATGTAATATGATTATAGCCAATGGTTTGTACTTAAATCCTATAGAGAGAATTAATAAGCAAAATAATTGTACATTATTTGTATCTAAAGTTTCAAAACTGGATGCAAGAAAAAAATGGATAATAAGCTCAATTTCTCCTAAAGGTGAATTGATTATTGACGATGGAGCAAAAAAAGCTTTAAAAAATGGAAAAAGTTTATTAGCCGCAGGTATAAAAAAAGTAAATGGTAAATTTAATAAAGGTGATCATATAAAAATTCTGGATAAAACTAATAAAGAATGTGCAAGAGGATTGTGTTCATTTACATCAATTGAGGTTAAAAAAATATTAGGTCATCATTCTAAGGAAATTGAAAGATTGCTTGGTTATACTACAAAATCTGAAGTTGTTCATAAAGATGATATGGTAGAAGTTTAATGAAGAAATACTTATTTAATATTGGTGAAAAAGCAAAGAAAGCATCAATTAAAACTATAAATTTAAAAATAAAAAATCAAGTTTTAAAAGATTTTTATAAATTAATTTACAAAAATAAGATTAAGATAATTTCAGAAAATATAAAAGATATAAAAAAAGCTAAGAGTAAAAAACTAAAGAATAATATAATTGAAAGATTATCTATAGATGAAAAAAAAATTCTCCAGATTATCTACTCAATTAAATCAATAATAAAATTAAAAGATCCATCTAATCAAATGCTTGAAAAATGGAAAAGACCAAATGGATTAAAAATTGAAAAAATTACAATCCCTATTGGAGTAATCGCTGTAATTTATGAAAGTCGACCAAATGTTACCTCGGATGTTGCCGCTTTATGTTTTAAATCTGGTAACTCTGTAATCTTAAAAGGAGGCTCTGAAGCATATTTTTCAAATAAAATTATCACTCATCTATTTAGAAAAGCTTTAAAAAAAAATAACGTTGATGAAAATTTCGTTCAGTTTATCAACCCAAAAAATAGAAAAGTAGTTGATTTTTTATTGACTAAAATGATTAAATACATTGATGTTATTATTCCTAGAGGTGGAAAAAGTTTAGTAAAAAAAGTTCAGGATTTATCAAAAATACCTGTGATTGGGCATCTTGAGGGAATATGTCATACTTACATTGATAAAAATGCTAATTTAGTGATGTCAAAAAGAATTACTTTAAATGCTAAAATGAGAAATACAGCTATATGTGGAGCTACAGAAACTATTTTAATTCACGAAAATTTATTGAACAATTTCTGCAATCAGGTTTTATTTAATTTAGAAAAAAATGGATGTAAAATAGTTGGTGATAGTAAAATCAAGCAATTATATAAAGGAAAAATTAGTAAAGCAAAAAAGAGTGATTGGTCAAAAGAATATCTATCACCAACTATCTCAGTGAAATCTGTGAGAAATATTGATGAGGCAATTACACATATCAATAAATATGGAACAATGCACACTGACGCTATAGTAACTAAAAATTATAAATCAGCAAAAAAATTTTTGAGAGAAGTGAAAAGTTCGATTGCTATGCATAACACTTCTACGCAATTTGCAGATGGAGGAGAATTTGGATTTGGTGGTGAAGTTGGAATTTCAACTAACGCTTTACCACCCAGAGGACCTGTGGGCCTAAATCAACTTGTTTCATACAAATACAAAGTTTCAAGTAATGGCAAAATTAGAAAATAAACAAAAAATAAAAAAAAAAATTGGGATTCTAGGAGGAACTTTTGATCCAGCTCATAAGGGACACATTGCAATTTCTAAGGAAGCTTTAAAAAAATTTAACTTAAAATCAATTATATGGGCTATTACTGATCAAAATCCTTTTAAAGATAAAAGTAAAAATAATCTAAGAAATAGAATAAAGTTTTGTAAGAAAATTATTGGAAAAAATAATCTCATCAAAGTTAGATATTTTGAAAACATTATCAATTCAAATAAAACTTCCGATTTGATAGATTATTTGAGTAAAAACTATAATTTTGATATTTTTTTTTTAATGGGCGCAGATAATCTTGTAAATTTTCATAAATGGCATAAATGGAAAAATATTCTAAAAAAATCAAAGCTTATAGTTTTTGATCGCCACGGTTATAAAAAAAGATCTCTGAATTCTAGGACATTTAAAGGCTCATATGATGAACAAGTAACATTTGTTGAATTTAATAAAGTCAACATTTCATCTTCTCAATTGAGAAAAATTTGATAATCTAAAAAATAATTAATGGATAATATTTTAGATCTCAAAAATGCTATTATTAAAACTCTCGATGCCAACAAGGCAAATGATATTGTAAGTATTAATCTTAAAGATAAAAGTTCAATGGCAGATTACATGATAATTGCGAGTGGAACTTCCTCTAGACATATTCAATCATTATCAGAGCAAGTCTTAGAAAAATTTAAGGATAGTGGGCTTAAAGACTCAAAAATTGAAGGCAAAAATAGCAACGAATGGAAATTAGTAGATGGAATAGATCTTATAGTACATATTTTTCACCCTGAAAAAAGAAAGTTTTATGAATTAGAAAAAATATGGTCAGAATTAATACCTAAAGAAAAAATTATAATATGAAAAATTTTATAATCATATTTCTATTTCTTAATAGTTTATTTTTAACAAATGTTTCATTTTCAAGTGATAAAACTATTTATAAAAAAATTGATCTATTTGGTGAAGTACTTGAAAAGATTAATGAACAATATGTTGATGAAATAAATCAATCAGATAGCATGGACTCAGCGATCAATGGTCTTCTTCAATCTCTAGATCCTTACTCAGCGTACATGTCTCCAGAAATTTTTGATGAAATGAAAACAGAGACAAGTGGAAAGTTTGGTGGTCTAGGTATTGAAGTTGGTATGGAGTCAGGTGTCGTGAAGGTAATTTCACCGATAGATGATACACCTGCGTCTAAAGCAGGAATTAAAGCTGGTGATTATATTGTCAAAATTGAGGGAACACAGGTGCAAGGAAAGTCATTAAGTGAGGCTGTAGATTTAATGCGGGGACCTGTTGGTTCTAGTATTGAGCTTACAATTCGTAGAAGAGGAGAAAAAAAAGCTCTTACTTTTAAAATAATTAGAGAAATTATTCAGGTGCAATCAGTAAAAGCTGATCTATTAGAAAAAAATATCGGTTATTTAAGACTTACATCATTTAATGAAAATAGTGATGAACAAATAGAAAATAAGATAAAAGATTTTGAAAAAAATGAAAATGTGAAAGCTTATATTTTAGATCTAAGAAATAATCCAGGTGGACTACTTTCCCAAGCAATACGTATATCTGATTTTTTTCTAAACAATGGTGAGATTGTTTCTACAAAAAGTAGAAAAAAGTCAGAAAATAGAAAATGGTTTGCAAGAAAAGGTGATTTAACAAACGGTAAAACCCTTCTTGTTTTAATTAATTATGGATCAGCTTCAGCAGCAGAGATAGTAGCAGGAGCTTTAAAAGACCATAAAAGAGCGATAATCTTAGGTGAAAACAGCTTCGGAAAAGGTTCTGTACAATCTATTATTCCACTGAGAAACAAGGGAGCGATTAGACTAACTGTTGCTAAATATTATTTACCCTCTGGAAAATCTATTTCTGAGGTAGGAGTTAGTCCAGATATAGAAATAAATGAAATGGGAGATGATTTCAGAATTAAAACTAAGACTGACAATCAACTTAATTACGCTATAAAATTACTCAACGGATAAGATGAAGGATAAATTTAAAGAACTTCCACTTCGTAGTGGTGTTGGAATAGTTGTGCTCAATAAACACGATAAAGTTTTTGTCGCAAAAAGAATTGATAACCCAAAAAACTTTTGGCAAATGCCTCAGGGAGGAGTTGATCAAGGAGAAGATTATTTAAGCGCAGCTTACAGGGAATTAGAAGAAGAGACCAGTATTAAAAATGTAAAACTCATTGAAGAGTTAGAAGGACTTATTACCTATCATTTACCTGACCGATTACTAGGTATTATATGGAAAGGTAAATACAAGGGTCAAAAACAAAAATGGTTTTTAATGAGATTTTTTGGTGAAGATAAAGAAATTAATATTAAAACAAAAAATCCAGAATTTTTTGATTGGAAATGGGTTGATCTTAAAGAAATAACAAATTTAGTTGTAGATTTTAAATTACAGGTCTACCAAGAAGTACAAAAAAAAGTAGAGCAAATTTTAATTAATAGATCTTAATACTTCGATCTTCTGATCAGCTAAATATTTTTTTTGATCAGTAATTTCATCTTTTTTAATTTCCTCTTCTGCAGATTTTAATAAATCTTGAATTTTATTCTCACTTACATCTTTAAGGTTAAATATTGAACTTGTTAAAATTGATAAATTATTATTTTTAAATTCAATAATTCCATCCTCAACAAAGAATTTTTCATTACCCTCTTTTGAGAAAATTGTAATTATACCAGGTTTTAAAAAAGAAATTATTGCAATGTGATCCTTCAATATTCCCATCTCTCCTTCAAAAGCAGGGACCACAACTTCTAAAACATCCTCTTTTATCAAAAAAGATTTTTCTGGGTTTACAATTTCAATTTTAAATTCTTCACTCATTAAGCAGCAGCTTCTTGTTCCATTTTCTTAGCTTTTTCTATAGCTTCTTCAATTGTTCCAACCATATAAAAAGCGGCTTCAGGTAAATGATCATACTCACCTTTACAGATTGCATCAAAACCTTTGATAGTTGAGTCAAGATCAACCAGTTTTCCTGGAGAACCAGTAAATACTTCTGCAACAAAGAATGGTTGAGATAAAAATCTCTGGATTTTTCTTGCTCTTGCTACAACTAGTTTATCTTCTTCAGATAACTCGTCCATACCAAGAATAGCTATAATATCTTGAAGTGATTTATATGATTGTAGTATTCTTTGAACATCTCTTGCTACTCTATAATGCTCATCTCCAACAATTCTTGGATCCAAAATTCTTGATGTGGAATCAAGTGGATCTACTGCAGGATAAATACCAATTTCTGCAATTTGTCTTGAAAGTACAGTCGTTGCATCTAAGTGAGCAAACGATGTCGCTGGAGCAGGATCTGTAAGATCATCAGCAGGCACATAAATTGCTTGTACAGATGTAATTGATCCTTTGTTAGTAGTCGTAATTCTTTCTTGTAGGTTACCCATGTCAGTAGCTAATGTCGGTTGATATCCAACAGCTGATGGAATTCTTCCTAACAAAGCTGAAACCTCAGATCCTGCCTGAGTAAATCTAAAAATATTATCTACAAAGAAAAGTACGTCCTGACCTTCCTGATCTCTGAAGTACTCAGCTACAGTTAACCCTGTAAGTGCAACTCTTGCTCTTGCTCCAGGAGGTTCATTCATCTGTCCATAAACTAGAGCAGCTTTTGAACCAGCTCCTTCTTTTTTAATTACTCCAGATTCAATCATTTCATGATAAAGGTCATTTCCTTCTCTAGTTCTCTCACCAACTCCCGCGAAAACTGAAAAACCACCATGAGCTTTTGCAACGTTATTAATTAATTCCATAATTAAAACTGTTTTTCCTACTCCTGCTCCACCAAATAATCCAATCTTTCCACCTTTTGCATAAGGCGCAAGCAAATCAATAACTTTAATACCTGTTACAAGTATTTCAGTTTCTGTTGATTGGTCATTAAATTCAGGTGCAGCTCTATGAATTGGCCAACTTTCTTTAGTCTTAACCTCACCTCTTTCGTCAATAGGTTCCCCAATCACATTTATAATTCTTCCAAGTGTTTCAGGTCCAACTGGAACTTGAATAGGAGCATTGGTATTAGTAACTTCATCCCCTCTTTTTAATCCTTCAGTAGCATCCATAGCAATTGTTCTAACAGTTGTTTCACCTAAGTGTTGTGCTACCTCTAAAACTAGTCTGTTATCTCCATTTTTACATTCTAATGCTGTTAAAATTTCTGGTAGTTCACCATCAAATTTCACGTCTACTACCGCTCCAATAACTTGTGTAATTATTCCTTTGCTCATAATTATAAACTTTCTGCTCCTGATATGATTTCTATTAGTTCTTTTGTAATTGCTGCCTGACGACTTCTATTATATTCGATAGTAAGTTTGTCAACCATTTCACCTGCGTTTCGGGTTGCGTTATCCATTGCGCTCATTCTAGACCCTTGCTCGCTAGCTGAATTCTCTAACATTGCCTTAAATATTTGGGTAGAAATATTCTTTGGCAATAAATTGCTTAAAATTTCATCTTCATCTGGTTCAAATTCATAACTTTCTTCTGAACTATTTTCTTCTCCTTCATTATTTAAAGGGATAATTTGCTGTGCTTGAGGGATTTGGGTAATTACATTTTTGAATTGATTGTAAAAAATTGTACAAATATCAAATTCACCTGCCTCGAATTTTTCAATCACCATTTTCCCAACTTTGTCAGCATCAAAATAATTTGCATTTTTAGACTCTTTGAAAGAAATATTTTCAATTATTTTGTCACCATAAACTCTTTTTAATTGATCATTTCCTTTTGAGCCTACTGTAATAATTTTTAGTTCTTTACCTTCATCTGAAATTTTTGCAAAATAACTTTTAGCTTTTTTAATAATATTAGAATTAAATCCACCACATAAACCTCTATCAGAAGTCATCACTACACAAAGATGAGTTTTTTCCTGACCAGTACCTGACAATAACTTTGGTGCATTTTCTTTATCAGATATACCATTTGATAAATTCAAAATAACATTATTCATTTTTTCAGAATAAGGCCTTCCCTTTTCGGCACTTTCTTGAGCTCTTCTTAATTTAGCTGCTGCAACCATTTTCATAGCCTTAGTAATTTTCTGTGTAGACTTTACACTAGCTATTCTTTTTTTTAGGTCATCTAAACTTGCCATAAATTATTAAGATTTAAAATTTCCTTTTAATTGAGTGATTACCTCAACAAGTAATTTTTCTTTATCTTCCTCAAGTTTTCCTGAAGTTAAAATTGACTCGATAATTTCAGGCTTATCTGATTTACATTTTTCAATAATCTTATTCTCAAATTCAGCAACATCTTTTAGATCAATATCGTCCAGATAACCTTTAACTCCACAAAATACTGAAATAACTTGTTCTGCAACAGTCATAGGTGAATATTGTTTTTGTTTTAAAAGTTCAGTTAGTTTAGAGCCTCTATTCAAAAGTTGCTGAGTAGATGCATCTAAATCAGATCCAAATTGAGCAAAAGCTGCCATTTCTCTGTATTGTGCTAACTCTAATTTCATTGAACCAGAAACTTTTTTCATCGCTTTAGTTTGAGCTGATGAACCAACTCTAGATACTGATAAACCTACGTTAATTGCAGGTCTTATACCCTGGTTAAATAATTCTGTTTCAAGGAAAATTTGCCCGTCTGTAATTGAAATAACGTTAGTTGGAATGAACGCTGATACGTCTCCACCTTGTGTTTCAATAATTGGTAGTGCAGTAAGTGATCCACCGCCATGTTCATCACTTAACTTAGCTGCTCTCTCAAGTAATCTGCTATGAAGATAAAATACATCTCCAGGATAAGCCTCACGTCCTGGAGGTCTTCTTAATAGCAATGACATTTGTCTGTAAGCAACTGCTTGTTTAGATAAATCATCATAAATTATTAACGCATGCATTCCATTATCTCTAAAATACTCACCCATAGTACAACCTGTGTATGGAGCTAAGAATTGTAAAGGAGCAGAGTCAGATGCAGTAGCAGCAACGATTGTTGTATACTCCATAGCTCCAGCTTCTTCTAATGTTTTTTGAATTTGTCTTACTGTTGATCTTTTTTGTCCAACTGCAACGTATATACAATACAGTTTTTGTTTTTCATCACCAGATTCATTGATTTTTTTTTGATTTATAATTGCATCTACTGCAACTGCTGTTTTACCAGTTTGTCTATCACCAATAATTAATTCCCTTTGTCCTCTTCCAATCGGAACTAGACTATCAATTGATTTAAGACCAGTTTGCATTGGTTCACTTACTGATTGTCGTGGAATAATACCAGGTGCTTTAACTTCAACCCTGCTTTTTTTAATTCCTTTATCTAATGGTCCTTTTCCATCAATAGGATTTCCTAAACCATCCACCACTCTTCCTAATAATTCTTTTCCAACTGGAGTATCAACAATATTACCAGTTCTTTTTACTACGTCCCCTTCTTTAACATTTCTGTCATCACCAAAAATTACAACACCAACATTTTCACTTTCTAAGTTTAGAGCCATACCTTTTGAACCATCTGCAAACTCTACCATTTCACCAGCTTGAACATTATCCAAACCATAAATCCTAGCAATACCATCTCCGACAGATAAAACTTGACCAACCTCTGTGACTTCTGCTTTATCACCAAAATTTTTAATTTGTTCTTTTAATATTTTTGTAACTTCTGAAGGATTTATTTCCATTTATGCCTCTATCATTCTATTTTCAATTTGTTGTAATTTATTTTTAATTGAGGTATCGACCATAGTACTTCCTACCTGTACTACCAAACCTCCTATTAAACTTTTGTCATGTTTGTAGTTTAATTTTATTTTTGAGCTAAAATTTTTTGTTAACTCCTCTGTAATTTTTGCAATTTCTTCGTTAGATAATTCTTTTGCTGATTTTAATTCTGCCTTAAGTTCACCTCTTTTTCTTGAACAAATCTCAATAAAGCTTTTAAGGATACGTTCAATAAAGAAGAAACGTCTTTTTTGAATTAAAAAACTTAAAAAATTTTTAAATAAAGACTCAAATTTATTATTTTCAGAGATTACATTCATTACTTTTAGTAAATCTTCTTGGCTTGTAGTTGGATCTTTAATCAAATTAGAAAAATCTTCACTTTGCTCAATTAAAGTAAGAATAAATGAAGACTGGTTTTCTATCTGACTTAGAAGATTGTTTTCCTCTGAAAGTTCAAAAAGAGCAAGAGAATACCTTTCAGCTGAAGTTATTGAAAATCCGGTGTCTTTACTCAACTTGGTTCCTCTATAATGTTGAAGATTATTTAAAAATCAGGCCCTAAATAGCATATGACCCTTATGTCTTCAAGTAGCGGATTCGTAAAAAAGGCCTCTTTTTTATGGTTAATTGAAGTTAATTGGGTCAACATCAACTGAAAGTTTTATTCCGGAAGAAAATTTATATTTTGAAATAATTTTTGCAAGAGAGCTTTGTAGTTTCATAGATTTTAAGCCTCTAATTAAAAATCTAATTCTAAATTTTCTCTTTAATCTATACATTGGAGCATTCACTGGCCCTAATATTTTTCCCTCTATTTTGTTTTCAATAAAATTTTTAAAATTAATAGCTTCTTTTTCTAATTTAATTTCATTATCTCCCGTTAAGATTAAAGATATAAACCTTTGAAATGGAGGTAATTTATTTTTTTTTCTTATCTCCAGTTCTCTTTCTAAAAAAATATCTGGATTTTTACTTGTAATTTCTGAAATCATCTTAGTATTATTTTCATAGGTTTGAAAATAGACGGTTGCCGGCTTCCCTGTTCTTCCTGCACGTCCTGAAAGTTGGTGATAAAGCTGTAAATTTTTTTCTGCACATCTTAAATCATGTCCTTGAGATGAAAGATCAATATCAACAACTACAATACAATTTAAGCTTGGAAAATGAAAACCTTTTGAAATTAATTGGGTTCCAACTAAAATATGTGTTTCATTATTTATAATTTTATTTATTTTTTCTTTAGAATCTTTTTTATTCATTGTGTCACTTGAAAAAATCTCTATTTTTTTTCCAGGAAATTTTCTTTTTACTTCTTCTGAAATTCTCTCAACACCAGGACCACTAAAAATAAATTCACAATTACCTTCTTTTGTACAATTTCTTTTAAGATCAGATTTGTATCCACAGTAATGGCATAACAAGTTATTTTTATTTTTATGGTAAACTAGATTGATACTACAGTTTGGACATATAAAACTTGTAAAACACTTATTACATAAAGCATTTGGAGAAAAACCTCTTCTATTTAAAAAAAACAAAACTTGATCTTTTTTTTCTAAATGAAAATTAACTTTTTCAATAATTTTATTGGATAACCATGACTGTTTTTCAAGTTTTGTATTATTTAAATTAATAATTTCATAATTAGGTAATGCTGCGTTTTGATATCTTTCATTTAATCTAGAAACCTCGTATTTACCTTTTTTAATATTTTCAAAAGTTTCTATAGATGGAACGGCAGTAATCAAATTGATAGGAACGTTTTCAAAAGATGCTCTAGAGATTGCCATATCACGAGCATTATAGGTTATACCTTCATCTTGTTTAAATGATTGATCATGTTCCTCATCAACAATTATCATTCCTAATTTTTTAAATGGTAAAAATAATGAAGACCTTGCACCAATAATTATTTTTATTTTACTGTTAGAAACACCACTCCAAATTAATTCTTTCTTTTTTTTTGAAATACCCGAATGCCAAACTGCAGGTTTGAAACCAAAATATTCTATAAATTTTTGTTCAAACTGACTGGTTAGACCTATTTCTGGTAATAAAATTAATCCTTGAAAACCCTTCTCTATCAGTGGTTTTAATGCTTCAAAATAAACTAAAGTTTTTCCTGATCCAGTTGTGCCTTGCAAAACATGAACTCTAAATTTTTTATTTGAAACATTCATTTTTTTTAGAGATTTATTTTGATCACTAGATAGCTTGATTAAGTTTTGTTTAATTTTGCTATCAAATATTTGATAAAGTTGAGTTTCTTTGTTCTCAACCGCATTACTACTTAAGAGTACTAACTTTAACGCCATACCCTTTGGGATAAGATTATATTCTGCAAACCAATTTAAAAAATTTATTGTATTTTTTTTTAACGGAGTAACGTCTAATTTCTTGATTACATTTTTGGTCTTAAAATTTTTATTATTATTTTTTTCAAATTCGTCCCAAACAACACCGGTAATTTTTGATTTTCCAAAAGGTACCATTACATAATCACCAACTTTAAGATTTAAACTACTTTCATATGTAAAAGGATGATTAAAAATATTTGGTACGAGAATCGGATATTTCATATTTTTATAATATGAAAAAAAATTAAGAGTGTATTGCTCTTTTATCTACTGATAAAGCGGCTTCTTTAACTGCTTCAGAAAACGTTGGATGGGCATGACATGTTCGGGCGATATCTTCCGCACTTGCACCAAATTCCATTGCTACTCCAATTTCTGCTATTAATTCTCCTGCGTGAAGACCTATTATATGAGCGCCAAGCACTTTATCTGTTTTCTCATCTGCTAAAATTTTTACGAAACCTTCTGCATCATCAATGGCCTTGGCTCGTGAATTAGCCATAAATGAAAATTTCCCTACTTTATATTTTTGATTTAATTTTATTAATTGTTCCTCAGTTTTGCCAATTGATGCAATTTCTGGCTTTGTATAAATTACTCCAGGAATTGTATCATAATTAACGTGTCCAGACTGACCAACAATATTTTCTGCGACTGCTATACCTTCATCTTCAGCTTTATGTGCAAGCATTGGACCATCAATTACGTCTCCTATTGCATAAATATTTTCAATATTTGTTTTAAAATTTTTGTCAGTTTTAATTCTATTTTTATCATCAAGAATTACTCCTACTTTTTTTAAGTTTAAGCCATCTGTATTAGGTTTTCTACCAACAGACAATAGCACTACATCACATTTAAAATTATTTTTTTTACCGTCTTTATCCACTGTTAAAACTTCTGCACCAGATTTGTTTATCTTTATTTTTTCAACTTTATTTTGCATATTAAATTTTATTCCTTGCTTCTTTAAAATTTTCATAAATTCGAGAGAGATTTCTTTATCCATACCAGGCGTAATATGATCTAAGAATTCAACAACCTGTACATCCGTTCCAAGTCTTGACCATACTGAACCCATCTCTAATCCAATATATCCCCCACCTACAACCACCATTTTATTTGGTACTTTTTCAAGACTTAAAGCTCCTGTTGAAGAAATAATTATTTTTTCATCAATATTAATTCCTGGTAAAGAAGCTGGGACTGATCCTGTAGCAATAACTATTTTTTCTGAATGTATAATAATTTCTTTATTCTCATCATTTTTAATTAAAATTTCATTTCTAGATTTAAAACTTCCATGACCTTTAAAATAAGTAACTTTATTTTTTTTAAGAAGAAATTCGACTCCTTTTGTAAGAACAGTTACCGCTTTATTCTTACTTTTCATCATTTTTTCCAAATTCAGTTTTACATTACCAACTTCTATACCTTTATTAGCTAATCCTTTGACTTTATGAAATTCTTCAGAAAGATTGAGTAGACTTTTTGACGGGATACATCCAACATTTAAACATGTGCCACCCAATGAACCTCTAGACTCTATACACGCTGTTTTTAAACCTAATTGTGCGAGTCTTATTGCACATACATAACCTCCAGGTCCACCTCCAATTACAACTACTTGAAATTTTTCTGACATTAAATATCCAAAAATAATCTCCTAGGATCCTCTAAGCTTTCTTTAATCATTTTCAAAAATGAAACTGACTCTTGTCCGTCTATAATTCTGTGATCATAAGATAATGCTAAATACATAACTGGTCTAATCTTTACCTCTCCGTCTATAACTACCGGTCTTTCAACAATATTATGCATTCCTAAAATTCCAGACTGAGGTAAATTTAATATTGGTGTTGATAACATTGAGCCGTAAACGCCACCGTTACTTATTGTAAAAGTTCCACCTTGAAGATCCTCAATTGATAGTTTTCCATTTTTAGCTTTTTCTGAAATTTCTTTAATATTTTTTTCAATATCTGCAAATGATAATTCATCGGCATTTTTAAGTACTGGAACTACTAAACCTTTGTCGGTCCCGACTGCAAAGCTAATATTATAGTAATTTTTATAAATAATATGGTCTCCATCTATTTCAGCATTAACAGCAGGGAAAGATTTCAAAGCTACAACACAAGCTTTTACAAAAAAAGACATAAAACCGAGTTTAATTCCATATCTGCTTTTAAAGTCTTCTTTATTTTCCTCTTTCATATTCATGATACTTGTCATATCGACTTCATTAAAAGTTGTAAGCAATGCTGCATTTTCTTGGGCTTGTTTAAGTCTTTTAGCAATTGTTTGTCTCAATCTTGTCATTTTAATTCTTTCTTCAGGTCCAAATTGTGCTTTTCTCTCAGACGGCTTTGGCTGAACGCCCATCATATTAATTAAATCACTTTTTAAAATTCTTCCATCTTTTCCTGTCCCTCTAACAGATTTGATATCTATTTTATTTTCTGTAACAATTTTTCTTACTGCAGGTGATAGGGTTTGGTTTTTTTGTTCATGTAAATCTAAATTGTTTTCTTCATTAATTTCATTTTTCAAAACAAGCGTGTCATCAGATAATTTTTTATCATTAGTCTCATTTGTTAATATTAACGTTTCCTCATTTGAATTATTTTCTTTATCTTTTTTTTCGAAGATTTCAGGTTCTTTTTGAGAAACTTCTAAATTCACTATATTATTTTCTATTGAAGTAGGTTCAATTTTTGTAATTTCATCTTTCATTTCATTGTTATTTGTATTTTCTGAAACAGAGCCTAACAAGGCACCTACACCAACAGTAGAGCCATTTTCAGCTATTATCTCAGATAGAGTTCCATTTATTGGTGATGGAACTTCTAAATTTACTTTATCAGTTTCTAACTCTACAATAGGCTCATCTGCCTCTACTTTATCACCTTTATTCTTTAACCACTTAGAAACTGTTGCCTCAGTTATACTCTCTCCCAAAGCTGGAACTAAAATTTTTTCAGTCATTTCATTCAAATACTTTATTAATAATTTCTTCTTGTTGAGAAATATGTCTTTTCGCATAACCTGTTGCTGGCGATGCATCTGGACTTCTTCCTATATAAGAAACATTATTATTATTAGCCTTTATATTATCTAATGTCCATTGGATATAATCTCTTACAGAAAACCATGCTCCCATATTTTTTGGCTCCTCTTGACACCAATAAAAATTTGCATAATTAGCATATGGCTTCAGCTCTTTAACTAGAGTTTTAGCAGGAAATGGGTACAGTTGCTCAATCCTATAAAACACAATATCGTTTCGTTTAAAATTTTCTCTAGCCTCAAGTAAATCAAAATATATTTTTCCTGAACATAAAATTACTTTTTTAATTTCATTTATTTTTTTTAATTTTATAAATCCTTTAATTTTTGGATCTATTGCATGATCCCATAAAACTCTATGAAAGGAGTTTTCTTTACTAAAATCATCTAAATTGGAAATGCAATATTTATGTCTTAGTAAAGATTTAGGTGTCATAATAATTAATGGTTTTCTAAAATCCCTGTGCATTTGCCGTCTCAATGCATGAAAGTAATTAGCAGGTGTAGTACAGTTCATTACTTGCATATTATCATTTGAGCATAACTGTAGAAATCTTTCTAATCGAGCAGAAGAGTGCTCAGGGCCTTGACCTTCATAGCCGTGAGGTAATAACATAACTAATCCCGAAGCTCTTGACCATTTTCTTTCTCCTGAAGCAATAAATTGATCTATAACTACTTGTGCACCATTAGCAAAATCACCAAATTGAGCTTCCCAAATTGTAAGTGTATTGGGTTCAACTAAGCTATAGCCATATTCAAAACCTAGAACAGCTAATTCAGATAAAAAACTATCTACAATTTCAAAATGCTTTTGATTTTTAGATATTTGGTTTAATGGAACATATCGAGAATTATCTATTTGATCTCTTAACACTGAATGTCTTTGACTAAATGTACCTCTTCCAGAATCCTGACCAACTAATCTTACTGGATACCCTTCCTCTAACAAAGATCCAAAGGCTAAAGCTTCAGCTGTAGACCAATCAATTTTTTCCTCATTATTGACGTTTGATTTTCTATTTTTTAAGACTTTAGCAATTGTTTTATGAATATTAATTTCTTTTGGAATTGTATTTATTTTTTCTGAAATATTTTTTAATTTTTTAATATCATAACCCGTAACGCCTCTTTTATCTTTTCCTCTTGCTGGTTTATATCTTGACCATGTACCCTCGAACCATTCAATTTTAGGCTTATAATTCTTTGCATTTTTATATTGATCATCAAGCAATTCCCTAAATTCTTTTATAGATTTTCTAAAATAATCATCAGTAATTGATCCCTCATTAATTAATTTTTCACCATATACTTTAATAGGCGAAGGGTGTGAACGGATTTTTTTATACATTAGTGGTTGAGTAAAAGACGGTTCATCCCCCTCATTATGACCAAATCTTCGATAACAAATTAAGTCTATAACAACATCTCTATTAAATTTTAATCTAAAGTCAGTTGCTATTCTTGCAGCATAAACAACAGCCTCCGGATCGTCACCATTAACATGAATGATTGGTGCTTCAACCATTTTAGCAATATCAGAAGGATATGGTGATGATCTTGCAAACCTTGGACTTGTGGTAAATCCTATTTGGTTATTTACTATAATGTGGATAGTTCCACCTGTATTATGACCTGGAAGACCAGACATCGCAAAACATTCTGCTACAACTCCTTGGCCTGCAAAGGCTGCATCTCCATGAATTAAAATTGGAATAACTTTATTTCTCTCTTTATCCTTGTGGAAATATTGTTTAGCTCTTGTTTGTCCTAAGACTACAGGGTTTACTGCTTCAAGATGAGACGGATTATCTGTTAAACTCACATGTACTTGATTTCCATCAAATTCTCTGTTTGAAGATGCCCCTAAATGATATTTGACATCTCCTGTGTCTTCCTCTGATTTTGAACTAATCTCTCCAGCAAATTCATTAAAAATTCTTTTATAGGATTTTTGTAAAACGTTGGCTAAAACGTTCAGTCTTCCTCTGTGAGACATTCCTATTTTAACTTCCATTACTTTTGATTGACCACCAATTTTAATTATTTGCTCAAGAGCAGGAATTAAACTCTCACCTCCATCTAAACCAAATCTTTTTGTACCAACATATTTTGTGTGTAAAAATTTTTCAAAACCTTCGGCTTGAATTAATTTTTTAAGAATAGCTTCTTTTCCATTCTGCGTAAATTTAAAATCATCAGCTTTTTCAACTCTATCTCTAAACCATTTTCTTTCAGTCGGATTTGATATATGCATATATTCAAAACCTAAAGATCCACAATATTTATCTCTTAAAAATTTTAAAATTTCAGAAATACTAGAATGTTGCCTATTAATAACTCCATCTAAAAAAATTTTATCATTATATTTCTCCTTCTTAAATCCATATGACTCAGGATGAAGTTCTTCTAAATAATCTGCCTTTAAAAGTCCTAGAGGATCTAATTTGGCAATTAAATGACCTCTCTGTCTGTAAGATCTAATCATAGCAACAGCCTTTATAGAATTTACATTAGATTGATTTGAAACTAATTCACCTTGATTTTTGCTGTCATCATTTGAATTTTGTAATTTTCTAATTGATACTTTTTTTGATGGACTCCAGGATGGACCATTTATTTCATTTACAATTATTTCTGCCTCATCACCAATCTGATCAAAATATATTTTCCAGCTATCAGGTAAAGACGGATCATTATTAACAAATTTAAGATACATCTCCTCAATAAAGGCACTATTAGATTTGCTTAAAAAAGCAGTTTTTTCAAATTCAAAATTTTTAGAGGATGACATCGCTATTAGTTACTATAGACGTAGAAAGAAATTTTTCAATTAGACAATTTATTTAATAATGTTTTTCCAATTTTTGATGGAGAGTTTGCCATAGTTATTCCACAATCCTCCATTTTTTTTATCTTTTCCTTTGCACCACCTTTACCACCTGAGATTATAGCTCCTGCATGACCCATTCTTCGTCCTGGTGGAGCAGTCACTCCAGCTATAAATCCTACAATTGGTTTTTTTATTTTATGATTATTAATAAAATCTGCAGCGTCTTCCTCAGCAGTTCCGCCTATTTCACCAATCATTAAAATTGATTGAGTGTTCACGTCATTTAAAAATAAATCTAAACAATCTATAAAATTCGTACCATTTATAGGATCACCACCAATTCCAATACAGGTTGATTGTCCTAGTCCATTTTCTGTGGTCTGCGCAACTGCTTCATAAGTTAAAGTTCCTGATCTTGAGACTATTCCAACAGTTCCTTTTTTATGAATGCTACCAGGCATAATGCCGATTTTACACTCATCAGGAGTTATAATACCAGGACAATTAGGGCCAATTAATCTACTTTTTGAATTATTTAATTTCTGTTTAACCCTTAACATATCCAGAATAGGAATTCCTTCGGTTATACATACGATCAATTCTATAGATGCATCGATCGCCTCAACAATTGCTGATGCAGCAAATTTGGCTGGAACATATATCATTGTTGCATTAGCTCCCTCAGACTCTTTTGCCTCTTTTACTGTATTAAAAACTGGAAGACCTAAATGTTTTTGGCCACCTTTTTTTGGTGTCACCCCTCCAACTAAATTAGTTCCATATTTTATTGCCTGATCAGAATGAAAAGTTCCATGAGAACCTGTAAATCCTTGACAAATTAATCTAGTATTTTTATCAACTAAAACCGACATTTATTTTATTGCCTTTACAATTTTCTCTGCTGCATCATCCAAATTTTCAGCAGATATTAATTTTAAACCTGAGCTATCTAATATTTTTTTACCTTCTTTAAAATTTGTACCGGCTAGTCTTACTACTATAGGAACATTGATTTTCATTTCTTTTGCAGCATCTACAACACCTTGGGCTAGAATATCGCACCGCATTATGCCACCAAAAATATTTATTAATATTCCCTTAACATTTTCGTCTGACAGAATTATTTTGAAAGCTGCTGAAACTTTTTCTTTCGATGCTCCTCCACCAACATCTAAAAAATTTGCTGGCTCTTCTTTATATAATTTTATTATATCCATAGTGGCCATTGCTAAACCAGCTCCATTAACCATACATCCAATGCTGCCATTTAATTTAATATATGCAAGACCATGCTTACTAGCTTCGATTTCAGTAGGATCTTCCTCATTTAGATCTCTAAGTTTTAAAATTTCAGGATGTCTAAATAGAGCGTTACTATCAAAAATAACCTTTGCATCTAAACAAATAATTTTCTTTTCTTTTGTAAGTATCAAAGGATTTATTTCAACCAAATTTGCGTCAGTTTCAATAAACATCTTATAAATTGATTTAATTAAAGATATTGCCTCATTTTTTGAATTATTCTCTAATTTAAATATTTGAATAATCTTTTCACATTCCTCGTTTGAGATTTTGTCTTTTAACTCTACTTTAGTTGTCAAAATTTTATCTGGTGATTTGCTTGCTACATCCTCAATATCCATTCCGCCTTGGTAACTAGAGATAAATGCAATTTTTGAAGTAGCTCTATCTACTAAACATGATAGATAATATTCTTTTTCAATATCTGAAGAAGCTTCAACATATAATCTTTTAACTTCTCTTCCTTCTGGTCCAGTCTGATGAGTTATTAGTTTTTTTCCTAAAAGCTCTTTGGCAGATTTCTCAAGTTCTTCAAGAGTATTTAGAATTTTAATACCTCCAACTTTTCCTCTTCCGCCCGCATGAATTTGGGCTTTTAAAACATATTTTTCTGTTTTTAGTGACTTACATTTCTCTAAAAGCTCTTCAACTGTTGAGCCAAATACACCCTCTGGTACAGTTGCTCCAAATTTTTTTAAAATTTGTTTAGCTTGATGCTCGTGTATATTCATTATTTATCTAGATCTGGATCAATTTTAGACGCTGCTTCCCAGAGTTTTTTAACTGCATTAATTGAATGAAGAAATTCAGATTTTTCATTCTCATCTAAGTTTATTTCTTCTATTCTTTCTACACCATTCTTTCCAACAATAATTGGAACTCCTGCGTATATATTTTTGATGCCATATTCACCATTTAAGTATGCAGCACATGGAAGCATTTTTTTTTCATCTTTAAGATAAGCCTTAGCCATCTCAACTCCTGAGGCTGCCGGGGCATAGAACGCTGAACCCTTTTCAAGAAACTTTACAATCTCAGCTCCACCATCTCTAGTTCTCTGATTTATTTCTTCTAATCTTTTTTGAGAAATTTTTCCCTCTTTGACTAGATCTAATAAAGGTTTTCCTGAAACTTTAGTAAATCTTGGAAGAGGTACCATTGTATCACCATGACCTCCCATCACCATAGTCTCTATTTCTTTAACTGGCACACTAAATTCTTCAGACAAAAATAATTTAAATCTAGAGCTATCTAATATACCTGCCATTCCAACTACTTTATTTGGAGAAAGTCCAGAAAACTTTTGAAAAGCCATTACCATTACATCTAATGGATTTGTTATACAAATTACAAATGCATTAGGCGCATTTTTTTTAATTCCTTCTGCAACTTGCTTTATAATTTTTAAATTAATACCAAGTAAATCATCTCTGCTCATACCAGGTTTTCTTGGTACTCCAGCTGTAATTATAATTACATCTGAGCCTTTTATGTCTTCGTAATTATTGGTCCCTGAAAATTTTACATCAAAACCATCAACAGATGATGATTGCGCAATATCTAAGGCTTTTCCTTTTGCAATACCGCTTGCAACATCAAATAACACAACTTCATTTACTAATTCTTTTATTCCAATTAAGTGAGCTAAAGTTCCACCTATTTGACCTGCACCGATTAAAGATATTTTACTCATCGTCCATTATTTCATTGTTGGCATAACAAATTCAGCATTAGATCTAATTCCTGAAGGCCATCTTGAAGTTATAGTTTTTAATTTAGTATAAAATTTTATTCCTTCCATACCATGCATTGCGCTATCTCCAAACAAAGATCTTTTCCAGCCACCAAAACTATGAAAAGCCATCGGAACAGGTATTGGTACATTAATACCAACCATCCCAACTTGAATTTTGCTCGCAAACGTTCTCCCAGCATCTCCATCTCTTGTATAAATACTTACACCATTTCCATATTCATGATCATTTATTAATTTTGAAGCTTCCTCAAAAGTTTTAACTCTAACAACTGATAGAACTGGGCCAAATATTTCCTCTTTGTAAATTCTCATGTCTTTTGAAACGTTGTCAAATAAACAACCACCAATATAAAAACCATTTTCATATCCTTGTAATTTTAAATTTCTTCCATCAACAACTAATTTTGCACCTTCTTTTACACCTAAATCAACATAACTTTTTACTTTTTCTAAGTGTTCTTTGGTAACTAAAGGACCCATTTCAGAATTTTTGTCCATTCCTGGTCCAACTTTTAAAGCCTCTGCTTTTTTTGATAATCTAGAAACAAGTTCATCTCCAATATCACCAACAGCTACAGCAACTGACTGAGCCATACATCTTTCTCCAGCAGAGCCATAAGCTGCACCCATTAAACCATTCACAGCACCATCTAAATCACAATCTGGCATTACTACTAAATGATTTTTAGCTCCTCCTAATGCCTGGACTCTTTTTTCATTTTTTGCTGAATTCTCATAAATATATTTCGCTATGGGAGTTGAGCCAACAAAACTAACTGCTTTAATATCTTTGTTGATTAAAATTGCATCTACTGCTTCTTTGTCTCCATTAATCACATTAAATACCCCATCTGGAAGACCAGCTTCTTTTAATAATTCTGCTAATCTTATTGCGCAAGAGGGATCTTTTTCAGATGGTTTTAATATAAACGTATTTCCACATGCTATAGCTATTGGAAACATCCACATTGGAACCATAGCTGGAAAGTTAAATGGCGTAATTCCAGCAACAACACCTAATGGTTGACGCATTGACCAACTGTCAACATCTGTACCTACATTTTCTGAAAATTCTCCTTTTAATAAATGTGGAATTCCACAAGCAAATTCAACGACTTCTAATCCTCGTGTTAATGACCCTTTTGCATCTTCATAAACTTTTCCATGTTCAGAAACAATTAATTGTGTAAGTTCATCAGAATTTTTTTCAATTAGCTCTTTAAATTTAAACATTATTCTCGCTCTTTGAAGTGAAGGTTTTAATGACCATGTTTCAAAAGCTTTTTTTGCAATTACTACTGCTTGGTCTAAATCACCTGAAGAAGCAAGTCTTACTTCCTTCTCTTGTTCACCGGTAGCGGGATTAAAAACTTTTCCTTTTTTTTCTGATTTTCCGGGGATTATTTTTCCACCTACATAATGTTCAATTAATTTCATGAATAGAATCTTTTAGAGTAAAAAATCTTGTTAGTCTATTGTTTAAATATTAGCTGTTGCTAACATTTTTTTTATTTCAGCAATTGCTTTTGCAGGATTTAAACCCTTGGGACATGCACTTGTACAGTTCAAAATAGTATGGCAACGATACAATTTAAGTTCATCTGCTACTTTTTTTAATCTTGCCTGTCTTTCCTCATCTCTGCTATCAATAATCCATCTATAAGCTTGTAATAGAACAGCTGGTCCTAAATATTTATCTCCATTCCACCAATAGCTTGGACAAGAGGTGGAACAACAAGCACACATAATACATTCATAAGCACCGTCAAGTTTAGCTCTATCTTCTTTTGATTGAATTATTTCAACTGCTTCGGATTTTGAACTCGATTTTAACCAAGGCTCAATTGATTTATACTGCTTGTATAGACCATCTAAATCACCAATTAAATCTTTTTTAACTTTTAAATGAGGTAAAGGATAGATATCTATATCTCCATCAATTTCAGAATGTGGTTTGGTACAAGCTAAACCATTTTTTCCTCCCATATTCATTGCACATGATCCACAAACTCCATGAGCGCATGATCTTCTGTAGGCAAGGGTAGGGTCTATTTCATTTTTAATCTTATTTAAAATATCTAAAACTTTTGATGGACAATTATCCATATCAACCTCATAAGTATCAATTCTTGGATTTTCTCCAGTGGAAGGGTCCCACCTATAAACATTTACTTTCTTTAAATTTTTAGAGCCAGTTTTATCTTTATAATACTTCCCTTTTTTTACCTTAGAATTTTGTGGTAAACTTATTTGTACCATTAATAAACTCTTTCTTGAGGTGGAAAATACTGTACATCGTTTGTTAATGTCGTTTTATGGACATCCCTATAAGTTATTTTTGTATTTTTTCCATCACACCAAGCAAGTGTATGTTGCATAAATTTTTGGTCATCTCTTTTTGGGTAATCTTCTCTTGCATGAGCTCCTCTACTCTCTTTTCTATGGTATGCAGAATCAACAGTCGCCACAGCTTGTCTTATCAAATTATCAAATTCTAAAGTTTCTACCAGATCTGTGTTAAATATTAATGATTTATCTTTGACTGACAGTGAATTAAGGCCGTCATATGTTTTTCTAATTTCTTCTACACCTTCTTTGAGAGTTTTTTCTGTTCTAAAGACTGCACATTTAGATTGCATTATTTTTTGCATTGAAAGTCTTAGTTCAGCCGTTCCAATACTACCCTCTGCATTTCTTATCTTATCAAATCTATCAATACATTTTTGTGTTTCAGACTCACCTATTTCTTCGTGCGGCGTCCCTGGTTTTATTAATTCGGCAGCTCTTTTAGCTGCTGCTCTTCCGAATACAACTAAATCGATTAAAGAATTTGATCCTAATCTATTCGCACCGTGAACTGAAACACACGCTGCTTCACCGATTGCCATTAGCCCTTGAACGGTTTTTTCTGTACCGTTGACAGTTAACACCTCGCCCTTATAATTTGTTGGAATGCCTCCCATATTGTAGTGAACCGTGGGCACTACAGGTATTGGTTCTTTTGTAACATCCACATTAGCAAATAATCTTGCTGCATCTGTGATTCCAGGTAATCTGCTTTCTATAACTTCCTTATCTAGATGACTTAAGTTTAAGTGAACATGATCTTGCTCTTTTCCAACTCCTCTTCCCTCATTAATTTCAATTGACATTGATCTACTAACAACATCTCTAGATGCTAAATCTTTTGCTTTTGGTGCATATCTTTCCATAAATCTTTCTCCCTTAGAATTAGTGAGATATCCACCTTCTCCTCTAGCACCTTCAGTGATTAAAGTACCATGACCATATATTCCTGTTGGATGAAACTGCACAAATTCCATATCTTGTAATGGCAAACCCGCTCTTAATACCATTGCATTTCCATCGCCAGTACATGTATGTGCTGATGTTGCAGAATAATAAACTTTTCCATAACCTCCAGTGGCAATAATGACTGTATGTGCTCTAAATCGATGAATTGTTCCATCGTTTAGATTCCATGCTATTAAACCTTTGCATTCTCCATTTTTCATTAATAAATCCAATGCAAAGTATTCAATAAAAAACTCAGTTTTATGTTTTAAGGCTTGTCCATATAGAGTGTGCAATATCGCATGACCGGTTCTATCAGCAGCAGCACAAGTTCTTTGAACAATTCCGTTACCATAATTTTTTGTCATACCGCCAAAAGGTCTCTGATATATCTTCCCCTCATCAGTTCTACTAAAAGGAACACCATATTTTTCTAATTCAATTACTGCTTTTGGTGCTTCTTTACATAAATATTCAATACTATCCTGATCACCTAACCAGTCTGCACCTTTAACTGTATCATACATATGCCATCGCCAGTCATCCTCACCCATATTTCCAAGTGCAGCAGAAATACCACCTTGTGCAGCTGAGGTATGACTTCTAGTTGGAAAGACTTTTGAAATACATGCTGTTTTTAATCCAGCTTCACTTAATCCTACAGCAGCTCTTAAACCTGAACCACCTGCTCCAAGGACTACAACATCATATTCATGATTAATTATTTGATAAGATTTCATAAAATATTCAATAATATAATTGTAATTAAGGGAATTGCTACTGCTGAGATGTATAAAAGCTTATTTGCGACATTTTTGATTTTTTCATTTGTAATATAATCTTCAAAAACCTCACTAATACTTAAAGCAGAGAAGAAATAAGCTATAATTATAAAAGCACTAAACAAAAATTTATTTAATGGATTAGTAAAGAAATTTATAACATTTATATACTCTTTCTCATAAATCATAGTAAGATTTGAAGCAAACCATATCATCAATGGCACTAACAAAGCTCCACTTATCTTTAAAAAAATCCATTTTCTAGTTGCGCTGATCATATTAAAACGTTTTTCCTAATGTAAAAAAAATAACTGTTAAAATTACTGATCCAAATATTACTATTAACCCTGTTATATTGATTATCTTAGGTTCAAAACCATAACCGAGATCCATTATCAAATGTCTGATTTCACTTAAAATTTGAAATGAAAAAGACCATGTAATTCCTAAAATAATAAATTTTCCAAGAAACGATTTAAAAAATAAATCAATTATCTCATAATTATTTTCTCCCAGAAGAAGTAAGCATGACCATATGCAAATAAAAGTAATTCCAACAAAATTTATGATTCCAGTAATTCTATGAGTGATAGAAACTAAAGATGAAATATGCCATCTATAAATTTGAATATGAGGCGATAGAGGAGGTTTATTTTCCATAAAAATCATTTTTAACTAACGTTTCGGCTATTTCAACTGCATTCAGAGCAGCACCTCTTAAAAGGTTATCAGATACGACCCACAAATTTAATCCATTTTTTATTGTTCTATCTTCTCTAATCCTGGAAATAAAAGTTTCATTTTTCCCCTCCGCCTCTAATGGTGTTGAATAACCACCATCTACTCTTTCATCTATTACTTTACACCCATCAAAATTATTCAATGCTTCTTTTATTTGCTGTAAAGAAAAAGTTTTCTCAAATTGAAGATTCACTGCTTCTGAGTGAGAAACAAATATTGGTAACCTTACACATGTCGCAGTTAGATGAATTTTGTCATCTAAAATTTTTTTAGTCTCATTGCTCATCTTAAGTTCTTCTTTTGTATAGCCATCATCTGAAAAAACATCGATATGGGGAATAGCGTTAAAAGCGATTGGTTTTGTAAAATTCTCAGATTTTATATCTTTTCCATCTAAAGCTAATTTAGTTTGTTTAATTAGTTCATCCATTGGAGCTTTGCCAGCACCTGAAACAGATTGATATGTGGAAACAACTATTCTTTTAATTACGAACAAATCATGTAATGGTTTTAATGCAATAACTAATTGAGCTGTTGAACAATTGGGATTTGCAATAATATTTTTTTTTATATTATTTAAATCACTTGAATTTACCTGCGGGACGATCAAAGGAACATCCGGGTCCATTCTAAAAAAACTTGAGTTATCGATTACTAGACAGTGCTTTGCAGCTTTTTCTGCAAATTTTTCTGAAATTTTTCCTCCAGCTGCAAAAAAAGCAATTTTAACTTTTGAAAAATCAAAATTTTCTAATTCAACCACTTCAATATCTTTGCCTTGAAAATTAATTTTTTTTCCAACGCTTTTTGACGAGGCAACTAAGTAGAGATTTTTGAAAGAAAATTCTTTTTTTTCAAGAACTTCTAGAGTTTTTCTTCCAACATTTCCCGTTGCTCCAACTATTGCAATATTCATGATGTAAGTTTTATACTAGATGAAAGGTAAATCGCAAACTTTTACCGCTACTGAATTTCCATCAATTTCCAATGATCCTGTGGCTGAAGCTTTGCAATAAGGCTGATTTAACATTGCAATACCTATAGACTTTTTAAAATGAGGCGAATAACAAGCAGATCTTAATTCTCCAATGAAATTTCCTTTTTCATCTTTAATATTAAGCGATTTTGTTAAATTTATTTTGTTAATATCAATCTCAACACCCATTAATTTTCTTTTAACTCCATCTCTTTTAATCTTTATTAATTTGTCTTTCCCTAAAAAATTCACGTTAGTATCCAAATTAACATACTTTTCAAAACCACATTCAAACGGATTATCATTATTATCAAAATCATTTCCATAAGAAAGCAAACCGCTTTCTATTCTTTCAATCAAATTTGGACAACCTGCCTGTACATTATATTCTTCTCCAATTTTAAAGAGCTGGTCGTAAAGTTCCAATCCAGATTTTGTATCTTCAACATAAATTTCAAAACCACCCTGTTTTGACCAACCAGATCTAGCAATTAAATGTTTTGTGCCTTTAAAATCATAGTAATCAAAGCCAAAAAATTTCAATTCATTTATTTCTTTACCAAAAATTTTTTCCATTAAATCAAAAGATTTTGGTCCTTGGATAGCAATAATATCAACATTAGGTTCAAAAATTTTAACTTTAAAATTATTGCCGGATGCTAAACCCTTTGCAAAGAAAATTACATCAGAGTCAGCAATGGATATCCACCATCTGTCTTCAGCAAGTTTCAAAATAACAGGATCATTTACTAAATTTCCATTTTCATCAATTATTGGACAATAATAACATCTGCCTATTTTTGATTGAGATAAATCTCTACAAGTCATAAGTTGAACAAGTTTAGCAGCATCATTACCAGAAATTTCAACTTGTCTTTCCGCTGAAACATCCCATACTTGAACATTCTTTTTTAAATGATCACAAGACTCTTCCAACGATCCAAATGCTGCGGGTAAAAGCATATGATTATAGACCGTATAGGCAGTCACACCTTGATTTTCAATTCTTGAAGTGTAAGGAGTACTTCTTACTCTTCTTGACTTGGCTATAGGATAACTTTTCATTTATTTAAGAATTCCAAAATCTTTTCTCTCATTTCGAATGCTTTTTCAATCATTATCATATGGCCACATTCTTTAATTACATGAGTAGTTGAATTTTTAATCAAATTAGAGAATGTTTTTCCAGCCTCTAAATTAATCATTTTGTCCAATTCTCCTAATATAAGCATAGAAGGAAATTCTATTCCTTTGGCAGCTTCAGACCCATTTGAATAGTTATCACATGCTTTTAAATCAATAGCCAAAATTTCACTAATATCTCTTGGTGATTGAATTATTTTTTCAACTGGGTTACCTCCAATAAACTTTTTTGAACCCTCATATCCCCATTTCATCATTAATTTGACAGCATCTGAGTCGCCATTTTGCGCTAATTTGATTAAATCTGGATGAACTGGCATTTTATTTGAACCTCCAACAAAAACTAATTTTTTAAGTCTCTTTTTATATCTATTAGAATATTCAAGTATTTCCAAACACCCCTGAGAATGACCAACTAAAATTAAGTTTTTTAATTTTAATTTGTCAAATACTTTCTCTAACCAATCAGCAATTTTTTCAATACTATCTAAACAAGGACCATCTGAATTGCCGTGGCCAGGTAAATCTATGGATAGTACATTAAAATTTTTTGATGAAAAAAATTGCTCAGCTAGTGACCATACGATATGGGAAAGACCACTACCATGTAAAAATACTATCGTGTCTTGATTGATATCTATTCCCTGACCGGAGTCAGATGCATGAATATTTTTGTTTTCTAGTTGAAATATCAATTATTTTCCTAAAATTTTTTTCTTAACTCAAATTTTTGAATTTTACCCGTTGAAGTTTTTGGTAATTCACAAAAAACTACTTGTTTTGGCACCTTAAAACCAGCTAAAGTTTCTTTGCAAAAGCTTATTAATTCTTTTTCCGTTGTAGGTTTGTCTTGAACCATCTCAATAAATGCACATGGAACCTCACCCCATTTTTCATCAGGTTTAGCTACAACTGCGGCAATGGAAACTGATGGATGTTTAGCTAAAGTGTTTTCTATTTCTATTGAGGAAATATTCTCACCTCCTGAAATAATGATATCTTTGGATCTATCTTGAATTTTGACGTAACCATCTGGATGCATAACTGCCAGATCTCCAGAGTGAAACCAGCCCCCATCCATGGCTTTATCTGTAGCATCTTTATCTTTGAAATAGCCTTTCATCACTACGTTTCCTTTAATCATAATTTCACCAATCGTTTTTCCGTCTTTTGGAACTTCTTTCATTGTTTCAGGGTCCATAACTGTGATCCCCTCTGTATTAGGATATCTTACACCTTGTCTTGCCTTAATTTCGTTTTGTTTTTCTTCATCAAATTCATTCCAAGAGTCATTCCAAGCACATTGGGTAACATGACCATAAGTCTCTGTTAGTCCATAAACATGCATTACCTCAAATCCAAGCTTTTTCATTTTTTTGAATATAATACTCGGTGGTGGTGCTCCAGCAGTTAAAACATAAACTTTTTGTTTTAATCTTTTTCTATCGGACTCAGGAGCTCCTGTGATCATATTTAATACGATTGGTGCCCCACCAAAATGGGTAACATCATATTTATCAATTAACTCGAATATTTTTTTTATATCAATATTTCTTAAGCAAATAGTTCTTCCAATTAACATGGGAACGGTCCATGGGTAGCCCCAACCATTACAATGAAACATAGGCACAATAGTTAAAAAATTTAATCTATTTGGCATATTCCATGCAACTGCGCTTCCAGTTGACATTAAATACGATCCCCTATGATGGTAAACAACGCCTTTTGGATTCCCAGTAGTCCCTGAAGTATAACTTAATGAAATTGCTTGCCATTCATCCTTTGGCATTTCCCAATTATAATTTTCATCACCTGAATTTAAGAAGCTTTCATACTCTAAGTCACCAATTTTTTCACACTTTGATGGGTCCGCGAATTTATCATTAATGTCAATTATAATAATTTTTCTTTTTAAAGAACTTAAGGCTTTTTTAACTTCAACATGTAACTGTCTATCTACAACCAATACTTTAGCCTCGCTGTGATCTAGAATGTAGGCAATAGTTTTAGCATCTAATCTAATATTAATAGTATTTAACACTGCACCCGACATTGGCACTGAATAATGACCTTCGAAAATTTCAGGAGTATTAAAAGCTAGAAATGAGACCGTATCTCCTTTTCTAATACCAATCTTATTAAGTGCACTTGCAAATTTTACTGTTCGTTTATACACCTGATCCCATGAATATTTTCGATCTTCATAAACAATAGCTTCATAATTTGGATATATTTCTTTTGCTCTTTTTAAAAAGGTTAAAGGTGTTAATGGAACATAATTAGCATTATTTTTATCTAGATTAGTATCGTAATGATTCATTCTAATTAAATTTAAAATTCATTATATTAGAGCTTCCAGAGATTGCAGATTTATAATGTTGTTGAATTCTGGGTAAAACTTTATCAAAGTAAAATTTTGCTGTTTCTATTTTATCATGATAGAACGTTTCATTTTCATTATATTCCTTGAAACATACATTTAAAACTTGTATCCATGCATATGCAATAGAGAAATAACCTAAAGTTCTCAAATAATCGTTTGCTGCTGCACTTACATCGTCTTTTTCAGTTTGTGCTTTATTGACCATCCAATCACTAAATTTTTCTAAAATAGCTAAATAATTATTAAATTCAGAGATGAATGGTTTAATTTTTTCATTATCTGAATTACATTCAGATTTTACTTGTTTTAAAAATTTATTTACTACATTACCGTTTTTATTAGATAATTTTCTAAAAACTAAATCAGCTGCTTGTACTGAATTAGTGCCCTCGTATATAGGTGTTATTCTATTATCTCTATATAATTGCTCGATACCCTGATCTTTAGTGTAACCATATCCTCCATAAATTTGCATGGCATCACTGGTAATTTCCATAGCTAAATCAGTAAATAATGATTTAACTACAGGTGTCATTAAAGATACATATTCTGATGCCTCTTCACGAACTTTATCATTTGGGTGATATAAACTTACTTCAGTTTGTTGAGACAACCAAAAACATAAAGCCCTTTCGCCTTCAATTATTGATTTCATATTTAACAACGATCTTCTAATATCAGCATGCTCAATTATTAAATCAGCTCCATTTTTAGATTTTGAGTCATTGGTTTTTCCTTGTTTTCTCTCTTTTGCATATGAAAGAGAATTTTGATAAGCAATCTCTGAAATTCCCAACCCTTGAATACCAACAACTATTCTTTCGAGATTCATCATGGTAAACATAGCACTTAAACCTTTTTCTTTATCACCTATCATGTAACCAGTCGCATCATCAAAATTTAAAACACAAGTTGCAGACCCTTTTATGCCCATTTTTGTTTCAATTGATCCCGTAGATATTCCATTCCTAGGTCCTATAGCTCCATCATCTTTAACAATAAACTTTGGTACCAAAAATAAACTTATCCCTTTTGTGCCTGCAGGAGAATCATCAGCTCTAGCTAAAACTAAATGAATAATATTCTCAGTTAAATCATGATCGCCTGAAGTTATAAAAATTTTTTGACCAGTAATTTTATAAGTTCCATCAGAATGCTTTTTTGCTTTAGTTTTAAGTAAACCTAAGTCAGTACCACATACAGGTTCTGTTAAACACATAGTGCCACTCCATTTTCCTTCAACTATTTTTGGTAAATATTTATTCTTAATTTCGTCTGAAGCATGACGATTAATACAATTATAAGCACCAATACTTAATTCACTATAAAGTTTAAAAGATAAACTTGCCGAAGATAACATTTCATCAAAAAATGCACTTACAGTTTTTGGCATACCTTGACCTCCAAATTTTGGGTCACAAGATAAAGAGGTCCATCCATCTTCAATATATTTTTTATAAGCCTCTTTATACCCAGGAGGTGTTCTTACTATGCCATTTTCTAAAACTGCAGGATTTTCATCTCCCACTTTAGCCAGAGGTAAAATAAGATTCTGATTTATTTTTGCTGCTTCTTGTAAGATATCTTTAACCAAATCAGATGTAACTTCTTTATATTTCTCTAATTCATTGTATTTCTGATTATTTCTTAATTTTTCAAAAAGAAACATCATATCTTCAATTGGTGCTGTATACATTGGCATAATATAAGTTTAAGATAATTAACTAATTATTGCAATTTTGAAATGATCGCATTGCCCATTTCTGATGTTGAAACTTCTTTCATTCCCATAGATAAAATATCTTTAGTTCTTAAACCATCATTTAAAACGTGCTGAACAGCTTTTTCAAGAGCTTGCGCCTCTTTATCTAAGTCTAATGAGTATCTTAAAGCCATAGCAAAACTCAATATACTGGCTATAGGATTGGCTATACCTTTACCAGCTATATCAGGAGCAGATCCATGAATAGGTTCATACATAGCTCTCATATCACCATCTTTATTTTTTGCCCCTAAAGAAGCTGAAGGTAACAGTCCCAAAGATCCAGTAAGCATAGAAGCTTGATCAGACAGCATATCTCCAAATAAATTATCTGTAACTATAACGTCAAATTGTTTTGGGTTTCTTAATAATTGCATAGAACAATTATCTGCAAGCATATGACTTAATTCAACATCCTTATACTCTTTATCATGTAATACCTGAACCTCTTCTTTCCAAAGCTGTCCCGCCTCCATTACATTTGATTTTTCACATGAAGTGACTTTGTTTGATCTCTTTTTAGCTAAATCAAAAGCAATCCTAGCAACTCTTATTATTTCGCTGCTAGTATAAGTATGTGTGTTTATTCCTTTTCTTTCACCATTTTCAATTGGCTTAATACCTCTTGGTTCTCCAAAATATATTCCGCCTGTTAATTCTCTCACAATCATTATATCCAAACCAGAAACTACCTCTGGCTTTAATGTTGATGCGTCAACTAATTGCTCAAAACATATTGCTGGTCTTAAATTAGCAAATAACTTTAATTCTTTTCTAAGTTTTAACAAAGCTCTTTCGGGTTTTTTAGAAAATTCAACACCATCCCACTTTGGACCGCCGACCGCACCTAGCATAACAACTGCACTCTCTAGAGCTTTATAAAATACTTCATCAGTAATAGGAGTTCCATGTTTATCAAAAGAGCAACCTCCAGCAAGATCTTCGTCTATTTCAAAATCAAGAGACTTTTTATCATTAAGCCAATTAATTATTTTTCTTACCTCTCTAATCACTTCTGGGCCAATTCCATCTCCAGGTAATAACAATATTTTTCTTTTTTTAACTTTTATCATTAAATATCCAAGGTTTTTTTACTTTAAGATTTTTTTCAAAATTAGATATTTTATCTGATTTTTTTAAAGACAGAGCAATATCATCTAATCCCTCCAATAAACATTTCTTCTTAAATGAGTCTACTTTAAATTCTATTTCACTATTTCCATAAATAATCTTTTCCTCCTTAAGATCTATGGAAATTTCTTCTTTTCTTTTTGAATATTCCGACAGTTCTTTTATTTTATCATCCTCTAAAATAATAGGTAAAATTCCATTTTTAAAACAGTTGTTAAAAAAAATATCAGCAAAACTCGAGCTTATTACACAAGTTATACCAAAATCTAACAGTGCCCATGGAGCGTGCTCTCTTGATGAACCGCAACCAAAATTTTTACCTGCAATTAAAACTTTTGAATTAGTAAATGGAATTTGATTTAATACAAAATCTTTAATTTTTTCACCTTTATTATCGTATCTCATCTCATAAAATAAATTTTTACCCAAGCCTGTTCTTTTGATTGTTTTTAAAAATTGCTTTGGAATTATCATATCTGTATCGATATTTACTATTGGCAAGTAAGCAGGAATGCTCTTTAGTGTGTTGAATTTTTGCATATTAACTTTGATATTTTCTGACATCGTCAAGGTTTCCAGATATTGCCGCAGCTGCCGCCATACCTGGACTTACTAAATGAGTTCTTCCACCTCTGCCTTGTCTACCTTCAAAATTTCTATTAGATGTTGATGCACACCTCTCCTCAGGCTTTAATTTATCTGCATTCATAGCCAAACACATTGAACAACCCGGTTCTCTCCATTCAAAACCAGAATTTACAAAAATTTTATCTAAACCTTCTTGCTCTGCCTGTTCTTTCACTAATCCGGATCCAGGAACAACCATTGCATGAACATGTGAGGCTATTTTCTTATCTTTTAAAATTTTTGCTGCTTCTCTTAAGTCTTCAATTCTACCATTAGTACAACTTCCAATAAAAACTTTATCAATTTTTATGTCTTTTGCTGCCATATCAGGTTTTAAACCCATGTAATTTAATGCTCTTTCTAGAGAATTTTTTTTGTCCTCATCTTTCTCGTATTTTGGATTTGGTACTTTTTCATCAATTGTGATTACATCCTGAGGTGATGTCCCCCAAGTAATCATTGGCGAAATTTCATCGGCAGTTAAATTTATTTCTTTATCAAACCTAGCACCATCGTCTGTATTTAAATTTTGCCAATTTTCTAGAGCTTTGTCCCAATTTTTTCCTTTTGGAGACATAGGTCTACCTTCTAAATATTTAAAAATCTTTTCATCAGGAGCTATTAAACCTGCTCTTGCACCACCTTCAATTGTCATATTACAAATTGTCATTCTGTTCTCTACAGTGAGTGATCTGATTAGATCGCCTGAATATTCTATTACACATCCTGTCCCGCCAGCAGTGCCTATTTTTCCAATTATTTGAAGAATTACATCTTTTGATGTGACACCTAATGGAAGAGTGCCGTTGACGTTTATTCGAAAATTCTTAGCTTTTTTTTGTACTAATGTTTGAGTTGCTAAAACATGCTCTACCTCTGAAGTTCCGATTCCAAATGCTAAAGCACCAAATGCACCGTGTGTTGCTGTATGACTGTCACCACATACAATTACTGTACCAGGTTGAGTAAAGCCCTGTTCAGGACCAGTTACATGAACAATTCCTTGTCTCTTATCACCCATTCCAAAGAGATTAATGCCGAATTCTTTGCAATTTGCCTCTAACGTTTCAACTTGAATTTTAGACTCATGATCTGAAATACCTTTTGATCTATCAGTTGTTGGAACATTATGATCTGCAACTGCAAGTGTTAATTTTGGATGTCTTACTTTACGATTAGAATTTCTTAATCCTTCAAAAGCTTGTGGACTTGTGACTTCGTGAACTAAATGTCTATCAACAAACAATAATGCTGTTCCATCTTCTTGTTGATGAACTAAATGTTCATTCCAAATTTTATCATAAAGAGTATTGGGCATTGAGAAAAAAATTATTTTTTTTCTTGTAAATTTTCAAGTTCTTTTTCAGTCTTATTTTCGGCCTTAGAGGCTTCTTTTTTTACCTCTACTTTTGGAGTTGCCTCTTTTTTGGGCTCAACTACTGGTGAAACCTCTTTTTCTACTTCTGACTCATTTTCTTTTGTAACTGGTGCTAAGTTTTCCTCAGTTACTGTCTCAGGCTTCACATCAATATCTATACCAATTTTTTTTCTAATTTTTTCAGCGATCCTTGCAGATTTACCAGTTCTATCCCTTAAATAATAAAGTTTAGCTCTTCTTACTTTTCCTGAACGAATTACTTTGATCGAATCAATTACTGTTCCATATAGTGGAAAAGTTCTTTCTACACCTTCTCCAAAAGATATTTTTCTTACAGTAAAAGAAGAATTAATATCTCTACTTTTTTTAGCTATACAAACACCTTCAAAATATTGAATTCTCTCTTTTTTTCCTTCGGTAATTCTAACTCCTACTTTAACAACATCACCAGGAAAAAAATCAGGGATCTTTTTTTCTGAAAGAATTTTTTTAACGTTATTTTGGTTTATCTCTTCAATTGTTTTCATTTTAATATTTATCAAATTAATTTTTTTTATATTTGTGCCACAAATCCGGTCTTCGGTCGCGTGTTATAGCCTCTGATTGAGATAAACGCCAGTCTTTAATTTTAGCGTGATCACCAGATAATAGCACCTCAGGAACAGATTTTTCCTCCCATATTTGGGGTTTTGTATATTGAGGATACTCTAAAAGACCATTCTCAAAGGTTTCATCAAATGAGGATTTATCATTTCCTAAAACTCCAGGCAAAAGTCTCAATACACTATCAATCACTACCAGCGCAGCAGTTTCTCCTCCAGACAATACATAGTCTCCTATACTTATCTCTTCAATATTTCTTGTAGATAGCACTCTCTCATCAACTCCTTCAAAATGGCCACAAATTAAAGAAAAGGATTTTTCTAATGATAGATCTTTAGCAAGTTTTTGATTAAACACTTTACCTTTTGGTGAAAGATATAAAATCCTTTCTCCTTGATTTACATTTTGGTCGATAGAGTCTGCTAAAACGTCTGGTTTTAGCAACATGCCTGTTCCGCCACCATAAGGGGTATCGTCAACTGTTTTATGCTTATCTGTTGCTGCATCCCTTATATTTATCACGTTTAAACTCCACAATTTTTTAGACATCGCTTTTCCATAAAGTCCTTTGGCTAAAGGTCCAGGAAAAGTATCTGGATAAAGTGTAAATAC